>CALAHF010000079.1 GCA_937891465.1 uncultured Verrucomicrobiales bacterium | reverse complement strand
GATACCAACAGCGGGAATCGAACCCGCACGATTGCAATAATCAACGGATTTTAAGTCCGGTGCGTCTACCAATTCCGCCATGTTGGCCTTTGGAAAGGAATGCGACCTTGAACCGTGTTGGCCCGCTTTTCCAGAAAAAAATCAGTCTTCTTCTGTTAGAATTTTCAGGGTAAATCCACCCATCGCTTCTTCATCGTCTCCGGGACAAATCCAATCGTTCAGCCGGTCCAGATTGATTTCAACCGGGGAGCCACGATGCACGCCCACCAGTTCGTGAGGATCGTTCATCAGCGAACCGATGATTTTTTCGTTTTCTAAACCGGTAACCAGGACCCACATGAACTCGGATCGGCTCCCTTCACAAAACTCTACTTTCACAATGTAGCGATCGTCTTCGGGATCCGTTCGCTTGGCAAATGCGACGACAAACTCATCCCAACGCTCGATTGCTTCTTCGACGGCAGCTGACATGCGTGGGTCATCTTCGGAAACTTCTATGACGGGCTCGAAAGTCGGTTCGTCAAAAAGCGCCAGGGGATCGTTCGATTGGAGAACGTCGATGAGATTTAGATCAAACTCGTTGCAACGCTGCAATTCAGGGCTGTAAATCGCGAGGCAATCAGGACCGGCCATCGCCGCCAGGGCTTTTCCGATAATCTGATACGCTTCGTCACGTCTCTCAGCGACCGGTTTTTCGCCCATCAAATCCACCGAAATCCACGCGCCATGGCGTTCCACTGCCGAGCGAAGCCGCTTATCGCGAATCGATTCCTTGGCAAATTCTTTCGGATTTTCAATATACGGATCTTTCGAAATCAACACGTTGAACAAACCACTGGGTATCCGAACCATGAAATGCTGGATTCGATCACCTTTCGACATTTTCGGCGGATTGATATCGAGCACGAACTCACTCGCGTTTTCATCGGAAGGATCAAATTTAATTTCCAGCGCACGTGAAAAACAATCGCGGATTTTTTCTTCATCCGCCTCCCGCGCCTCATCGAGAAAGTAAACCAGCGAAATCAGAGGATCTCCTCCGATAGCGCCTTCCTCGGGGAAATGCGCGTTTTCGACCCGCTCTTGTTTCCGCAGATCACGGCAGTGCATGAGCCATCGAATAAGCGAGACGCAAAACCAGACCGTTGCCAGCGCCAACGCGGTGTACCCGGGCCAACCGAGCTTATTCAGGCGGATCAACGGAATGCTGACAATGATCAGCGGGAGAATTGGAAATTTTTTGAAATATTCCCACATGGGGATTGGGGGGCAGGTGTTGGAGAGGAAGCTATGAAAAACCACAATTTCTGGGCTAAATCAACTAAATTGAAAATTTAAATGAAGTGAGATTTTTTGGATTCAGAACGAACTGATAGGGTTGGTTC
>CALAHF010000078.1 GCA_937891465.1 uncultured Verrucomicrobiales bacterium | reverse complement strand
AGTGTCCAAAAAAGAAGATCAAACCAGATCACTCCTGCGGGCGACCTTTTCCTTTTCCACCCTTCCCTTTCATTCCCTTGCCGCTTTTGCCATCACCACCACGATGATCGATCTCACCGTCACCATCACGGTCTTCACCGTATTCCATTTCATTCTCGAAATGGATTCTTTCGCGACGTCCAGCCGAAACATGATCGCCGTAGTCTTTGCGCACTTCGGCAACGGCGAATCCTTCGTTCGCCTTTAATAACGCATCTTTGATGTCCTTAGGGCTGGCGTTCAGTGGTAATTCATCGATCGCGCGACCTGATTGACCAAATTCGTCCGCATGGATCAACACGATGCTTGGCTTCGAAGGCGATTTTTTGATCAAATCGCCCCATTTTTCATCAGCCGCAGCATCTGCAAAATCGAGATGAAACTTTCCGATCACGTCTTCGTGAGCAAACACCGGCTTCAAGGCCTCTTTTACTTTTGCCTGATCAGCCTCGGGAGCGGAAACAAAAAGAAGCAATCGCTGATCCCCTGAAGCAACGTTCAAGGCCTGACGAAAGGTATGGAAATCCTGTAACGTCATCTCATTCTCTTTCCCACGAGGACGATATGATTTCGCAATTTTCTCCATAGATTCAATCACCCCGTCATCGCCAGATTTCCGCCCGGGACCTCGACCCGAAGCCAATCCCTGATTCGGACTGCGACCTGTTCCTGAAAGGCGCTCTTCAGCATCAGGAGCAAGAATGCAAAATGCCGTATTCTCAAAACGACCACCTAAAAACGAACGAACCAAATCCTGATGCTCAAGGCTTTCATAAGATTCAAGACGAACACAAACGAACTTTCGTGATGCTTCGATAAACTCTTTATTCGAGAACAAACTGTTCTGCGTATTGGTGTAACCGGGTCAGAACACGCCCGATATGCCGGAACAAGTCGCGGCAGCTGCCATAAAGAAAATCGGTCGATTTGAACGCTTCGCTTCCGCCTTCGCGGTGTCCCACGTGGTATACCACATGATACCGGCATCACCGATTGGCTGGGGGCTCGCGCCGATGTCAGTCGGCCGGGTGCCTTGCGCAAAAGCCGCCGTTGCCACGAGCGCCAGAATTGAAAAGGAGGATATGAGTTTCATATCAGAACAAACCCATGGGCGGGAAAATGGTTTCGAAGCTTTTCGAAAAAACCTCTCCCACTGCGATATTTTTTGCAGCAGGAAATCTCAAATCTCCAGCTTTCCTTTCTGCAACTCGTTGCTAGACTTGGCCCGTGTCTTCACCTGAAAAACGAAAAATCGCCTACCTGTATTCACGGTATCCAGTCGTTTCGCAGACCTTCTGCGATTCGGAAATGCTGGCGCTGGAATCTCAGGATTTTGATCTCGATATCGCATCGATCAATCCGCCGCCCAATCCTTTTCGGCACGAACGATTTGATCAATTCGAAGCGGATGTTTTTTATCCGCCGACCTCATCCGTTCTCTCTCGGCTTAAGGAAAAAGCTGAAGCTGATGGCACCTGGAAAGAACGATTTGGCGACTTGATTGCATGGCACAATTCTGAATACGGCCCGTCTTTTAAAGCTGAAATCCGCGCCCGCAACGCGCTCTATTTTGCAGAGCTTTTCAAAAAACGTGGCGTTCAGCATTTCCACGTTCACTTTGCAAACCGCGCGACGCATACGGCGTTGTTTATCAAGAAGTGGTCAGGAATTCCGTTCAGCTTTACCCCGCATGCTCAGGATTTCATGATCGATTTGGGGAGCGATGACCTTCTCCGTGAAATGTGCCGCGAAGCGGAATTCGTGGTCGGTGTCAGTGATTTTTCATCAAACTTACTTCGCGAAACTTGCCCGGAATCTGCCGAGAAAATCAGCCGAATTTACAACGGCATCGACATGAGCCAATTCCCGCAGGCTCCTATTTCGAATACCGGTCCATTCAAGATTGTGTCGATCGGGCGACTCATCGATTTCAAAGGCTTCAACCACCTCATCGCCGCCTGCGCGCAACTGAAAGGTCGCCAGATTCCATTCGAACTCACGATTGTTGGTGATGGCCCGCTTCGCGAAACGCTCGAGGCACAAATCGCTGACCTCCAACTGACTGAAGAAGTCAAACTCGCTGGCATTTTGAGCCAGGAGCAAGTCAAAGCGACCCTGCAAAATTCGGACTGTTTTGCCCTTGCCTGCATCGTTGATTCCAAAGGCGCCAGCGACATTTTACCCACCGTGATTACCGAAGCAATGGGCTGCCGATTGCCGATTGTTTCAACCCGTCTCGTGGGCGTTCCTGAAATGGTAGTTCACGAAAAAACCGGGCTTCTCGTTGAGCCGGGCAACGAAAAAGAACTCGCCAACGCCCTCGCGGTTTTGCATTACGATCGACCGAAAGCTCGAGCTTACGGACTTTACGGTCGCGAGCGTTCGGAATCGATTTTTGAACTGAAAATCACATCGAATCAACTCATCGAGAAATTTGAATCGGTCATGCCGGAACCGGCTGATATTCCTGAAAACCCACCGATTTTATTTCTCACTGATCAATTCCCTGTGTCGAGTTCAGCGAATCGTTGGGATCGCGAATCCGTTCTCGAAGAAGTCGCATATGCCGCCAGCAATCATGCCGATGTCATCGAAGTCATGGCGGCAACGTCAGCACGAAAAATCGATAAGAGAAACACATCTGCAGTTTTTCCCAACTGGGCTGGAGAAATCGAATTTTTCCCCGACGGACTCGTTTTAGAAGCTGAATGGGAAAACCAACCTGAGACCGTTAAGGAAATCCTCGATTTACGCGGCAAACTGGGATCCGGCATCGACACTGAATTCTTCTTTTCGCAGGCGCGGCGTGCCCTCCATCTCGCACGTGTTACGAAAAAACGTGGCACGGCTCGCATTCACGCCGCTCGAAGCGACAACGCGGTATGCGCTTGGATCGTTCATCAATTGACCGGCCTGCCGTTTTCTTTTTCATCAGGACCAGACTCATCAATCGGTTCGAATACGCTTGATAAAATCGCTGAAGATGCTGTTGCGATTGATCCACTTGACCTGCGCGAGCCCAGTTCCGGGAAACGCCTGAAGTTGGGGCCATTGAAGCTCAAACTGCCAGGTAAAGGGAATTTCCCTGATCGTTCTGAAGCGTTGGAAAAGTGGTTTTCGAACCTCTGATTTCCGCAACTCAATTCACGAAAACAAAAACACCGCCTCTGAAAACAGAGCCGGTGTTTATTGAACGCCTCACTATGGAGCGGGAGGCATGTGGGAGGGGAACGGACTGCACCTCTTCCGTGAACCGGAAAAGTCAGCCCGAAATCATCCAAATCATTCTTTTGGCATGATGACCGAATCGATCACGTGAATGACACCATTAGTTGCCTCAATGTCAGTCGCTGTAACCGTCGCGCCATCGATCATGACTTTGCCGTCTTCTACCTTAACGCTGGCCTCAGCACCATTTACGGTAGGAGCCATCATCGTCTTTACATCCGCAGCCATCACTTTCGCAGGGACCACGTGGTAAGTAAGAATCGCGACGAGTTTCTCTTTGTTTTCCGGCTTCAGCAGCATTTCAACGGTGCCTTCAGGCAACTTTTCGAATGCTGCATTCGTTGGTGCAAAAACCGTAAACGGTCCTTTTCCAGAAAGCGTCTCAGCAAGTCCCGCGGCTTTTACTGCTGCGACAAGTGTTGAGAAATCTTTATTTCCGGCTGCGACTTCCACGATATTTTTTTCGTGATGATCAGCGACCGCAGATACAGTTAGTCCTGCGACAGCAAGAATTGCGAGAGTGGAGGAGGTGAGTTTGGTTAACGTTTTCATATTTATTTTATTTTTAGTTTCTGTCCTAGGTTGCCTTCTAGTGATTGAGTCTTACGTGAGCCCCTGAAAAACGGATCTATTTCCCTCAACATATTTCCGCCCCAAGGTCCCAATGCGATCCCGATTTCGGCAAACTTGATGAACTCGCATCCCCGAATGCGACGCAAATTCCTGAATTTCGGCATTGCCAAGCCGTGCCTGACCCTGTTTCCTTGGCAGCGAATTTGTCCGTTCAAATGTCTGCCGATTCTTCACCCACTTCCGATCCGAAACCCACCAAGAAGCAGGTGTTCGGTAGCCGACTGATTAGCACATTATGCTTGTGGGCATTTTTCGTGGTCGCCTTCTGGCTTGCAATTGATTGGCTGTTTTTCGCCATCGCCGGTACCATCGTTTTGCTAGGGCTTTTCGAATACTTCAGTCTCTTCCCCATCATTGGATTCCGCCGCTTTCAGTGGCAGACCTACGGCGTCACGATTGCCTATTTCGGCCTATTGTTTGCGAGGCACTGGGGATTTGAACCTGATTGGCTGGTCGACCTCGACGGGCTCGCCATCGCCGCGCTTGTGATTTGCGTGGTCCTCGAACGACTCCGCGCCCCAATTGAAGGCTTTCGAACGCTAGATGAAATCTCCGCGACCATTTTCGGATTCATCTACATCGTGATCCTGTTCGCTTTCGTTCCAAAAATCCTCCTCCTCGACGATTTAAAAGACACCACGGGAAATTACTCAGCTCACTTTTACGTGCTGTATCTCCTGATGGTCACCAAGTTCACCGACATGGGTGCCTATGCTGTGGGCTCACTGATCGGCCGCGACAAAATGGTCCCTCATGTCAGCCCTGCAAAAACCTGGCAGGGATTTGGGGGCGCGATCCTATTTGCCTTCATCGCCAGCTTCGGGGCGTATTTTCTATTCGGAGAAAAAATTCCACTGATCACTCCCCTGCACGCTTCGATTCTCGCCGTTGCTCTCGCACTCGTTGCGGTCCTCGGAGATTTGGCCGAGTCCATCTTAAAGCGCAGCCTAGAAGCAAAAGACTCCGGCCACAAAATGCCCGGCATCGGCGGCGTCCTCGACCTGATCGATTCCGTGCTCTTCACCGCACCGATTCTTTACGTATATCTGCTGATTATCTCCTAATTTTCTATGTCCGATTCTCCTCCTCCGAAGAAACTCGTCATTCTCGGCTCCACCGGATCGATCGGTGAAAGCGCCCTCAAAGTCGCTAGTGATATTCCTGAACGGATGGAAGTCATTGGGCTCGCGGCAAATCGCAGCGCGAAACGACTTGCTGAGCAATGTGCTGAATTTTCGGTAAAAAATTGCTCTCTCACCGACGAATCCTGCCTCGGTGAACTGCGCGATGGCCTTTCCGGAAATGTCAAAACCGGCGTGGGCCCCGAGGGAATGATCGAACTCGCGACCTTGCCCGAGGCCGACATGATTCTCATCGCCATTGTCGGCATCGATGGCCTTCGCCCGGCACTTGCTGCGATCGAAGCAGGCAAAGACATCGCCGTTGCCAGCAAAGAAATTCTCGTCATGGCCGGTGAAGCCGTCATGACTGCTGCCCGCGAAAAAGGCGTCAATGTTTTGCCTGTCGATTCTGAGCACAACGCCATTTTCCAATGCCTCGAAGGTAAAAAGTCCGAAGACGTATCCAGATTAATTCTCACCGCATCCGGCGGCCCTTTTCGTCAAACCCCGGCTGAGGAACTCGCCACAGTCACTCTCGAACAAGCCCTGAAACACCCCACGTGGGAGATGGGCCGCAAAATCACGATCGATTCCGCAACGCTCTTCAATAAGGGCCTCGAAATGATCGAAGCCCGCTGGCTTTTCGACGTCGAGATGGACCGCGTCGACGTCATCGTTCACCCTCAGAGCATCGTTCACAGCATGGTGGAATTCATTGACGGCTCGATTCTTGCGCAGCTCAGCACGACTGACATGTGCTTTCCGATTCAATACGCCGTGACCTGGCCCGAACGCGTCGCCAATACCCTTGAACCGCTCGATTTCGCCGCGTTGGCAAAACTCGATTTCGAAAAACCGCGATTTGATGATTTCCCCGCGCTCAACCTCGCCAAACGCGCTGGTCGCGAAG
>CALAHF010000077.1 GCA_937891465.1 uncultured Verrucomicrobiales bacterium | reverse complement strand
TTGAGGGCGGTTTTTCGAAGTCATTCAAATCGATTGGCAAACTGGCGGGTCCGGCTCTCGCGGTGGGAGGGCTTGCAAAATGGGGCGGCGCGATTTTTGAAAGTACCCTCCGGCTGGAGGAATTGAAAGTTTCACTCGAGACGGTATCTGACGGAACGGAAACCCTTGATGATCAATTAAATGCGTTGCGGGAAACGGCGAAGCTCCCGGGATTAGGATTTGAGGAAGCGATTGAGGGATCGGTTCGGTTGCAAGCGGCGGGCATTTCGGCATCTCAATCGCGGGAAGCCATCGAGCAATTCGGAAACGCGTTGGCGGCAGCCGGTAAAGGCAAGGCGGATCTGGATGGAGTTATCCTGGCGCTGACTCAAATTGCGTCGAAAGGTAAAATTTCAGCCGAAGAAATCAATCAGATCGCCGAACGGGTTCCGCAGATCCGGTCAGTGATGAAAGAAGCCTTTGGAACGGCTGTCGCGGGAGATATTCAAAAGCTCGGGGTTTCAGCAGAGGAATTTATTGCGAAAACGGTGGGAGCGTTGGGCAATTTGGAACGGGCGGGAAGCACGGCGCGAAATTCGTTGGAAAACTTAAAGGATGGGATTTCTCAATTGAATATGGCACTCGGCGAAAAGCTCGGGGTGGAATCCATCTCGGGAACAATACTTGATTATTATGCGGATGGATTTGCCGATCTTGCTGAAATGGTCAGAGAGGCAGGTGCCAGTGTGAATTGGGAGGATTTGGTGCGCGAGGGGGATTTTGTTGCGTCGGCGGAAGCTCTGAAAGAGGAGATTAAAGATTTGGTTGATCAAGCGGACAAAGCCATGCAAGGGGGGGACAATAAACTCCTGATTAAATTGGTGAAGCAATTCGAAGCGATGGAAGCGGGGCTCGCTGATTACGGGAATTTTTATGCGGCAACCCAGGCGCGGCTGATCGAGGAAGATGCTCAGGAAGCACTTACCGCTAAAGCTAAAGCCGAAAGCGATAAACGGATTCAAATCGCGGAGGCGGAAGCACTTGCGGCTGGCGAATTGTTGAGCAGCGGCAAACTCCAGGATGAAGTGGACAAACTTGATTTTGATGGATTGAGCGATGCGGATAAACTCGCCAAACTAGAAGGCGATCTCGCCGGGGTTTTGCAAGATGCCTGGGTTAATAATACAGACGAACTTCGCGCCGATGTTGCCGGAGCGGAGGCTTCCGGAGATTCGGTGGCTCAAGTTGCGGATTTGGAATCACTGAAGGCCGCGCTCATTCTTGAAAAGGAAATAGAGGCAATTTCCAAGCGAATTGCAGAAACCGAAGCCCGTAAATGGGACGAGGCGCTCGCAAAAGGAAAAGAAATAGTGGACGTCCAGAAAGAGGCCGAAGAGGTCAGCAACGAAGCAGCGGAGCGAGACGCGATTTTGGCGAAAAAGCGGGAAGAATTCGATTTAGAACAGCAGATTTTGGGGCTGCGGGCAAAGGGAAACGATGCCGAGGCGGACGCGATGCAGAAGGCGCTCGACATCCGGCGGGATGCGGCGTCGATCGCGCAACAGCTTGGGATTTCTGAAGCGGAAGCTCTGGTTCTCGCCAAAGAAACGGCGGATTTGAAAGAACGGGCCAATGCCGCCGACCGAGCAGCGGCGAACGGGGCAGATGCGGGCCGGAGTAAAATCTACAAGAAGAGAGACGATGAGAAGCGACTCACCCGGCGAAGTTTTGGCGGGCTCGATGAAGCGGCCACGTTCTCAAACCTCGACGCGGGCGACGCCTTGCAGGAACGGATCGGAAATAAAGGGTTACTCGATAAGGTTTCCAACGAAGTCGGATCCGATAACAAGGTGCCGATTGGGAAAGCGAAAGACAGCCATTTAAGCGTGGCGGAAAAGCAGCTCGTCGCGAACGAACGAACCGCCACCGCCATTGAAAATTTAACAGCGCAATAAGTTTATGGCAGCACCAGCAGAGCAAATCACCCATGGCGGAGGAGTCGCCGATACTCTCACCGAATTGGAGGGAACCGGATGGGTTCAGGATGAACGCGGTTTTTGGACGGGCTCGGTCACGTATTTTGTGGCGGCCTGCACGGATTTACGGGCTGGCCCGATCGAACGTGGTCAGACTCATGGGACTCACACAAAAATGTTTGTGACTGGCGTGAATTGGAAAGCCGAAGGAGATGGCGACTATACCGCCGCCGTGAATTATCGGGGTTTCCTCGGAGCTACCGCACCGGGATACGTTCGCGAGGACATGAGCTCGGGACGGTTTACGACTTCGGGGAGTTCCATTTCAGGAATCCCAGGCACAGCCGGAGCAGTGAAAGCCGAGGTCGCGGATCGAAACATCGGCCTGCGGGATTCCTACATGATGACGACGGAACCGGATTTGACCGTGATTGGAACGGCAGTGACTCCGCCGGATGCCCCGGCAACGCCCGCGTTTTTATGGGCAAGTTTGGCGGATGCCATCGTGATTTATCCAAGCGGCTGGGTGCTCGAGGATCGGCGGGCGAAACCGATTACCGCTGAAGATGGAACTCGGGTTTTGTGGTTCGTCACCGACACCTATGCGTTTCATCAAGCCTTGAAGCCTGGAGATATTTAAACCGGAACCATGGCAGCCCCGAAAACCACCCAAGGCCAGCTCCCCGCGTTGCCGGATATTTCCGAGAAAAATCCGCGTTCCCTCGCGATCTGGAAAGACCTGGGGCCGTATCTGGAATCGGTTCACGATGATTACATCGTCGAGGGAACCGGGATCACGATTGATCGATTGCCGGGAGGCGGGCGCAGTATTTCGGTCGGATCCGGTCGCGGCGGATTCAATAATCAATTCGGCTGTTCTCCTTCGATCGATGGAAGCGGAAACATTATTTTGCAATACGGCGTCGTAAATGGCGCGGGGTTGAGCAGTGCCGCGCCTGAATATTCATCGACGGAAATCAGCGGTCCGACTTCGGTGGCGGTGGCGACTTCCGGCGTTGTCGGGTTGTATTTTGAATTTGAACCGACCACCCAAATCGTGAACTACGATATCGTGGTCGATGCCGGGGGCGATTCGATCACCTCCACAGCGGTTTACGGATTTGGGAATGGCGGAACCATCGTCGGCGTTCCTGAGATCCGGACCTATGCGACGACAGCAGCAAAAGACGCGGCCCGAGTCACCGCCGTGGTGGATGATAGCGATGGAACCGTGACGACCAATTTAAAAGAGATCATCGTGCTGGCGCAGTATGCCAGTGATGCCTTGATTTTGCCGCAATCGCAAGTCGGGCCGATTGGAATCTCAGTTTGTGGCGGGTCTTTGAGCTGGACGGGACCGGCGTATTACGGGTAATGCCAGCCGCCTCGAATTGTAAGTGTTGCGCGATTCCATTCTACGAATTGGTGCTCTCCTATATTTACCCCTGCGAAACCGGCGATGTGCTGACCGCGTTCGAACATGCCAGCGCGTCGGCCTGTTTTTATCTCGATGGCTCCGGCGATGAATTCGACACGCT
>CALAHF010000076.1 GCA_937891465.1 uncultured Verrucomicrobiales bacterium | reverse complement strand
GAAGCTGGGCTCACCGATTCTGTTTTTACAGGCACGCCGGGGGAAAAACGGAAAGGTTTTTAAAATCGTAAAGTTCCGCTCGATGTCAGATGAGCGGGATGCGGAAGGCGGTTTGTTGCCAGATGATAAACGGCTTATTCCATTTGGAAGGTGGCTTCGGAAAACAAGTTTGGATGAATTGCCTGAACTTTGGAATGTGCTGAAAGGCGAAATGAGTTTGGTTGGGCCTCGACCGCTTTTAGCCGAATACATGCCGTTATACTCCGATGATCAAAAGCGGCGACATGAAGTTCGTCCGGGGATCACAGGATGGGCGCAGGTGAACGGGCGGAACGCCCTCGATTGGCAGGAGCGTTTCGAACTGGACGTGTGGTATGTGGAGAACCACAATTTCTGGTTGGATCTAAAAATACTCTGGCTGACCCTGTTTGCGGTCGTGAAAAAGGACGGGATTTCAGCAGATGGCCATGCAACCATGCCGAAATTCAAGGGATCCGAAGAGCAGAATTGAAGGCTCAGGCCTATTTTTGGAACCAGCCTTTTTTTCCAGAATTTGAAGACTGACTCTCAAGCTCTTTGATCTTTTTAAGGGCTGCTTTCAGTTCGTTTTTCAAACCATTAGATTTGCGGAGCTGGTCCATGATTCGGTGAATTTCGACCGTCTCTTCAGTTGGCGTGGAAGGGGCGCAATATCGGTCCGGTTTTTTGGTATCGTCCGTGTTGCGCCAAATTTCCTGACTGTCCCGGCCGAGTTTGTAAGCTCCTGTTTTTTTCTCAAAAAACACAGACGCCCATTGCGTGAATTTTGCTAAATCGGCAGCAGGTCGCTCCTGCCATGTAGCGACAGCGTTGCTATAGAGCGTTTCAAGTTGATCAACGGTGCGTTCGATATCGGCCGCTTCACGGGCGAGCTGACAAACTGCTTTGGCAACCGCCGGCTTGTATCCCTTGATGCAATTGCGATAAATCTCAATGTCGTGGGGTTCTGTCATCAGCGGATAGCCAAAGCTAAGTTCCCGCGACGTTGTGAAATTTTCAGGCGTTACGAAATCACGCGCGACAGCGGGCTCATCGCAAACCACGACCATTGCTCCCGATGCACAGGCTTCGAGGGCGGCTTTTCCCTTTGCAAAAACCAGGTCGGCTTTTTGAAGAAAGGTTGCGGGATTGCTTACGCTGCGGTTGACCCCGTTTCCAATCGCTTCGCAGGCAACGCCTTCTGCGGCACAGGCTTGTCGAATGAGGTCTAGGTAATTGTCATCCCGTGCGTAGTTCGAGAAAACCAGAACCGATTCGACTTTTGGGCGGTATTCGGTCCGCTCTTGAAATCTACTCAGGTCGATTCCATTCAAAACCATCTCGATTTCAGATTCGGGAATGTGCTCGTCATTGATCAGGCGATCCCGACATCCTGTGTCCACGACGGCAAATTTCACCACGTTAGGAGCTGTGCAAGGGGCCTCCTGCCATGCATGAACTCCGCGACAAAACGATACAATGGGGCTTTCGGGAAACCGAAGCGCTGCGAGGGACGTTTCCCATTCGTGGTGGCCATGAATCACATCCGGCTCCCAATCTACCGGGATTTCTCCCAGCTCTCCCACTGTCAGAATACCGCTCTGGCTTAAGATATCTGCCACGGGCCCATGCTGCCGGGAAAAGCAAATCACATCATGGCCCCGGGTTTTGAGACGCGTCGCGGCATCACGGAGCGAAAGCTCTGTGCCGGCAGGCTGGTCGAGAGTGTTGTTTGTGAAAAGAATGCGCATTTCCTTCAAAACTGAATTCTGTTTCAGAATCGCTGTTTGTGGTTAAAGACTTGTGTCCTTGACTTCGTTCTGAGTTGAAGGACGATTTCGAAAAATAATTAAGGGACTTTTAGAAACGCAATCTCAGGGCTTTATATTTTGCGTAAAGCATGAACAAAGACAAAGAAATAATGGAAAACAATCAAGGTCTTAATCTCTCGAAATTAATTATTACTGGTGAAAGACGAAGTGGAACAACATTGATTGCCAATCTCCTCTCTGCCCAGGAAAATTTAACTGTTTTTCGGGATTACCTTCATATTGAGCGAATTTGGGAATTGTCTGAAGCCGATACGCTTCAACAAGGCCTCACTGATTCACAGAAAGTAGGTATTCTGAAAAGATTTAATAGTGTTGATAACAAAAAATTGGGGATACATTTTGAAATCAAAATTGAAGATTTCTCGAATTTGTCGGAATTTTACTCTATTGCCCTTCAAGCCATTGCCGGAATTGATTCTAAAATTGTTGGGCACAAAACGACAGTTTCTCATCGTTGCTTGCCTGATTTGCTCGAAGCAATTCCTGAATTGACTGCAATTTACGTCCAGCGTGATCCCCGGGACGTTGTGGCGTCGGCCGTGAGGCGATTTGAAGGTGAGTCACAGGAGTCCCATCTAGAATTCATTGATTCTTGGAGGCGCTCCTACCGCGCCAGTCGTGAATTAAATGTAACTTACGGAGCAAAAGGGCGATTCTTAGTGGTGAGATATGAAGATTTAGTCCGAAAAAATGAAAGTTGCTTAAAATCTTTAGCCAATTTTGTTAAAGTTGAACGTATTTTGATTCCTGATTCGCTGAGTGATTACGGTCGAGATTGGCGTAATAATTCCTCTTTTGGGGACGTTAAACTGGTTTTAGACGAGTCTCCAGTAGGCCGATGGCTAAAGGATGACCCGAAAATAGGAATGATAGTACAAAAAGCTCTTGCGGTTGAGATAGTTGAATCAGGCTACAAGTTGCATGACGTTTGATTTACATTTTCACCTGAGGGGCGAAGATTTTTCTCCAAATAAATGATCCCAAAAATTGGTGTAATTGGACTAGGCGCGATGGGGCAGCGGCACATTGAGTCACTTAAACAACTGGAAGTCACTCTTGTTGGAATCTTCGACTCGCGTGAGGGGGCTGTAAAAGAGGTGCTTGGGGCATTTGATTTGGGGGCGGAAATCGGTTTCACTGATTCAGTATCGTTCTTCGAGCGATCGGAGATGGATGCTGTGGTGATCGCGACTACTGCGGATTCGCACTTTGATTTGGTCAATACGGCTATCGGTCGAGGTGTTAAGAAGATCCTTTGCGAAAAGCCGCTTTCTACTTCAGTGAGCCAATGTGATGTTCTGGTGGAGCGATGCGGTGCGAGCGGAGTGCAACTTGCGATTAACCACAATCGTCGATTTTCTGATCGTTTTCTGAAGGTTCAGGAGTTTTTAGATCGCCCGTCGTTTGGTGGTCTTCGGAGCGTGACTGTCGTATGTGGCAATCTTGGGTTGGCTATGAATGGACTCCATTATATTGAAATGTTTCATCAGTTGTCTGGTGAAAGGATTGAGCAGGTTTTTTGTCAATTAACGGCAAAACAGACGGCCAATCCGCGCGGCGATCAGTTTTCTGATCCGGGTGGATTCTTACATGGGCGGACGAAAAGCGGTGTGCGTTTTACGATTGAGGCTGGAGCAGATCAGGGGCATGGCCTCCAAGTTGTCTACGGGGGGCGTTTTGGGCAATTAACTGTCGATGAAGGAGAGGGATGGATGCGTTGGAATCTGAGGAAGGAAGAAAATCGGGATATGCCGTCTACGAGGTATTATTCGTCAGCAGATGTGGGGGAGTCAGACCTTGAGCCGGCGTCCGTGGTTGAGCCGACGAGTGAAGTGATGAAGGCGTTGCTTGAAGGGGGAAATTACCCAACGGCGGAAGATGCCAGGGCGGCGATTGAAGTTCTCGCAGCAGGCTATTTTTCCGCAGAAAACGGCATGCGTATGGTTTCTGTGAATGATCCTGCAATTGATCGCGAGCGCATTTTTAAGTGGGCATGAATTTTGAGCGAAAAATCTAATTGCCTTTTTTCTCAGGAGACCAGTTGCTTGGCTAAAAATGATGATTTCGGTAAATGAAGAGGAGTCCGCTGAAGGAATTCGAGTGGGATTAGTGGGCGCTGGAAACATGGCGATAGAG
Organism: uncultured Verrucomicrobiales bacterium; assembly: GCA_937891465.1. Taxonomy (GTDB): domain Bacteria; phylum Verrucomicrobiota; class Verrucomicrobiia; order Verrucomicrobiales; family DEV007; genus JABDJT01. Next base: position 17,940 of record CALAHF010000076.1, on the reverse strand, counting down.
CATGCGCGCGCTTTTTCAGATGTGAAGGGGGTGAAGTTGGTTGGAATTCATAGCCGAACGCGCAAGAGGGCGGAGGACGTGAGCCGTCAGTTCGACATTCCGGTTGTAGCGGACAGTGTCGAGCGGTTGGGGCTCGAATGTGATCTGCTGGTTGTGGCTGTTCCGGTGCATGTGATGGAGGAGGTGGCTATCAAGTGCATGGCTTCCTGTCCTGTTGTTTTATTGGAGAAACCTGCTGGTTTGAACTTGAGTTCTTCACTCCGGATTAAACAGGCGCAAGAAATTTCGGGGGCAAAAGTTTACGTGGGATTGAATCGCAGGTGTTTGAGCAGCACTTTAACAGCACTTGATGGGCTGGGAGATGAATCCACCCGCCTCATCCAGATTGAGGATCAGCAGGATCTGGAAAGGGCCCGAAGGTTTGGGCACGATAAGGAAGTTCTTACAAGTTGGATGTTTGCGAACTCGATTCACACCATCGACTATTTTAGTATCTTCGGTCGTGGCGGGGTCAAAGAAGTCAACGTGCTGGAAGCATGGAATCCTGAGAAATTGGGCCGAGTGGTTGCTCATTTGAAATTTGAGAGTGGCGACACCGGTATCTACGTCGGAAGATGGGCTCAACCCGGTCCCTGGTCTGCGACAATCACTAACGATGACGCTCGGTGGGAGCTGTGTCCGCTTGAACGTGCCGGTTTTCAAGCCAAGGGGACCCGCAATCTTGAGGTAAAAGAGTTGTCACAATGGGATTGTAATTTTAAGCCAGGGTTTCGAATGCAGGCGCAAGAAGTAGTAAATGCAATAAAGGGCAGAGAAAACAGGGCTGTAAGTTTGAAGCAATCACTTCACACTATGGACGTAATATCAAAAATTTATGAATGCACCTGATGTTGTGGGAATTGTAGTTGCAAGAGGAGGGTCGAAAGGGTTGCCACGGAAAAATATAATCGATCTGGCTGGAAAGCCGATGATTGCTTGGACGATTGAGGCGGCACTTTCATCGACTCTTTCTCGGGTAATCGTGTCAACGGATTGCCCTGAGATTGCTGACGTGTCCAGAAAAAGAGGAGCTGAAGTACCATTTCTTCGTCCTTCAGAGCTCTCGCAGGATGATACGCACGTTTCAGAGGTAATGCGCCACGCTATCAATTGGCTTGCGGCCGAAAGTGGAATGCCTGATTACGCTGTTTTGCTTCAAGCGACTTCACCACTGCGGATTGGCGAAGATATTAACAGGGTCGTTGAGTTGGCTGTTTCGAAAGGGGCGCATGCAGCTGTCAGTGTTGCCCCTGCTGAGCCTCACCCGTATTTGTCTCAAATAATTGGGGATGAGGAGACATTGAGTCCCGTTTTTGGTCATGAGAAATCCAAAATTCGACGACAACTGATGCCTGAAATGTGGGCTCTGAATGGAGCTGTTTACGTTGTTGATGCAGCGCAGTTTTTGGAGACTGGCCGATTTTGCCCTCCCGGTGCTCTTGCTTACAAGATGCCTTCAGAAAGGTCCTTAGATGTTGACTCTAATTTGGACCTGTTGTTAGTGAAGACTCTCTTGGATGCCCGAAATGACGAAATTTGAAATATCATCACGAAAAATTGGATTTGGTAATCCTGCTTTTATCATTGCTGAGGCTGGTGTAAATCACAATGGAAACCTAGAAACGGCCTTTCGATTGATCGATGCGGCTAAAAAAGCCGGTGCTGATGCCGTAAAATTTCAATCCTTCAAATCGGAGGAGATTGTGTCGACTGACGCTCCGATGGCGCAATATCAGAAGGAAAACCTTGGGTCAGATCAGAATCAGCAAAGCATGCTGAAAAATCTGGAATTGTCGGTGGATGATCATCATCAAATTTTTGAATATTGTCAGCAGGCTGAAATTGAGTTCATATCGACTCCTTTTGATCGCAAAAGTGTCGATCTTCTCGTTCAAATTGGCGTGTCCGTGTTTAAAATTTCTTCGGGAGATTTAACAGATGTGTTTTTATTGGAACACATTTCAAAAATGGGGAAGCCAGTCATTTTGTCGACAGGTATGGGCTCTTTAGGAGAGATTGAGGAAGGGTTGGGTATTCTCGCAGAGTTACCAGTGGCAATCCTTCACTGCGTTAGTGATTACCCAGCGCCTCTGGAGGCGGTTAATCTCAGGGCAATAACGACGCTGCAAAGCGCATTTCAACGGCCTGTTGGGTATTCTGATCATAGTATTGGTGCGGACGTGTCACTTGGGGCAATCGCATTGGGAGCCTGTATCATTGAAAAGCACCTGACGCTTGATTGTAATGATATTGGGCCAGATCATTCGGCGTCGATGGAGCCGGAGCCTTTCGAGAAATTTGTTCGTTCTATCCGATCTCTCGAAACCTGTTTGGGGGACGGCATCAAGAGGCCTAGGGGAAATGAAATTGAAACTGCGAAGGTGGTCCGTAAGAGCTTAGTGGCAGCAAGAGATTTAAAAGTGGGTGAGAAAGTCCAGGAAGACATGCTCACCAGTCGTCGTCCAGCTACTGGGATTGCCCCGAGGGAAAAGATTGCATTCATTGGAAAAACATTGCGAAGGTCTGTCAAGGGGGGGGATCTCCTAGAATTCAAAGATTTTGAGTAGGTGAATTTCAGTGCTCGGGTTAAATGAATGCTATAGCGAAGTCAAAAATGCACGCAGCTGTAATTAGTACCGGTCGCCAAGATTGGGGTATTCTTAGGGGGCTTTGTCATCTTTTGAATGATTCTGATGAATTTGATCTTAGCTTATTGCTTGGAGGGATGCACGGGGCAAGCCAATTTGGATCGACTGGTAAGCTTGTGGTTAAAGAAGGATTTAAACTGGCGGCGGAACTCAATTGGATCAATTGTTCCAACATTTCGAAACCAGCGGAGCAATCTGGAGCTGCGATTCAGATGGTCTCGGGAAAACTTTCTGAGTTGAAGCCGGATTTTCTAATTCTCGTTGGGGACCGATTCGAAACCGCTGCAGCCGCCCTTGCCGCAAATTTGTGCAATGTTCCAATTGTCCATCTTCATGGAGGAGAGGAAACGCTGGGGGCAATCGACAATAATTTGAGGCACGCGATCACGAAGTTAAGTCACCTCCATCTAACGAGTCACGTTGACCATGCCCAGAGGGTTTTGGCGATGGGTGAATCTGAAAATACTGTTCACGTGGTAGGCGCTCCGGGGCTCGATAATTTGCACCGAAGTGACTTACCTTCGAAGTACGATTTGGAAAAACGGTTGGAGATGTCTCTAGATTCGCCTGTTGTTGTCGTTACGGTCCATCCTACAACGGTGTTGAAAGACAGCTTATCAGAAGTTAGGGAGATAGTTGAGGCGATGAGTCAAGTGCCTGCAGTTTATGTGATAACGCTTCCTAACGTTGATCCCAGTGCTCAAGAAGTCAGGGAGTTGTTGATCGAGGTGGGGCAATGGCAGCGATGTGTTGCTGTTGAGGCGCTTGGGGAAGCTTTTTATTGGACGCTTCTGAAAGAGGCTGATGCTATGCTTGGTAATAGTTCAAGTGCACTTATTGAGGCTCCCGCAGTGCAATTGCCTGCGGTCAATGTAGGGATGCGACAAAAGGAAAGATTGTGTGGGCCGAATGTGATCCATGTTGATTCGAGCTCGGATATGATCAAGAAGGGGTTAGAATTGGCTCTATCATCGGATTTCAGAAGGTCGCTTTTAGGGAAGGCTTCTATATTTGGAAACGGGGACGCTTCGCCGAAAATCTTTAAAATTTTGAAAGAGTGGATTCCTCCAGTTCCGCCAATCAAGGATCCCATTATCATATGAACAATAAAACATTGCTCCTAGTGGGAGGAGGTGAACATGCAGCTGTCGTATATGATGCAGTTTTAAGTGACGACCAGCGGAGTTGGACATCTGTCTTTTATGTCTCACCTGAGGACGGTAAAGGAATCATAAAAACCCTCGAGCGAATTTGCTCTGATGAGGAAGGGCTCGAAATTTCTGAAAGGGCCGATGTCGTTTTAGCGATTGGAGCTATTGATTGCCGAGACCTTCGTGATAAGCTCTTTGCTAAGTACAATAGCCGTGTAAAGTCGTGGGCGGCCGTAGTCCATGTGGCTGCAACGCTTTCGCAATCAGCGTCTATTGGTTTCGGGACCGTTGTTTTGGCTGGGGCAATCGTGGGGCCCGGAGCGAATGTGGGCCGGCATTGTATTGTGAATTCCAATTCAGTGATTGAACACGATGTGCAGCTTAGTAATTTTGTTACGGTCGGTCCTTCAGTGACGATTGGAGGAGGGGTCATGGTAGGCTCTCGGGCTTCGATCGGGATTGGAGCTGTTATCCGTGATCATGTGAAAATTGGAGAGTCGGCGACGATTGGAATGGGCGCAGTTGTTACAAAGGATGTAGCGGATGGAAATACTGTTTTTGGAAATCCGGCCAGAGTTATCGAATAATGAATGAACGTCTCAAAATTTGCATGGTCTCCCAAAGCGGGGTCTTGAAAGATGCTATGAAGTCACTCGATGAGAGTGCCCTTGAAATAGCGCTTGTCATAGGTGCGGAAGCTCAGTTGGAGGGGGTCATTACCGATGGAGATATCCGAAGGGCGTTTCTTCATCATGGAGCAACACTTGAATCTCCCCTTGATCCTTTTATTCAGCGAAAATTTGTTTCGGTGTCGCAGCAAGAAGGGCGGGCCGAAGTGATTGATTTGATGCAGGCTCGAAGAATTGAGCAGATCCCTATTTTGGATGAGGGTGGAAAATTAGTAGGGATTCATTTGTTGCATGAGCTCCTTGGCCGGCTGCCAAGGCCAAATTGGGCAGTCATTATGGCGGGAGGGAAAGGGACCCGATTGAGGCCTTTGACTGAAAATGTGCCGAAGCCGATGATTCCCGTCGCAGGCCGTCCAATTTTGGAGCGACTTGTTCTACATGTTGTCAGTTGTGGAATTGAGAACATTTTTCTGTCGGTAAATTACCTCGGTGAGAAAGTGGAAGCCCACTTTGGAGATGGAAGTCGATTTGGGTGTAAAATTGAATACCTTCGTGAGACTGAACCCCTTGGAACCGGCGGCCCTCTATCCCTTCTGCCGTCGAAACCGATAGATCCTATTTTTGTGATGAACGGGGATCTGATTTCTCAGATGAATATTGGATCGATGCTGCAGTTTCATGAGAAAGAGGGCAATGAAGTGACCATTGGAGTGAGAGAGTATTGTCACACCGTTCCATTTGGTTGTTCGGTGATTGAAGATAGAAAAGTGACGGAATTCAGAGAGAAGCCTGTGCTTCGAGAAATGGTGAATACCGGTATTTATGTGATTCAGCCTAATTTATTGAACAGAATCCCAGCTAGTGAAATGTTCCCAATCACGAACTTATTTGAAGATTGTCTTCAAACGGGAGCAGCTGTGGGTGCCTATGAAATCGAAGAAGATTGGGTCGATGTCGGACAGCGAGACCAACTGCAACTTGCTCGTCAAGGATATGTCGATTAGTCAATGCTATGGAACATGGTTCTGAGAATAATTTTTGGAAAAACAAGGACGTTCTTGTCACGGGAGCGGGTGGGTTTATCGGAAGTCACTTGGTCGAGAGATTGGTGGGATTAGGAGCCAATGTCCGTGCAATGGTTCGGTATAATTCTCAGGGAATGAGAGGGTGGTTGGAGCATTCAACCTGTAAGGGAGGTATTGATTTTCGTTCAGGAGACATTCGGGATAGTTTTTTTGTTGAGGATTCAATAAAAGACATTCACACCGTGTTTCATCTCGCTGCTCTGATTGGTATTCCCTATTCATATGTGGCGCCTGAAGCCTACGTCGCAACGAACATCAGCGGAACCTTGAATGTGTTACAGTCTGCAAGAAAATTTGGTATTCCGCGTATCGTGCATACTTCGACCAGTGAGGTGTATGGGACGGCACAAACGGTTCCTATTTCGGAACTTCATCCTGTAACTGGACAATCTCCCTATTCAGCGTCAAAAATTGGTGCGGATAAACTTGCGGAATCTTATTTTCTTTCGTTTGAGACTCCGGTGGCGATTGTTCGCCCATTTAACACTTTTGGGCCGCGGCAATCAGCAAGAGCTGTGATTCCTTCAATCATATCTCAATTGTTTCAAAGCTCTAAGATTCAATTGGGAGCGACATCTCCTACGCGCGATCTCAATTTTGTATCAAATACTGTTGAAGGATTTCTTGCGGCAGGGGAGTCGGATTCAGCTGTCGGAGAAGTTTTGAATTTTGGATCGGGACAAGAGATCTCGATTGGCGATTTAGCTACGCTAATTGCGGAAATAATGAATGTTGAAATCGAAATCGAATCTTCAGAAGAGCGATTGCGCCCCGAAAAAAGTGAAGTATTTCGATTGCTTGCCGATAATTCGAAGGCAGAGCAACTTTTGGATTGGACACCTCAAATAGGGTTGCGGGAAGGGTTGTCAAAAACCGTAGAATGGCTCTCCGATCATAGAGCACTGTATCGTCCGAGTGAATATGCCCGCTAAGAACGAAACAATTCCGCTATCCGAGCCTTATCTTATGGGGCGTGAAAGCGAGTATCTCACGGAATGCATCGAGTCAGGGTGGGTCTCGTCGGTGGGGGCCTTTGTGGACAAATTCGAAGCGCACCTTTCTGAATTTACTAAAACGAACCATGCTGTCGCGACTGTCAATGGAACTGCGGCGCTACATACGGCTTTAATGGTCTCCGGGGTGCAGCCTGGAGATGAGGTTCTGGTGTCAAATTTGACGTTTATTGCTCCAGTGAACGCGATTCGGCACTGTGGAGCAATTCCCGTTTTGATCGATGCTGAGCCTGACTATTGGCAAATGGACACTCAGTTACTTGCCCGTTTTTTGACTGAAGAATGCCAAGTTTCTGAGAGGGGACTTGTAAATGTCTCGTCAGGAAATGTGGTCAAAGCAATTATGCCAGTTCATATTTTGGGGCATCCGTGTGATATGGACGATATTGGCAAGCTTGCAAATAAATACAGCCTTTCTGTGGTCGAGGATTCAACGGAGAGTTTGGGCAGCTTTTGGCGCGATCAGCCATGTGGTTCAATCGGGGACATTGGGTGTTTTAGTTTCAACGGAAATAAACTGGTCACGACAGGGGGAGGGGGAATGGTGGTCACTCGAGATGAAACGGTTGCTCTTCGCGCTCGCCATCTCACCACTCAGGCGAAATTACCGGGGACTGAGTTTATTCATGATGAAACGGGGTATAATTATCGCTTGACGAATATTCAAGCGGCGGTGGGGTGTGCTCAAATGGAAGAAATTTCGTATCTTCTAAAGAGGAAAATTGAAATTCTTGAACGCTATAGAGACGCGTTTTCGGGGCGAGCAGACGTGAAGGTTGTCGGGCAGGCTGAGAAGGCGAAGAATTGTGGTTGGCTAAGTGCAATCCAGGTTTTTGATAAGGAGGGTACGAACCGTAAATCCAGAGATATACAACAATATTTGAGCGATCATAGAATACAGGCGCGACCGCTCTGGCAGCCTATGCACCTCTCACCCGCTCATGAAAGGTTTGCTCGGGGGGCATATCCCGTGTCAGAAACACTGTATAAGGAAGTGCTTTGTTTGCCATGTTCCGTCGGGCTAACTCCATTAAACCAAGATGTTGTAATCGGTCATATTCTTCAATTTCTAAACTCACATTCTTAGGCTATGGGACTCCAAAAACTTGTAAAGAAGGTGTTTCGCTTTTCCGATGCGTCGGATTTAGACGTATTGTCTGTAAAGCTAAAGAAGTTGCAGATTTCGTTTAAAGAAGGTAAATCTAGTTGCAAGGATCAAAACATCAGGATTCAGACGCTTGAGATGAAAACTGCGATTTTAGAACGCCGTATTGAGTTTCTTGAGAGCCGGCAATTTTTATGGACTGATGAAGTTGATTTGTCGGTGAATTCGGATGCTTCAAAGGCTTTTTCGCTGTTGATTGTGGCTTCGCTCAGAGCCAGTGAAGGATTTGAAACCCTGTTAGTTTTGGGATCAGATCGAGAACCCAACGAATTGAAAAAACAGCTGTCTGAACAACTCCTTCAAGTCAATACTGATGCAGCACAGGTCGGAGTCATTTATTGTGAAGCTGACTTTGAGCCTGGATTTGAAAAGGCGTTTGGTGATCTCTTAAAATCAGGAGCCGTTTGTGAAGGGGGGTTTGTTAGGGTTCCGAATTACGGAACCGCCCAATCGATTTCAAAGGAAATTGCTAAGGTTGACGCCTCACTAGTGTGTATTCCAATGTTCCGAGAATCCGATTCCAAGGGGAATTGGGTTAGACTTTTGAAAGGAGTTTGAATCAAATGGATTGGCAGAAAGCAGGCGAAAATATTGAGAAGTTGGAAGCTGGCCTGGATTGTTCGCAGTTTGCTGTGAATGGCGTTACTATGTGGCCCTTAATAAGATATTATGCCTATTTTGATCTGGTTAGGGTTCGTTTCCCGAATCCGCCGAAAAAACTTCCAAGTCAAAATATCTTACGTATGCTTGAGCTAGATGTGGCTTCTTCAGAAAGGGCAATCAAAATAGCAGAACCACTCAATGGAGGAAGTGTATTTTTCACGAGGCCTGAGGAGTTTAGCCAGGAAATAGGGGGACGGTTGTTTAACCCGTATCTGGATGCTATTTGGAATATTGCAGACACTTTAGGTCCCACCGCTCGAGTCGAAATTGATGTTGGGCAAAATTTACCAAGGGTTACTAGCGCTCGTCGTTTTTACCCATCTCGGTATTTCTCATCTTGCAGCTTTATTCGTGCTCAAGTGTCCGGCTTGGGGCGGTCGCTGGAAATCGAGGGCTGTTCTGCTGTGCATTCTGCGCTTGAAAATGTGTTTGAGAGAAGTTTCGACTACTTTCCCTACGAAAATATGCTGCGTGAATTCATAGGGTATTTTGAGTTTTACAACATTTTGTTGGCCCGGCTGGAACCTGATTTCGTATTTTCAGTAAGCGTGGGTGATCTCAGATCAGCAGGGTTGTTTGCGGCTGCGCGATCCCTTGGAATAAGGTCGGTTGAGATCCAGCATGGGTTGATTCGTGGACTTGGGGAAGCGCGTTACCGGAAATGGCCTTCTTATCCCACAAATGGATTTGACGTTCTTCCCGACTTTTTTTGGACTCATGATATCCGGTCAGCATTAACGATTGATGATTGGGGGATTCCTCAGCATCGTTCCGTCGTGGGAGGGCAGCCAAATTTTGATTGGTTGCGCAAAAAGGAAGGCCTTTTAGGTGATCAGCTTTCAATACTAAAGTCAAAAATTTCACCGGATCAGACCGTAGTTCTAGTGAGTCTCTCTAGTGGGAAAATTTCGAAAGTTCTCGTTGAGGCGATGAGAGAATTGGGTGAAAGCGCGTTCTTCCTAATCCGAATTCATCCGGTTTTCACCAAAATTAGAAATGAAAATAACTGGAAGTTATGCGCACAGGAGACAATGATGGAGAATGAGAGGCAAGTATTCCTTTCTTTCGCAACAGAAGGTCCCGTTACCGAAGAATTCTTTGAATTAGAAGGTATATGCAACTGCGATCTTCGCAGTGCGTCAACAATTCCGTTGCAGTTCTTATTGGATATTTCAAATGTTCATGTGACTCATCATAGCAATACGGCTGCTGAAGCTGCAGCGTTTGGAGTGCCGACCTACTTTTCTGAAAAAGCCTCTGTAGTGGGATTTGAAGATTTTCAGGCGGCGAGTATGTACGACGTATTTTCGTCGGCTGACGACTTGGTTCAAAAAATCAGAGCGATTGATTTAGTTGAATTGTCACCTATAAAGACCGTTTTTCAGGGGCAAATAAAAATAGACAATGAAACTGCGAGAAATGCATTATGCGAAATTTATAGCGCTGAATAATTGAAAGGATTATTCCGATGTGCCAAGCATCCTGTCATGAAGAACGTAAAAGATACTCAGAGCCGTAGTGATACGTTTCGATTATCCGTTGACGTTCATGGGTGATGAAAGATAGGGCGAAACCCGACTCAATGGGGGGGGCAGGATGGCAAAAGAAATGGGTGTTATGGAACTCCCCCGATAAAGTGGACACGGATTTCTTGGTCCGTTTGGTATTAGTTTAGGGTGATTGTTTTCTCTTGAAAGTAGTTTGTCAGGATTTCGTTTGGCGGTCGATTTCCGAGTGAGGTGTGGATTTGACGTTGATTGTAGAACGTCTCGATATATTCAAAGATGGTTCGACGTGCTTCTGCCTTGGTGTCAAAGACGCAGTTTTCGGGAAACGCCTCCCGCTTCAGCGTCGCAAAAAACGACTCGCAGGTTGCATTGTCATAGCAGTAACCGGCGGCACTCATGGAGCACTGCATTCCCCGATCTCGCAGCCATTGCCGCATTGTATGGCTCGTGTATTGGCAGCCTCGATCCGAGTGGTAAATCGTGTCAGGACCCACTCCTTTCATCGCGGTCGCTTTTTGCGCTGCCTCAATTACGAGTGAGGTTTCCATGTTTTCGGCGAGATGCCATCCTGACACCTGACGGCTGAACAGATCCAGAGTCACGGCCAGATAAAGCCAACCCTGGGTTGTCGCAACATAGGTAATGTCGCTGATGAGCACTTCGCCAGGGCGCTCTGCTGACTGTCCCTGCTCAAGTCGATTCGGTGCCGGCAACCGATCCGGATCCTGTTGTGTTGTCTTCGGTCGAAAAGCAGTCTTGTAACGAGCCTGGATTCCCGACTGAGACATGAGGCGCGCTATCCGGTTCTCCGAGCAGGAGAGACCACGATTGTGAAGCTCGGTTGTCATCCGGGGACTCCCGTAGGCCCGGCAGTAACTCTCACTATGGATTGCTTTCATTTCTTCGATGAGTTCACGGTTCTCGCGGTCACGCTCACTCATCTCACGGCTACGACTTTTGTAGTAGCCGCTGCGTGAGATGTCGAAGGCGTCGCAGAGTTCAGTAACTGGGTAATCTTCCCGCATTTGATCGATCAACGCATGCCCAGCTGCGGGTCCTCTCCGAGGATGCTGGCTGCTTTTTTTAAGATTTCACGCTGACGACGCAGATACTCGTTTTCCCGCTCGAGCTTTTTGATTTCAGCCATGAGCTCCTCGGCCGACGCTCCGGCTCGACCTTTGTCGCCTACGGCTCCAAAGCTCTCCCCTGCGCTCTGGCCGAGGATGCAATTACGCCACGCGCGCAAGCTGTTGACGTTGACTCCAAGTTCGCGTGCTACCTGGCTGATAGGACGCCCGCTGCTGCGAAGTAACTCAACGGCATCTCTACGGAACTCTTCTGTGTAGGTTTTTCCTGTGTTTGACATGATGATCTGATTTTGATGTTCTCAGACCAAGGGCAACGTGTCTACCAATTCGGGGGAACTTCATCCCGGCGAAACTCTTCTGTGTAGGTTTTTCCTGTATTTGACATGATGATCTGATTTTAATGGGCTCAGACCAAGGGCAACGTGTCTACTGTTTCGGGGGAACTTCATTAAGACCAATCCTGTAGCGGCGTGAGGCGATTTTGGATAATTATGAAACCCTTAGGCGAAATGTGCGTCTTTCAAAGAATCAACTATTAGATGTTTGCGTGGTGGACGCAAAAACGACGAGAAATGCGGGAATAATCGAAATGGGGAAACTATTGAACTTGGATGGAAATCCTCCGTGGGTTCAAATGATGCATTCTTAAAGTCAGATTGCTCTCAAACCCTCGTTGCTGGAGGTAGGGCAGTTCCAATTACTGCATCCAAAAAAATTGTCTCGAAACTTACGAATTCGTGTCCGTTTTCTTCATCTCATTGTAACTTTTTTCTCCAACAGAAAGATTGTTAGGAAGAGGAGTCTCTTCATCGAGATCAAGGCATGTCACATCTCCTTTTTCGTTCCTTTGGTATCGGAAATTGGATTCGGGACAGGTTGTGATGCCATCTCCGTGAAAATCCAGAACGTGTCCGTGCCGACTCATGTGGCCCGCCAGTTTTCCAGGAACGCCCATTACGAATCCATAGTCAGGGATGTCTTTGGTCACGACGGCACCCGCAGCCACAAAAGCATAGCGGCCGAGGGTGATTCCACAAACGATCGTCGCATTGGCCCCGATCGAAACCCCACGGCGAATGATGGTTTTTTCGTAAAGCCCGCGTCGCACCACCTGGCTTCGAGGGTTCGTAACGTTGGTCAACACACAGCTGGGACCGAGAAAAACGTCATCTTCGATTTCGGTTCCTGTGTAAATCGCGACATTGTTCTGAACCTTCACATTGGAACCGACGATGACTCCAGGTGAAACGAGTGTGTTTTGGCCAAAACTGCAGCGTTCACCGATGACTGCGCCTGAACAGACGTGGGCAAAATGCCAGATTTTGGTGTCGTCACCGATTATGGCTCCGTCATCGATAACGGCGGTTTCGTGGGCGAAATAGTCTGCCATGATCTTGTATTAAAGTCCGGCTTGCTCCAAAATGCGAACAACTTCCAGCGCGCTACGGCCGTCGGATTTCGGAGCTTCGCGAGTTTCGAGGCAATCCAGAAAATGTGAAAGCTCGATTTCGAGAGGTTGGGCGGAGCCTTCAAATACGATTTCCTCGCCATCATCAGAATTTTCCAGCGTTTCAGGATCGATCGATTTCTTATGAAGGGTCACGGTGTGTTTTCCTTCGTCGTAAACCAAAAAGCCTTTTGAACCGGCGATCGTCAGTTGAAAACGGCGTTCCGGCCAGAGCCATGAGTTGTGAATATTGGCTTTCACGCCGGACGGAAATGTGGCGTGCAGGTAAACGTCATCAGCAATTGCCGACTGCAATCCGCAGTGGCCGCTCGCGACAACTTCAGTAGGAGCTTCGCCGATCAGATGGTGCAGAACCGCTACATCATGAACTCCCAATGACCAAAGAGCGCTTTCCACTGAACGAGCTTTGCCCAGTTTTTTACGTTCCTGGTGATAGGTGAACACATCGCCAATCGCTCCTTCGGCAATGAGTTCACGGATTTTCGCGATCGCAGGCTGATAAATAAGCAGGTGACCGACCATGAGAATTCGGCCCTCTGCCTCAGCCATTTCCACGAGCTGGAGGGCTTCGCCAGAATCGAGCGTCATTGGTTTTTCAATGAAAACGTCTTTGCCCGCTTTCAGAAATTCCATCCCAATGGTGTGGTGGGTAAAAACCGGCGTCACGATCGAGACTGCGTCGACTTCGTCTGATTCCAGCAACGGTGCATAATCCGGAATGAACTTCACATCCGGATATTCAGCCGACAATTTCGCGCGCAACTCTTCGTTGGGCTCTGCAACGACCTTGAGAGCCCCGAGTTTGTGAAAGTTTGAAACATGGTTCTTGCCGAAATTTCCGGCGCCAATGACAGCAATTCTTTTCATAACGAATTATGCTTTGGTAACTTGGCCTGTCTTTGTTTCAATTTCTCCCAAGGCATTGCGTGTATCGACGATTACAGGACAATTCGCGACAAGCGAATCCAGATTGTAAGCCTTGTGCTTTGTCGAGATGACGACGCAGTCGTAGCTTGCGAGCTTTTCAGCGGACCACTCGATCGAGGCTTGGCCAGTCCAAATTGCATGCTCACGGGTTGGCGGGACCTTTGGCACGTGCGGATCGTAGTAGTCGATCTCTGCACCCTGCTCCTTAAAAAGGTCCATGAGTGCAAACGATGGCGACTCCCGGCAGTCATCGACATCACTTTTGTAAGCCAACCCAAGTATCAAAATCTTGCTACCATTCACTGGTTTTTTAAGCTGATTTAACCGTTCAGCAGTGTGGCGAACCACGTATTTCGGCATGGCCTCATTAATTTCACCTGCCAGCTCAATGAACCGCGTGTGAAGATTGTATTCTTTAGCTTTCCATGTCAGATAAAACGGATCGATCGGGATGCAGTGCCCGCCCAACCCCGGTCCGGGATAAAAGGCGGTGTAGCCAAACGGCTTCGTTTTAGCGGCATTGATGACTTCCCAGATGTCCACGTCCATCGCATCAGCGACCATCTTCATCTCGTTGACGAGACCGATGTTGATTGAGCGGTAGATGTTTTCGAGAAGCTTTGTAAATTCCGCCGCGCGAGTTGAACTCACTGGAACCAACTGATCGCAAACTTGCTCATACATCGCTTTTCCCTGTTCAAGGCAGGCAGGAGAAATTCCGCCGATCACTTTTGGAATTGTCGAATTTGTGAAGTCAGGATTTCCCGGATCTTCGCGCTCGGGCGAGAAAACGAGGTGAAAATCTTCCCCGACTTTGAATCCCTGTGCTTCAATTCGCGGCAGGAGTTCTTCGTCTGTCGTTCCCGGATAAGTGGTGCTCTCAAGGCTAACTAGCTGGCCCTTCTGGAAATGCGGAACGGCCTTTTCCATTGTATTGATCACGAAACTCAGATCGGGATCACGATGTGATGTCAACGGAGTCGGCACACAAATAATGATCGCGTCTGCACCTTCGATGCAGGAAAAATCTGTCGTTCCCGAAAACGTGCCGTTTTCAATGACAGGAGAAATCCGATCTGCCGAAATATGCTCGATGTAGCTCTTTCCTGAATTCAGCGTGTCGGTTTTGCTTGAATCAATGTCCAAACCGATCGTTTTCAGGCCGGAGTGGGCAAAATTCAACGCTAAAGGAAGGCCAACATAGCCCATCCCGATAACAACGATGACTGCTTCACCGGAAGCCAATTTTTCGTTTAATTTCATGTTTCGCCGCGAGTTTACGTGGGGGTAGGTCAAAAACAAGTCCCAACGAGTCAATAGGGTTAAGGCACGCCTAGCTGCCCTTTTTGTTCTCTTGCTTTGTAAAGCGGCGAAATTGTCGCTTTTCTAATCCAAAAGGCGCGTGTAAATCGGGTCATCATGACTGATTCAAAATCTGACGCTCCTCTGGTTCTCATCCTCTGTACGGGGAATTCCTGCCGTTCACAGATGGCTGAAGCCCTTCTTCAGCGTGCTGCTGGCGATGCCCTGCGCGTGGCCAGTGCGGGGTCGAAACCGGGCGGCTACGTTCATCCGCTTTCGATCAAGGCGATGGCCGAATTGGATATCGATATTTCCGATCACCGTTCGAAGAACCTCGACGAATTTCTCAATCAGGATGTGGAGGTCGTGATTACGGTTTGTGGCAATGCAGATCAGGTTTGTCCCGTTTTTCCGGGCCAGGCAAAGCGCTATCACTGGGGATTCGATGACCCGGCGGACGCGGAAGGTTCCGAGGAGGAGCAGATGGTGTTTTTCCGTCGCGTGCGGGACGAGATTGATCGCGTCTTTTCGGCATACGGCCATGGCCGAGCCGATGCGTTGTGATTTTCAGGGCGCTTGCCGTTTTTTCTTGAGGATCCCCATGATGATTCCGAAGCTCAAACCGGTGATGAACAAAATGGGAATGCCGAGATAGAGAATGCGGGATCTTCCTGATTTAGGCTTTGCAGGATTTGGCTCAGTTTTTTCCTTGGAAACAGTTTTTTCGACCAATTCAGGCTCAAATTCACCCGCAAACCCTGCGTTTTTCAGTTGAGGCAGCGTCCAGCGGAGATTCCACGCTTCTGGCGTTTCGGATATGAGTTTTGTTCGCAGTTCGAGTTCTACGGTTTGCCCTGCGAGGTTCTTTAGCCCAGTCGTCCATTTTGGTGATCGAGCTGATTTATTGTCTGATGTAACGGTTTTCGAAGCCAATTCGATTTCATCGGCAAAAATGGTGAATTTCGCTTCAGCTGGCATTGGTTTGGAGCCCGTAATGGTCTTCAACTCAGCGAAGGTTGAGAATTTCGGATAGGATTGACCGGGTCCGATTTCAATCTGATCCCAAACAACGCTGCCGGAGGTCTTCATTTTGATTCCTGATCCCAAACCATCCATTGGTGAAAATTGGCCGATCGATTTTTCAGTGTTGGCCGTTTGAAGGGCAAATTCGAGATTGGTAATCGAGTTGTCGCCAATTGGCACGTCGAACCAAACGTCAGCAGGGGCTAGAAAACTCTCGGCGAAAACCCAAATTACGGTTTTGGCAGTCTTCATATTTGCGGCACGCGCAAATTGGCTCCGTGAGATCATCGGGCCACCGGACCCTGCTGAAAATACATTCACCGGCTTTCCTAAAAGCTGAACGAGATGCGGCTGAAGACCATACGATCCGGCCCCCTGGCCGCCGTAATTCACGAATGAATCCCCGAGCAGGTGAACTTCGGCATCGCGTTGAAACGGATCGAACAGAGATGCATTTTCTGGATTGTTGACTCGAAAAATCAGTTCCGTTTCCGATTTTGGGTTGCGTGGTTTTTTGCCATTAAAAACCGGCATGCTGTAATCTGCCGGAATGGCTTCGGCGAAAATGGAACTGGACTCGAGCGCTTTCGATGGCATTACGATTTTCTTTACGATCGCATCCGCCGCAATCTTTACACCTGCGCCAGACCAATGGCTGTCGTTCTTTCGGTAGACCGGAAATTCGCGATTCTGGTGTGATTCGTAGCGTCTTTTCAGAAAAATCGAGGTCAAATCCACGCAGGTCACGCCTTCTTTTTCCAGTTCTGCCAGCAAGTCGAGGACGGGTTGATTTACGGGGGCATCAATTTCGGGATCGTAGGGAATGTTGGTCGCGATTCCCGGGTAGATCGATGTAGAGCGAGGAACTGGAGCGAAAATCAGTTTGATGCCGCGCTTCTCCAAATTTCGGTGAAATCGCAGAATCGCTTCGCGTGCGCCGATGGCGTCTTTTTTTGAAATCTGCGGATTTTTCCAGAAATCCGTTTGTAGAACTTCCGGCGTGTGAACCCAAAAATAAAAATCGTCGATCAGTCCACCAGTCACTTCCTGTTCGTGGGCCATCAGAGCGCGGCGAATCAATTCGGTGTTTGAGGATGCAGCTGTTGGGTGACTTTTTGGATCGGCCTTTTTATTGAATTCCACTTCGAATTTCATCTGCGGAGCCCACTCGGTCGCGTAAAACACAGCTAAGTTGGGATCGAAGAAATCATTCGCCTGCATCACTTGGCGAATTTGCGTGGCTTTATCGAAAGGGATGGGCGTGACGGATACTGTCTGGCCTTTTTTCAGCGTCGCTGCGGGAAAAAATGTGCGTTTTTTGAAAAGGTCGAAGAGCAGAACCTGATCGACCGATTCCGCCTGATTTCTGCATTTCACCGCGACGAGGCACTGCTCGTAGGGTGTCGTTTTTGGATCGGGAATTTCCGAAATCTCGATGACGGTAAACGACTGGGGCTCTTGTGCGTTTGAGGAAAGCGCAAAGCCAATTGAAAAAATGAGCAGGAAAAACAGTCGCATGTCGTATGGAATGATAGGGATCGTCGGCGTTTTGCGCACAAAATAAAGCGGAGATGCCCTGCAAAACCTTCGACACTTTGTACGCGCATCACGGCTGATTTTGTGTGATTAATCGGATGTGATTTTAGAACTTCTCCAACCTCTGTTGCCATCGCTGAATCTGCCGATCATTGCGATCTATCTGGTGCTTACGTTTGTGGTGCTGGCGTTTTTTCGCGAATGGGGCACGCCGGATTTGGTGGCGCTCGGGGCCCTAGGCGCGGTGCTTCTGCTGGGGCTGCTGCCGCTTAATGATGTGGTGGTCGATGATGTGATCCAGCGCCGCGGGTTGCTCAGTGTATTTAGCAACGGGGCTCCGATCACGATTGCCTGCATGTTTGTTCTCTCAGCCGGGCTGGAGCGAACCGGTGCGATCGATGCGATGGGCCGTTTTTTTATGCGAATTGCCGGAAAGTCTGAACTGCGGGTTTTGCTGGTGATGATGCTGATGGCGGCGGTGCTGTCAGCGTTTGTGAATAACACGCCGATCGTGGTGGTCTTTCTCCCGATCGTTCTCGCGCATGCTCGGGCGACGGGTCTGCAGGCCTCGAAGTTGCTGATCCCCTTGTCGTTTGCATCAATTCTCGGCGGCACGTGCACATTGACGGGTTCGTCGACAAATTTGATTATCGACGGTGTGGCCACGGAGAGCGGCATGGAACCGTTCACGATGT
>CALAHF010000075.1 GCA_937891465.1 uncultured Verrucomicrobiales bacterium | reverse complement strand
GACAGCTCGGGAATTGTGAAAGAAATTCTCGCGTGATGATTCTGCGAAGTAACCCTGCCTGTTCGATGAACCTACCCTGTTGGTTCGTAGAACGCAGCTAAATGCTCTCTACTCCAACAGCTCCGAAAGCTCTCCGTCGCTGTAGTGAAAAGTTGGAGCGTCCACGCCAGCCTGCTGCAGGAGCGTCAGCCAGTAATTTGCCAGCGATGTGTTTTCTTTCGGCAGCACCACATGGCGACCATGCTTGATGCGCTCAGCTCCACCACCGGAAAGCAAGGCCGGCAGGCTCTGCAATCCATGGCCAGTCCTGAGATTGCTGCCGTAGCTGACGATGCAGCTGTCGTAAAGACGACGCCCTTCTGAATCTTTCGTCTCCTTGAGGCGATCGAGGAACCAGGCGAAAATCTCCATGATCTTGCGGTCGCGCTGTTCGGAAGCGGCGCGGCGCCCATCGTCAAAGCCATAGTGACTCAACGAATGCGGACTCAGTGAGATGCCCAAGTCAGTGATCAACGAACAGACCGGCAGTCGATACGAGGCGACGCGAGTCATGTCGGTTTGCAGCGCTAAAACCAACATATCGAGCATGAGGCGAATTTCCTTTTCGCCTGATAGCCCTTCTGCGGGGGCTTCAAAGGATGCCTTCATTTTGGGTTTGTTCGCCCAATCCTCCTCGCGCTGGAGACCGAGTTCGATTTCGCGAATGCTGGTGAAATATTCGTCGAGCTTCAACTGATCTTCTTTTGCGAGTATACGCTTGATGCTTCCGCCGTCGATGCGAACGAGGTCGAGTATGCTTTGTTGATTGTCGAGGCGTTCCAGCAGTTGTGCCGGAGAGTCGCCTTTCTGTGCAAAGAGAGTGCGATACAATTGCAATGGTGACGGAATTCCGGGCATAGAACGGCCGCGGCCATCGGCAGATAATGATAATCCACCTCCGTGACCAGCGCCCTGACCGGGGATCGGTTCTCTAGCGGTCAACACCAACGATGGGAAACGCGTGTCCTTTCCTATAGATTTCGCCGCGATCTGATCACAGGAGAATCCCGCTTCGTGCTCGCGAAAGTCTCCGCAATTGAGATACCCGCCGCTTCCTCCGTGCGGATTGTGGACCCCCAGATTGGTCAGGTTCGAAACCAGAGTGAAATCTTCCTGATGTCTTTCCAGCGGCTTCAATCCTTTGGTGAGGCCGATAGAGGAAAAACGCCCCGCTTCGCGTGGAAAAAAGCTGGCGCCTTTGTCGCGATAGGAATCGGTGAACCCGTAGCCGCCTCCCAGAAAAATCATCCGTTTGGGAGCGGGCGGCGTAGGCGCGGCGCTGACCACTGAATCGAGAAAAGGAAGAGCCAGGCCGTAGGCGCCTTTGCGAAGGAGCGAGCGACGTGAAAGGGGATCAGTAACGATGGTGGACATTGGATTGGAGAATGGTGAAAGGTTAGTTGGAGAAGAAAAGCGGGCTCTCCGCGACGGCATGAATCATGTCTTTCATTCGAAAACTGTTGGGGCGGAGTTTGGTCATGATCTTTTCGATGTGAGGTTCGTCGGTGAACTCAATGTCGCGCCCGAGTGCATAGACCAGCAGCGACTCCAACAGGTTGCGGGCAAGATCTTCTTCGTGCGCCATGAGCGTGTTCTGAAATTCTTTGAAGTTGGTGAACTGTTCACCTCCGGGCAGAGACCCATCAATGACGACCGGCACATCAGTCCGCGAGACTTTTTCCGTTTCGCGGTAGCGACCAATGGTGTCGAAATTTTCCAAAGCCAGACCAATCGCGTCCATCTTGCGGTGGCAGGATGCGCATTGCGCTTGCGATGTGTGCAATTCCACCAACTGGCGATTGCTCATTGGGCCTTCCGCTCCGGTGCCAAGTTCAGGCACGTTCGGTGGCGGCGGCGGGGGTGGTGAGTTGAGAAATCGATTCATCAGAATCATCCCCCTTACTGCCGGAGAACTGCGCTCTCCATTGGAACCGGCCACAAGGAAGGCTGCGTGGGTGAGAAAACCTCCCCGTGGCGAGTTGGGCGGAAGATTGACCTTGGCAAACTCGTTTCCAGTCACGTCAGGAATTCCGTAGTGCGTTGCCAATTGAGCATTGATGGTGGCAAAGTCAGAGCGGATCAGATTGGAAACGGGTAGATTTTCCTCGATCAACGTCTGGAAAAAAGCGACTACCTCCTGCTTCATGGAATGCCGTAGACCTGCTGCGTAGGTCGGGAATTCTTTCTCTGAAACCGAAATGGAATCAAAGCGAACAAAATCTGACCACTGACTGCTGAAGCCCCCGGCAAGGCGCTGATGGTCCTCGTCAAGAATTCGATCGATCTGCTGATGATAAGCGTTGCGGTCAGAGATAGCGCCTGACTTTACAATTTCATACAGTTCTTCATCCGGGGGCGAACTGGTGAGGAAATACGACAGGCGGATTGCGATATCGCGTGGAGCCAACATTCGGGAATCGGAATCAGGATTGGCTTCTTCATTCAGGAAAACAAACCCCGGAGAGGCCATGACGACAGCGAGGGTGTCGATCATCGCCCGGTCAAAAGCGCTTCCTTTTTCCCGCTGTTTTTGAAAGTAGGCAACCAGTCCGTTGATAAACTCGGACTCGGGTTCACGATGCCGAAACGCTTCCTTCGTGAATCGAGCGATCAATTCGTGAGCATTTTCGTCGTTCCATACCATTTTTGATGGGTTGGTCGGACTTGGTTCCTCCGGACAAAGCAGCTTATCGAAAATGCTTCTCTCCTCGGGGTAAAACGGTCCTTCGATCTTGAAGGAATCGATCCAAATCAAACCTTCGTTTTTCGGATCAATGCCCTCGTGGTGTTTCAAAAAGGTGAGATAGTGAGACAGCCACGCCCCGGTTCGATCTTCCGAAACGTAACCGCTCACTTTGTCACCTTTGAGGGCGATTGGACGAATTTCAGCAACGCTTTCTGTTGGATTCCCGGGAGTTCCATCGACATGGAACACCCCTGCAATTCCTTCCCGGGCATCGACTTTGACGAATCGCCGAAATGGCTGCACTTCCCCCTCGATGCCCGCGACGAGACTGAGCCGGTAGGTCCCACGCGGATCGACACCAAAGCCATACGTGAGATGCCGCACCGGCTCGCTCAGGTAGACTCCCGTTTCGATATTGGGAAGCGCGAGGTATTCAACTCGCATCTTCGAAAGCCGCACGACCTTACCCTTCTGACCTTTCCATTCTTCAAGATTCCTGCGAAACGCGGCAGTCAAGCGCTCTTCCGGGTCCTGTCGGTCCGTTTTCATCGGCTCACGTTTGCCGGCCCACTTGAAGCCCACTCCGAGAATCTCCCGGGCGAGCTCATAGTATTGATTCAGATGTGCGGTCGTAAATTCTTGACGGCTCCCCACCGTATCAAAGTTTTCCACATCACCATCCGGCGGAATTTTCGAGGCAGCCGGAACAATACCGAAAAGATGATCGATCGTTGCGGAATATTCGCGGCGATTGAGCCGCCTCATCTCCACTTTCCCACCACGGGAAGCCAGCCGCTTGCGGGCTGTAAATAGAGTTTCGGTTAGTATGCCAATCACACTTTCCAGTTCGGCTTTCGCAGGCTGCGGTTCATCTTCCGGTGGCATCTCGCCGCTGTTGAGCACGTCGAGCACATCCTGATAGTGCAGCGCCTCGCCGTTGTCCGAAATCGAAAAATCCAGCTGATCAAATCGCAGCTTCGCCTTTTGTTTGTCCGGTCCGTGGCAACTGATGCAGTGTTCTTTGAGAAACGTGCCAAGCACTTCGCGGTTTACCGCGGTCTCATGAAAGAGGGAGGACGCATTCGCCGCGAGAACCACGGTTGGAGCGATCCAGAGATAAGAGGTGAAAATGGCAATAGCTTTCATGGTTTCGGAATTTGCGCTGATGAGTTACGGAGAATCAGTCCTATTGCTTATTCGCCTGCCTCGCTGGAACATTCGGGTCAATTTTCAGCCCCTTTTCCTCCAATAACGGTTGCAGCGCTTTGGCCCAGGCTGCATATCCGGCAGCGATCAAGTGCACCCCGTCTTTGCTATAGTAAGCTTCAATCTGCTGGCCCTGGTCATCGAGAAGTGTGGCATTAAGATCTACATGAAACACATGCTCGTGGTCGGTCAGTTGCGGTAACATAGCATTGAGCGCCATCACCCTGTCATTCGCGGCTTGCGGACCGCGGGGGAAGATGGAGAAAACCATCAGTTTCGACTCCGGCAGACGCGTGCGCACTTCGGCCACAATGGCCTGGATGCCAGAAAAAACATCCTCCGGTCTGTCCGGGGTGTGCAATCCTTTAGCGGGTCGTAAGTTATTGGTGCCGATCAAGAGCGTCACCAACCTTGGCGAGATCCCGTCAAGTGCGCCATGCTGAATGCGCCACAGAACATGCTCTGTACCATCTCCGGGAAAGCCAAGGTTCAGCAGATTACTGCCCGCGAAGGCCCCTTTATAGTCTCTACCCCAGGCGTGAGTGATCGAGTCACCAATCATCACCCAATCGATCTTGCCCGCTTTTGCCTCTGCAAGTTTCGCTTCGTGTAGCTTTGGCATGAATTTCTTCAGACCTGATCTCGCAGGTATTACCGTTTTGGGTTGATCCTCGGCAAATGCCGCTGGAATCACCATGGACGACAATAGCCCCGCTAATATTGCTCTTTTGAATCTCATCGTTTTTTAGTTTTGATTGTGTCCCTTGAATCCTAGTGATGCATCAAGAACCTTACCAACACGAACGGGGGTGTGAGCCTCCTTTGCATACCTTTTCATTTTCTCAATGATTTCAGGGTATTGGGCTGCTACATCGTGGAGTTCTTCGATATCCTTGCTCAAATCATAGAGTTCAAAGGGCGTGCCCTTTGCGGGTCCGATCGCCTTCCATTGATTCATGCGCAGGGCAATGCTCTTCTTGTTTTCCCAATATAGATACTCATGCTGTTCCTGCTCGCGTCCGGTCTTCTCTGCACCGAACAAGGTGGGTACGATGGATATGCCGTCGGTATCATTTCGTGGTATGGCGCCCGCGATTTCTGCGATTGTGGGCATCACATCCGGGAAGTAGCCCAGATAGTCGGAAACCGAACCGGCTTCTATTTTCCCTGGCCAGCGGACGATAAAGGGAATCCTGATACCGCCCTCATAAAAATTGCCTTTGCCGCCACGGAATCTCTCGCCGGTTTTGGGGCTCAGGTTGGGTGCAAGGAAACCATGCGGATGCTTTTCATTTGCGAAGTAGGTTTTTCCGCCGTTATCGCCGGATAGAAAAATAATCGTATTATGATCGATCTTCAATTGCTTCAGTAGGGCCATGATTTCGCCGATCTGGCGATCGACCATTTCCACCATGGCGGCGTACATCTGCGCGTCCTGTTTTCCCTTCTGGTTGCTGGCTTCCCATTGCTTGTCCTTGTACTTCTGCCATGCAGGATCATCCAAAGGCATTCCCCAGTGACCATGGGGAGGTGTCCAGGGGAGATAGGCAAAGAAGGGGCGATCTTTGTTCTCGCGAATGAACTTAAGACTGTCGGCATAGATAAGATCATGCGAATTTATTTTTCCTGTGAGAGGGTTGCCGGTGTTTCCCTCAAGCGGCACCTTCTTGCTGTTCCGGATAAGGTAGTTTGGATAGTAGCTGTGGGCATGTGTCTGATTGTAATAGCCAAAGAAAGTATCAAAGCCATGCTTCTCCGGTACCCCTGTAGTGCCGGGCTCACCAAGGCCCCACTTGCCGAAGCCACCGGTTGCGTAGCCGACGTCTTTGAGATTGTTGGCTATGGTCACATCATCTGCGCGCAGACAGCCGGGTCCCCGGACGGTGGTATGCCCGGTGTGTTGACCGGTCATCAGTGTGCTTCGCGTGGGGGCGCAAACGCTGGCACCCGCCAGAAACTGAGTGAAGCGCATTCCTTCGGAGGCCAGTTGATCGATATTTGGCGTATCCAGGATGGGATGGCCCATCATCGACGATTCGAAATATCCCCACTCATCCAACAGGATGTAAATAATGTTTGGCTTAGCCGCAGATCTTTTGGTCGCGGCGGTCACTGTGGAGAGAGGCCTCGCTTCAGGGGCCCATTCAGGAATGCCCTTCTCCCGGAGCTGTTTTTCGTAGAGTATTTGCAGGTGATGTTCTCCTGCGGCGATACGAGGGAGGCCCTTATTTATCAGATAGGGCTCAGTGGAGTCCCACCAGTTATCAAACTGCTTCTTCATTTCCTCTGCCACCTCGCGATGAATCCCGATCAGGCTCTTCGTTTCGCCCAGGTCCGTTGAGATATCGCTAAGCCAGGCTTCCTTGCTATCCATTTCAAAGACTAGGCGCCAGCGTTCGTTGCGAACCGATGCCCCATAATACCGCGCCTCAGCTCGAGTGGCTTTTCCTCTGCCGCCTCCGCCCCAGCGGCCACGATGAGAGAAGATAGTTCGATCTGCCCACTCTGCGTTTGAGTCTTCCAGCAAAGGCAGCAATGAGCGTCCTTTGGGAGGCAGCGCGCTTTCCGGAATTTCCGCTCCGGCAAGGTCACAGAACGTTCGGTATAAATCGATATGCGCGGTCAGGTTGGAAATATCTACGCCTTGACCCAACACTCCCTTCCAATACCAAAACGCCGGGACATGTGTTCCTCCTTCCCAATTGGTATCTTTGGTGCCTTTCATTCCAGCATTCCAGGCTGTTTGTCGACCTTTGTGCTTGTTGCCGATATTCTTCATCGCCATACCGTTGTCGGTCATGAAGATGACGAGGGTGTTCTCCAATGCATTCCAGTCATTGAGTTTCTGCATCAGGATTCCCACATTATCATCGATGTTCTCGATCATCCCATATCGGGCAGCCGTGGATTGATCATACCCCTCGTCCAGAAAACGCTTTTTGTATTTTTCAGGTGCGATAAGTGGCCCATGAGGTGCATTGAGAGAGATATACGTGAAAAATGGTCGTTTCCTATCGTGTTGAGTTTTTATCCAGCTCAACGCGGCATTGAAAAACACATCCGTACAAAAACCTTTTGTCTTTACGATGGTGTCGTTGTGGAGGAGCACGTTATCGAAATACTTGTTGTTGGCATTTTCTTTGAAGTCGCCAAATCCATATTGCCCGATTCCTCCTGCGCCATGCATGAGCACTTCATCAAATCCACGTTTTTGTGGCAAATATTCAGCACCATCACCCAGATGCCACTTCCCAAACAAGCCGGTTTGGTAGCCCGCCTTTTGTAAGGCTTGAGGAAAGGTCACCACCGCAGGCGCAAGTCGGTCGCGTTGCATGATGGTATGACTAACACCAACCTCAAATGGGTAGCGACCGCTCAGGATAGCCGCCCGCGTAGGCGAGCAAGTCGGGCTAACCTGAAAATCTGTGAAACGAGTGGCCTGCTCGTAGATCCGGTCAATATTCGGCGTCCGCAAGATCGTGTTCCCCATGCAAGAGAGATCTCCCATCCCTTGATCATCGGTGAGGATGAAAACAATATTTGGCCGACTTCCTTCGAGTGACTTCGGTCCCCGGTCTGCTGCAAAACCGCAGGCAACTAGGCAGAGAACAGCGGCAATTGAATGGATAAAACGTTTCATTGTTATGAGTAGTTGCTACTGAGAGTCACGCGACAATCTCGGTCGGAATGCTTTGTTTAGGAATTTCAAGGGACTGATTCACCTGGATGCTGGTAGAGATATTGGATCGCCCCCTCATCCAGCGCTCCGGAATAGAATTGAACGTCATCCATCTGGCCCTCAAACCGCTGAGGAAAAGACTCTTCCCCCTGATGTCCATCTTCCAGCTTCCCCAGATAGACGGAGGTTGCGTTTTTAACCGAAGATGGATTGCGCACCGGCGTCCCAATTTTAGACCCCACCGAACCTGAGGCAATCAACTCGCCATCGCGATACAAGCGAACCACACCATCGCGGCAAGCAACGGCCACATGATACCATCGACCGCTTTCCCAGCCATCAACCCGGCCTGAAACTGCATCGTAGTGCAGCCCGTCCTGCCAGCCGTAGACCACGTGTTTGCGAAAAAGATGCACCTGGACGCGGCTACGCTCCGTTTCCCCGGACAGCGAAAAAAGCATGGCGAGCGAGTTGCGCGGATCACGCACCCACACGGTAACCGTGAACGATTCCGACTGGCGAAACCTTTCGGCATGCTCGCTCAAATCCACGTGTGCGTTGCGATCGAATTTCAGGGCATTGCCGCTGACGCCCGGCACCTGCTGCGGAGTGCCCATCGAAAACATCCCGTCCAGCTGGTCGCCAGCCACGTCTGCAATTCCGCCATTTGCGGTGGGCGTATCGAAAGACCAATGCGCCAGGAGCCTGGGATTGGCATCCGCCAGATGCTGGTCGCGCCTATTGATTTCGACGATGTCTCCAGATGCATCCACTCGCGCTGAAAAACCCGCTGCGAGAGGGCGGATCACGCGTGTCGTTCCGCGACTTCCGAGATGCAGATCGACCAACCCCTCGCTCACTGACACGTTCGACTCCCGTGTCTCGGAATCGACCGCCAGCTCAAAACGCGTTCCAAGGTCAACCACTTCCATCGAATCGGTCGCCACCACAAAATCGCGGGCTGATTCGGGCGCATGAACCCTAGCATGGCCAAAATCGAGATATGAACGCATCGGCGTATCGATTCCAAACGCCGCCGGCCCTTCCAACTCCACGGTCGCGCCGCTCTTGAAATGAATCCGTAATTTACCCTCTTCCAAATGAACCCAGCCCTTGCCTAATGTGCGACCCGCACTGCGGGCCAATTGATGATTCGGGCTGAACTCCGCATCCGGACTGACGAATTCCAACCGGGCAATAGAATCATGCTCGCCAAATTGAAACAGCAACGCACCAATCGCCAAAATCGCGATCAAAGCCGCCGCAAGGCCGAGCCAAAACGGCGTGCCCAGTTGTTTGAAAGCGGCATACTTCGGCGCAATTTCTAACTTGGCAGTAAAACATTCAGCTCTGGCCAAATCAGCGACGGCAATTCCCTGCTCAGCCATCTCCGCCAGAAGCGCTCGAGCCCTGGAGTCTTGCTTCAGCCAGTTTTCCACCTCGACATGTTCCTGATGCGACAGATCGCCCTCAAGAAATCGCAGCAAGCGTTCGCGGTCGTTCAATTCTTCGGGATCAAACCTCATGTTGTTTCAGTCAGTCGGGTTTCAATGCACTGCCGCAACCCGGCATGAAGTCGTGAAAGGCGCTTGTAAATTGCATCCAGCCTCACCTGCACCTGTTCAGCGATTTCGCCGCAAGTGTGGCCATCGGCGTATCGCATTTGCAGCAGTTTCCGGGATTTTTCAGGCAATTGTTCAAGACAATCGCGCAGGGCCTGAATGCGTTTACCTTCCGGCGCAGGAGTTGCGCCGCTTTCCCAATCAGAAACCAGAAGATCAAGAATCTCCTCATCGATACCGATTTGTTCCCTCCGATGTTTGCGAATCCAATCGATTCCTTCCCGTCGTGCCGCAATCATCGCCCAGGAAAGCAGAGGCCCCTCGGCTTCAAAGCTGACCTCCTTCGTCATTGCCTTGATGACGACGTTTTGAAAAATATCTTCCGCCACATGCCCATCCTGTACAACGACCCACGTGGCCGCCGCGATTCGTTCGCGGGACTTCATCAGGAAGCGGAGAATTTCAGGTTCAGAGAGCGTCATTCAGAATAATAACGAAACGCGAGAGCAAATCCTGACATTTTGGAGGGAATTTTTAACACCCGTAAATTTTAACCTTTTTTGATAATCGTGACGTTCCATCAGAGCGGTTTTCCGATAGCCCGGGAATCTTGAAAGAGATTCTCCCGTAATCATTTCACGAACCCACCCGGTTGATTTTTTGAAACGCGCGACTTATGAAGCAATGAACCGATTTGGGAAAATGAGAATTCTTTTGTTGATGCTTATTGCCATTAGCGGGCTCACTTGCTTCGTGAGTGCGCAAGGGGAAGACTCCGGCCACTGGGATCTCGATCAACTCAACG
>CALAHF010000074.1 GCA_937891465.1 uncultured Verrucomicrobiales bacterium | reverse complement strand
GGCGGCGGCAGCGATACCCTCGCGCGACTTTTTCAGCAGACGATTGAGAAAAGCGAATTACTTCCACAGCCACTCATCGTCGTCAACGTGCCCGGAGCCGGCGGAACCATCGGCTCGCGTCGCGCCAGAAATGCTCTACCCGACGGCCACACCATCCTCTTTCTCCACGAAGGAATTGTCACCGCAAAATACTCTGGCAAAGCTCCCTTCAGCCATCAGGCCTTTACTCCCATCGCCGCGACCGGAGAAGTCGGGGCCGTCATCGCCGTCCATGCTGACTCAGAATTCACTAGCCTGTCCGGCCTTCTCGAAAAAGCCAAAGCCGCCCCTGAAACCATCACGTTCGGATCAAACCTCGGCGCCCCCAGTCATTTTTGGGCACTGCTTTTAGAAAAGGCATCCGATGCCAAATTTCGATTTGTCCAAACTGGCGGCGGCTCAAAACGGTTCGGAGATCTCAAAGGCGGCCACATTCAAGTCACCGCATTTTCAGTTTCCGAATTCCAAAATTTCAAAGCCGGTGGACTGAAAGCAGTCGCTTACCTCGGCGAAAAACGTCATTCTTCCCTACCTGACCTTCCAACTGCGCTCGAGCAAAACGTCGATGTCACCACTGGAAACATTCAAGGCTGGTGGGCACCGAAAAATACCCCGGCACAACGTGTCGCTCTGCTCGCCTCCGTTTTGAAAAGAGCCATGGCCGATCCCGAAATGCAGAAACGGCTCGCAGCAGAACAGATCGATCCCATTTTTCTAAACGGCGAAGAACTCGCCGCCGAACTCACCAAACGCGAAACTGTCATTTCAAAAATTGGTAAACGTGAACTTCCTACCATGCCGAATCTCCCGTTGGTATTTGCAGTCATTGGGGGCATCGCTGCACTCGCCGCGCTATTTTCGCTCAAACGAGGCATTGTCGATGAATCAAGCCGTTCTCATAACCGCGCCCCGCGACTACTCGATGACGATGCCAAAATGAAAGGACTTTTCCGGGGAGCTGGCTTGGCCGTCATTGCCCTCACAATGGTCGCCGCTTTACAGACATCGCCCTTCGGATTCAAAATCGTTGCCTGCATATTTCTCTTTTTCTCTTTTCGTTTGCTCATGCCTTCGAAAAAACTCGCTGCCCGGGCCAAAACTATCCTCGTTGCACTGGTCATTCCCTTCCTGTCTCACTGGGTTTTCACCAAACTTCTGAACGTCGACCTCCCGTGACCCGCCTCCTCTTCTCTCTCCTTCCGATTTGTATTTTCGCCGCATCCTGCGCGACATCAATCGTTCCTCCATCGCCCACCGCGTCCATTTACGAAGCTCGAAAAATCGAACTCGGCGGCGTCAAACAATCGGTCATTATTCGAGGCGACGACCGCTCCAATCCCATTTTGATGATCGTTCACGGCGGCCCCGGATTTTCCGAACTGCCTACCTACGAACGCAACGCCGATCTCGAGCGTGATTTCGTCGTCGTGCAGTGGGATCAACGAGGGGCAGGAAAATTATACCGTCCCGGCATTCCAAAAAAATCCATGGCCGTAGCGCAGTTCGTGGCCGACACCCACCAACTGACCGACATTGTCTGCCGCCGATTGGAAAAAAGAAAGCCCTGCTCGTCGGTTTTTCATTCGGCTCGCTCATTGGCCTGCAGGCCGTTGCCGAATCCCCCGAGCGGTATCACGGATACGTTGGCCTCAGCCATTTTGTGACCGTTCCCGAATCCGAAGAAATTCTCGACATCGAAGGCCGCGCCCGTGCCGCTCGAAAAGGCGAAACGGAAATCCTCGCTAAGCTCGAAAAAATTGGCCCACCGCCCTACAAAAGCCATCCACAAGAACGAGTCGTCAACGCGCTCATCAAAAATCTCGTCATCGAAGATACGAAGAATCCGTTTACCGCCAGCGAATATATCGGTAGCGCATTGTGGTCGAAATATTACAAACCGCAGAACTTTGTCGGCCTCGCTCTCGGACGCAGTTTTTCCGGAAAAGCGCTCGAAGACGAAATCTACACCATCGACGCACGAGACCTCGTCAACCGTATCGAAGTCCCGATGCTCTGGATTTCCGGCAAGCAGGACACCACCCTCAGCCAGACTTTAGCGCACGAATATTTTGGCCAAATCAAAGACCCGCACGGCAAAGAATTCATCTGGCTCGAAGACGTCGCCCACCCCGTCCATCTCGAAGCACCCTCGACATTTCAAGCCGCAGTCCGCGAATTTTCCAGCAAGAAGCTGGGTATTTTGAAGTAGCGGAACTTGCAAAAAGTTCCGTCGTCGATAAATCGATTCGTACAAAAAAAACGATCCAACAGGGTTGGTTCATCGAACGGACTCTGTTGGATCGTAAAATTGGTTTCAGCAAAAATTACTGATTCTCTTTATCAAACTGCGCATCAAAAACGATGTCTGAAACTGGGAAATCCACCTGCTTACAGAATGCTGCTGACTCAGTCGCGCCAGCAACCCGGTCCATCGCGCCGTCTTCCCACTCAACACTTAGCGGGCCCTGATAACCGATGTCATTCAGCGCACGGATGATCTTCTCGAAATTGATGTTTCCGCGACCCACTGATTTGAAATCCCAAAAACGATTGCGCTTGTGGAAATCAACGTGACCACCAAAAACGCCGGCCTCAGTTGGTTTGTCGGACCAGCTCACGTCTTTCATGTGAACGTGATTGATGCGATCCGCGAACTTGTAAATGAACTCCACGTAATCAACGCCCTGATATCCAAAGTGAGACGGATCGTAGTTGAAACCGAACGCAGGATGGAAATCAATCGCCTCCAAAGCCCGCTGAGCAGACGCGATATCGAACGCGATTTCTGTCGGGTGAACTTCCAGACCGAACTTGATACCGTTCTCCTGAAACACATCCATGATCGGACCAAAGCGATCCGCAAAATCTTTGTAACCCGCATCGATTTGGCCCGGTAAATTTGGTGGGAACGAATAGAGTAAATGCCAGATCGAAGAACCGGTGAAACCATTCACAACATCCACACCGAATTCCTTCGCTGCTATCGCAGTTTTCTTCAATTCCTCAGCCGCACGCTGACGCACGCCTTCAGGATCTCCGTCACCGTAAATATACTCCGGCAAGATCTGCGCATGACGCTCATCGATCCGATCGCAAACCGCCTGACCAACCAAGTGTGACGAAATTGAATACGCCGACATTCCATGCTTCGAAAGCAAATCGCGTTTCGCCTTGCAGTAATCCGCATCCGCCTTGTCGACTTCAAAGTGATCGCCCCAACAACCGAATTCCACGCCGTCGTAGCCCATTTCTTTGGCCTTCGTGATGATTGCTTCGCATTCGAGATCGGCCCACTGGCCGGTGAAAAGTGTGACTGGTCTGCCCATGATGTTGTGGTGTTTTTGTTAAAGATTTAAGCCGTTATTTAGGGGGAAACGACGGGAGGTTCAAGAAATTTCGTTATCGCGAGCTGCTACGATCATGTGAGATTGTCTCTTTCAAGCCCAGCTCAATTCGCCTCAAACATCAAAATATTCACCGCGTGGCCTTTACTATCGGCGTGCTTCTTGTCGGAAACTCGAATCGCCGCTTGATGATACCCATCCGCCAATTCCTCGCCCAACATCACGCTGCGGGGATAGTTCAGGCCTTTGCTGTGTTTATGAAACGTCTCGACCGTTTTCCATTCGCCGTCATCGATTGAGACCTCAATGGCACCAGCATCAGGTCCGGCGAGAACAAACGCACCGAGCGCATTTCCTGAAAAACTGAGATACAGCGTGTCGCCGGGGCTTTCTGACCGAAGCACGTGGAATTTTTTGTATTCGTTACGAATCACGCCCAGCGGCAGGATCTCTTTCCCCACGGGACCAAACTTCCATCCGCCCAACCACGACGCATCTTGCGGATCCACAAAACGCCCTTTTCCATAATTCAAAGGATCGAGTGGTGACGCGATTTCCCATTCTGAAATGGCAACAGCTTTTGGCGAAGCCGCAATCACTCCGGTGATGAGATCGCTCGCAAATTGATACCCCACCTTATTAGGGTGCGTGCCGCCGTAGTCTTCTTTCCAAGTCACCTCGCCGGCTGTAATTTTTTCAGCCAGGGCGGAGCCAACGTTTACCGACGCCAGATTGTAATGCACATCGACGGATTCATGCGCCTGAACGCTGATCGGAACCTCGGCTTTTTGGAATTTCTCGACCATTCCCGGATTCACAAAATGGACCGAAATGATATCGCCAGTGGGGTTCACTTTCTGAAAGTGCCGCACGATTCCTTCCAGTCCGCGACGTGCCTGCGGAAGCAGATGACCGGCGTCCTGATCGTCGTTCACCGCAAATTCCACAATCAACAAATCCACCGGCCCGTTCGCCATTACATCGGTTTGCAGGCGGAACGCTCCACTGGTTGAGCACGTCGAACCTATCCCTGCTCTTGTGTAAACGAACTCCGTTTTCGGATACATTTCCTTCAACCATTTCGGAACCATTGCGATGTGACCTCCGGTATTCTGAGTGATTGACCCACCTAAAAACGCCACGTGAACGGGTCGTTCAGCGGCTTCTGCTTTGGCAACAAAATTCGGAACGCCCCGACGAATCTGAACGTGTTCAGCAGCGGATGCGGAGAGTGAATAAATCGCGAGGGCCGCGACAAAAAGGGATTTCATAAAAAACGAGTCAATAGAGTTGGTTCATCGAAGTGACAGTATCTATTCGAAATGCCTTCCCGAAACAACAGGGTCCGTTCGGCGAATCAATAGGGTTGGATCGTAAAAACCTACTTTCCGATCCGATACATCGCGTCGGCAGAACGCATGACCAAGCCGCCGTCGAAGGCGATTGGTGAGGCCATGATCTGTTCGCCCATTTCGACGATGGAGACGGACTCGAATGTCTTGCTGGGTTTGAGGATCGTCACTTTGCCTTCGTGACTTGCGAGATAGATTTTTCCATCGGCGAACATCGGCGATGCGGAATAATTGCCGTCGACGCGCTCCTGCCAGTTCACGGTTCCATCAGCGGCATTAAAACAGGTGGCGACGCCGGCATCGGTCACGACGTAAAGTTCATCACCAACGACGAGCGGTGATGGACGCGCAGGAATTCGCTTGGCTTCCTTCCATGCGACGAGATCGGATTTGGTGATATCGCCGGAACCGGTTGGATCAATCGCCCAGAGTTCAGGTTTTCCGAATCCAGTCGAAATGTAAATGAGGCCGTGTTTTTCGCTGTATACGGGGCGTGGAACGACGGAAAAACCGCTGCCATGATCGAGCTTCCAGATCTCTTTTCCGGTTGCGGAATCGTAACTGATCAACCACTGCGAGCCCATGCAAATGAGCTGTTCGCGCCCGTTTTTGTCGCGAATCGCAATTGGCGTATTGTAGCTTTTTTTCTGATCGCCTTTCGCCGCGCGCATCGCGGGCCGATCGGTTTTCCAAACTTCTTCGCCGGTATTTTTGTTCAGCGCAGTGACGTATTGCTGATCAACTCCGTCGCAAATAAGAACGAGCAAATCGTCGTGGATAAATGGCGAACTTCCCGGGCCGACGGAATGAACCAACGGCAACGTTTTTGTCCAAACGACTTCGCCCGATTTCCGATCGATGCAAAAGGTTCCATAGGTCCCGAAATGGGCAAAAATCCGTCCGCCATCAATCACCGGCGTTGGTGACGCGTAGCTATTGAGAGCGTGGATGGAATCCGGTGTATCGATTTTTGTGAGCTCAATTTCGCGCTCAATTTTTCCCGATTCAAAATCAAGGACCGCCAGTTTCAACTCAATGTATTTGGCGACCTGAAGCAACTTGAATTTCTTTTCTTCAATCCCCTGCTCGGCCATGATCTTTTTGGCCTCTGCTTCCGTCGGCTTGACCTCGACCGCTGTGGTCAGCCAAATTTTTCCATCGGCAACAACGGGGGATGACCAGCCTTTTCCGTCGATCGGCGTGCGCCATTTCACGCCATCAGAAGCGCTCCAATTAGTGGGTACATTGTCGGCATCGGCATGACCATTGCCGTTGGGTCCGCGGAACTGCGGCCAGTTGAGAGTTTCGGCGGAAGCGGGAAAATTAAGTCCGATTCCACCGATAACGACGGCACAAAGCAAAGTCTTCATGCCGTAGATTTTAACCGAACTTACGCTCCGGTAAATGGCTTCATGATGCACAACCACGCCACAACGCATCCGAGACCAACTAAAATCAGCACGCCGTTTTTCATGCCGATCTTGTCTTTTTTCGTCATCGTGAAAATAACAGCCATCACCACCCAAATAACGATTTTCAGAATGAGCCACAGAGGCCATGCCTTAATCATCATGCCCTGTAGCCCCAATCCCGCAACAGCGAGGATGAGCAATCCGAGTCCGTTGAAAATCGAAACGATTTTATTAATGTGAGGGCGGTTTTCACCGCACCCCATGAGTCCACCGATTCCAGTGAACAGAAGAATTGCGCCGATGATGTGAAGAACTTTAAAAATTGCGGGATCCATAATGAGCTGAAGAATGCCAGAAATTACGCGGCTTACCAGCCTTTTTCAGGGTAAAGGCCCGTTTCACCCTCGGATTTTGCGATCACCACGGTGCCGCAGGAATCGGAGAAAATGTTCACGGCAGTCCGCGACATGTCGAGAAGTCGATCTACTGCTAGTAATAATCCAATGACTGCTGTGGCGGTTCCAGCGGGTATCACATCGACATTGGTAATGATAATGGTGATCGCCACCAAGCTTGCTGACGGAACACCGGCTACACCAATACTGGTCAGCAATGCGAGCGCGACGACGGAGAACTGCGCGGCAACCGTCATTTCCACGCCCAAAACCTGCGCGACAAACATCACGGCGACGCATTCGTAAAGCGCGGTGCCATCCATATTTACGGTCGCCCCGAGTGGCAGCACGAAGCTGGTGACGCGATTGGAAACTCCTGCGTTGTTGCGAATTCCACGCATCGTCACGGGTAATGTCGCGGAACTGGAAGCCGTTGAAAACGCTGTCAGTATGGCATTTCGCATCGCCCGAAAATGATAGAGGGGGTGGGTTTTTGCGAGAAAAGCGAGGACCAGCGGCATCACAACAAACATATGAATCGCGAGAGCCCCGAGAACCACGAAGAAGTATTTTCCGAGTAGCAGAAAGATCGGAAATCCAGCTTCAGAAATTGTTTTTGCAACCAATCCAAAAACACCGAGCGGCGCGAGAACCATGATCCAATTGGTGATCAGTAGCGACAGCTCGTTCAACCCCGTGAAAAACCCCATCAAACTGGTGCGCGCCCCTTCTCCGATGAAAAGCAGTCCCAGCGAAGTGAGAATGGCGACAAAAATCAAGGCGAGCATTTTTCCATTCGAACCGAAGGCTTCGAACACATTCTCCGGAACCATGCGGAGAAATAAATCGGCGATTGGCCCGAGACCGGATTCGCTTCCCCGCCCCTTTTCTGAATTGGCAAGCTTACCTTCGACAACGCCTTCGTAATCGGCCTTGTTCGATTCAATTTGCTGTTTGATCGCTGCACTTGGGTTGCCTTCAGAATCGTAACCCGGCTTAAAAATATTGACCATCGCAAGACCAATCATGATCGCCAGCAAACTGGTGAAGGCGTAATAACAAACCGTTTTGAAACCAAGCCGGCCAAAGCCTTCCGTTTTCCCCAAACCGGCAATTCCCACGACGATCGAGGAGAACACCAGGGGGACGATGATCATTTTCAGAAGCTTCAAAAACAGCGTCCCTACGTAGCCGAACAGTTTTACCAAAACGCTGCCAGTCGCCGTAAATTCAGTACCGCTAGCCCCCTGGCTGACGACCATAAAAGTATTCACAAGCCCGCCAACAATCGCGGCCAAAATGAGTGCGATCAGAATCCATGCCCATGGTTTGATTTTCATGGCCGCGAGGCTACACGATCGAACAGGGTTGAGTCAACGAATCAACAGGGTTAGATCGTGAAACGCTGATCGATAATCATTCACTTCGCCCAACCTGCGCCCATTGCGGTCGTGCGGATGCGGCAGAGATACATATCGGCAGTGATATACAGTGTCCGACCGTCATTTCCCCAACCGCAGTTTGCTGTCTTTTCGCCAGTGGAGATCCGCCCAAGCAGGGTGCCGCCGGGCGCAAAAACGTAGACGCCACCGGGACCCGTTGCCCAAATGTTTCCGTGACTGTCTACTTTCAAGCCGTCAGGCAATCCCGGAAGTCCTTTTTTGAAATTCTCCGTCGCATCGTAAAGCAGCTTCCCTTCACCGAGGGTGCCATCTTCTTTAACAGGAAAACTTTTCCAAAGCGCCGCTTCAGGATCAGACTGCGCAACATAGAGCGTTTTGTGGTCAGGCGAGAATGCGATGCCGTTTGGGCGGGTCATTTCCTTGGTCAAAAGCGTGAGCTTTCCGTCTTTGGAAAGCCGGTAGACTCCGCAGAAATCGAGCTCGCGACGAGGATCGTCCCAACGATCAGGCAATCCATAGGGCGGGTCCGTGAAATAGAGATCGCCGTTCTTGTGATAACACGCATCATTCGGCGAATTGAGACGTTTGCCTTCAAAATTATCGACCAGAGTCCGTTTTCCTCCGTTTTTTGTGATGACCGACATACGACGATCTCCATGTTCACAAGCGACTAACCGCCCTTTTGCATCGAGCAACAATCCATTGCTCCCCGGCTCACCTCCGTATTCACCTGGACCGGTGTAACCCGATGGTTTTAACCATGTAACACTCCCAACACCTTCATCCCAACGAACGATCCGGTTGTTGGGGATATCGGAAAACAAAACGTAGCCTCCGAAAGCATGATCTTTTTGAGGAACCCAGACCGGACCTTCCGCCCAAATAAAACCTGACGTCAAAACCTCGATTTTTTCATCTTTTGGCACTAGATTATCCATTTCTGGATCGAGACGAATCACTTCGCCAATCGTGGGGAAATTGACAGAGTCCTGTGCTGCCATGCGGGGTTCGGCAGTGAAAAGCACGGATACAACAACGAGAAGAATAGTTTTACGCATCATTTAGTGAGATTGGAACAAAACTCGCGAAACATTTCAAGAACGAAGCATGGCAAAATCAAACGATGAAGACGACCTCGGGTGGCTCGATGGTCCCAGCGAAAAACCGAAACGTGAGAAAAAGCGCGTGTCCGGAGTCATCGGCCGTTTAAAAAAGGCGAAGGCCACAGCGACAGAGGCTGAACCAGTTCTCGAGATCGCTCAACCGGTTGAAGCGGAAGATTCAGAGCCCGAAACAGCTCCTGTCGCCAGCGAAATCGAATGCGACACGGATTACGAGACAACTCCTGCGGCGTGCGAGGCAAAGGCAGCCAATGAACCGACGCCATCTCAGGAAGTGAATTACGAAGAGTTCGACGAAATAGAAGAACTCGATGACACCCTGCCGATCGCTGCAATGGAACCGGAACCAGCGGATACTCCCAGCGAATCGACAAAGCGGGGCGATGCCGTTCCGGTCCCATCACCAAATCCAACCGCGGATGCAGTGAATCGCAAACGTGACCTGGCACCTCCGTCTGAAAAACCAACGGATGACAATTTTTCAGAATCCGATGTAGAGGATGAGGACGAGGAAGAAGAGCAGCCAAGTAAATTTCTTAGCGGGAATGGAACTTCCGGCAAACTCGCCGCGAGCCAGGAGGATTCCGGCGACGATGATGATGGGAGTCCAGACGAAGACGGCAAATCATCCTCGAAAAATTATTCGGTAAACCCGATCTCAGCTTCCGTTCGCGATGCGTCAGTGCAAAAGGCATCTGCGATCGCCCGGGCTGAAGCGGCCGCAAAAGGTGGATTCACTGGCCCGATTTTTATTGTTGATCCTGTTTCAGATCGATGGATCGCCGAAGATATGGCCGAGGCGGAGTCAGGAAAAACGACACGTCATCGAAAACGGGGTGTGAATGCCCGCGCCAAGCGGAAACGCGGGTTCTGGGGAGTGATTTCAACACTCGTTTTTCTGGGAGTTCTGTGTCTGCT
>CALAHF010000073.1 GCA_937891465.1 uncultured Verrucomicrobiales bacterium | reverse complement strand
ACCGTCTTTTTTAGCTTTGCTTCGGGGGCCGCTTTTGCTGAGTCCTTCGCAACGCCCGGAGGACGATACGTCTTGTCCATGACGAGCAGAAACTTATCTAATTCCGCGCCGTCTTCCCGCATCGAGATCGCAATTTCGTACTCGCCGGCCGAAGGAATATCGAGAAAAAGCTGCATCCGCACGCCCGTATGAACTTTGTCAGTGCGCTGTTTGCATTCCCAGTGCCACTCTTTTTTTTGACCGTCTGCCAGCGCTGACCGCTCTCCGGCCACTCCCCGTTCAGCCCTATGTGAAATCCGTTGTCCTCAGTCCCCGTCGAATACGCTCGGGCCCACACGTAGTATTTTCCAGCCTCCGGGAAGTTGACCTTCTACTTCAAGATCGCCATTTTTCCCGGCTGAGGCGCAAAGTTCTCTCCGTTAATCAGCTTCTCGCTATGATTCGTCCGCGTGTCAGGCAGCACCTCGACGTAGGCATCCGCACCGTCAAAATGCGCGGGATCCGCATCCGGTTTCACATCAGGAACGGAGTCTTTTTTAGTGATATACCACTTCCGCGTTTCCGACTTGGTTTGTTCCACAAAACTTTCCGCTTCAAAAAAAGCATACGCTCCCTCGATCGGGAGCAGCTCCAAAGGAACTTCATTTGTCGAATCTTGTGCCGTGGAAAACCCGCCTAACAAACCCAAACTCGCAATTCCAATCCACTTGTTGATCATAGACATTATTTACGAATTATTTGATGGAATGTAAAAGAAAAGATCGTCAGAAAATGAGACTGACACTCCACGCTCCAACCCTATCTATTCATCAAATAGACTCTGTCCGTTCGTGAAGTTGCATCGCAAAAACACGGCAGATCAGCAAAAACCAATTTCTCGTGCTAAACTGCGGCTTCCTGAATGAGCATTTCTTTCACCAATCTCGGTCCTGCTGATGGCGACAACGCTCTATTTGTCGTCGTGAATACCGGTCAATCACAGCATCCGCTGATGTTCGATTGCGGCGAAGGATGTGCGTCTGAACTGAAAAAATCAGATCTGCAATCCGTTGAACACCTGTGCTTTTCGCATTTCCACATGGACCACATCTCGGGGTTCGATTCATTTTTCCGCAATAATTTTAACCGCGAGAACAGCATCGTAAACGTCTGGGGCCCCGAGCAAACGATCGACGTGATGCACCACCGATTTCGCGGATTTTCGTGGAATCTGCATCATGATCAGCCTGGCGAATGGAAGGTTCACGAAATCTCGGACAATGAATTTCATGCGGCCAAATTTGTCACCAGCGAGGCTTTTGAAATTGTTCATCCCCTGTCCTCCCATGAGATCGCTGAAGGAGTAATCATTTCAAATCCGGCCTATTCAATCGAGGTCCGTATCCTCAACCACGGAACAACGCCTTCGATTGCTTATAAAATCAAGGAATGCGATCGCAGCAACGTCGACATGCCGAAATTGACGGCGCAGAGACTCAAACCCGGCCCTTGGCTGAAACAGGTCACCTCGACAACTATTGCCGACTCCGAGACATTCGAGCTCGATGGGAAAACTCAAACGGTTGGGAATCTACGTGCCGAATTTCTGATCAAAACTCCCGGAGAGAGCCTCGCGTATCTCACCGATTTTTGTCTGACCGACGCCGAACGAGGCGGTGTCATTGAATGGATTCGCGGCACCGACACCCTAATCTGCGAAGCGCAGTATCGCCATTCAGATCTCGATTTAGCGCTTAGGAATCATCATTCAACGACACAACTTGTAGGAGAGATCGCTCGTGATGCCGAAGTCGGGGAATTGGTTTTACAGCACGTTTCTCGTCGCTATTCGAAAGCAGAATGGCTGGAAATGCTGTCAGAAACTCAGGCAGTTTTTCCAAACACGCGATTTCCCGCGCATTGGGACTTGGCGTAGCCGCAAAAGGTAGCGGAACTTGCAAAAAGTTCAGTTCCAATCGGCTCCACGAAAACGGAAGATGTTGCATCTTCCGCTACAGCCGAATTCTCCGTATTTTGCACGAATTCGAAAGAATCTTAACGAATGATCACGAATTCCGAGGTTGAGATTCTCATCGGAAAATTCGTGTTTATTCCGTAAAATTCGTTCCAATTCGTGTCCTCTGATCCTACCCCGCCAACTCGACCAGCCAGAAGATATTACATTCTTCCGCTAAGGTTCAAAGCTCCCTTCTGACGATTTCAACACCCCCCACCATATTAATCAGCTTCTGCTTCGCAGCCCAGCGTGCGGTTTGGCTCAAGCCGCAATCGGGTGTGAAGACGAGCTTATCTGCCGGTGCATATTTCAAACACTCGCGAACACGATCGGCGATAAACTCGGGCGTCTCGATGAAGTAACTTTTCACGTCGATGATTCCGACCGCGACATCCATCCGCTTGGCGACCTCGCCGATCACTTCCAATTCGGCGTATTCCCGACTCGCCATTTCAAGATGTAGCTCGTCGACTTTCAGATCCAGAAAATCAGGGAACAACGGCGCGTAACGGCGATAGCCCACTGCGTGGCCTTTGAAATTCCCGAAACACAAATGGGTGCACAGTCGTGTTTTCCCGACGACCGGCTCGACAGTGCGATTGAAAATATCGACAAACCGCTTCGTGTCCTCCTTGTAGCCGTAACAACTCATCGATGGCTCATCGACACAGATTTCTTCGCAGCCAGCTTCGACGAGCGCTTCCAACTCCGCGCGAACCATCGGCAAGAGCGCTTCGGTCAGTGCGTAGCGATCGGGATAATCAGCATTGGGCAAAAGGCGACCCGACATCGTGAATGGACCCGGCACCGACATTTTCAAACGTGGCCCGTCTTTCGGCGCAAGCCGTTTGAGCCTTTCAAATTCATCAACCGCGCCCAATCCACTCAACGCTTTCAGCTCGCCGGTCACTTCATGTTTCCCCCGCTGATCATGCGCCGGAGGCCCGAAACGACGAGGGGACGATGGCTCAAGTGCGATTCCATCGATGAATCCGTAAAAGCTCAGGTTGAAATCAAACCGCGTCTGCTCGCCATCAGAAATCACATCCAGCCCCGCTCGCAACTGATCCCCAATCGCAACAATCGCCGCGTCGTCCTGCATTTCAGCGATGTCATTTGCTCCAAATTCACCGAGGTTTTGCGAAGCAAATTCCAGCCAGCCCGGGAACGGGTAGCTGCCGATGACTGACGTGCGAAGCGGTTGAGATTCCATAATGTGCCGGACATTACCACAGCGGCGGTCATCTGTGGATTTGAAAAATGGGACCGCTCCGTGTTAGGTGAAACCGGATGAGGAAAACTCGATGGATAAACCGAGTTGCGATTTTGGGAGTGATTTTGATCATGACTATCGGCGGGCTCTGGCTTTGGGATGCTAAGAATTATCCGATTCCGGGGATACCAGATGTTGCCGATCCTTTTGGGAATTCCTTCCCTCGTCTAGCTGGGACAGCAATAAATCATTTCCCGATAATATTTCCCAGGTGCAGCAGTGGATTCGAAGTAAAAAGCAGAGGCGCTTGCAAAGGAAATGGATCAGCTCACTAGAATTTGAAGATAGCTATTGGATCCTGCAAGACCCCTTTGGTTCCAGAGAATGGCCTGTGATTCATTTTGCGGAAAACGGTCGGATCGAGGTCCGCACACGGCAGAAACAATCGCATCTTTTCAGCAACAGTTCAGGCTACCGGCATCCTGCAAACGAAACTCTGATCATCGAATTGAACAATGGGACAATTAAGACGCTTTCGATTTTGGCGATAAGTGAGAACCGTTTCGTTTTGGTTGAATCAAATGGGAGTCATGCTGTTGTTTTGGAAGAATCCCCGGATTCCACCTACTTCGACAGCTTACCAAAAACCGCAGAATGACTCGGCCAAGGAAGGGCGTCTTTTCACTAAAACTCCACCTCGTTTTTCCACTCCGCGATCGTCACATCGCTATCATGAAAGCCATCGAGCGCTTTCTTCAAGCCTTTCGCCTGCTCGGGCTCGCCGTGGACGAGCCATACTTTCTCGCGGGAACCAGTCATCGCTTTGAAATAATCGATCAACTCGCTTTGATCGGCGTGACCTGAAAACGAATCGAGAATTTCGACGTTGGCTTTCACTTTAAACGGATCGCCGAGGATGTTTACCTCGTCCCAGCCTTCGCGAATTTTCCAACCGAGGGTTTGTTCAGCGCAATAACCAACGAACAAAATCGTGTTCTTGGGATCTTCTATGTTATTCCGCAAGTGGTGCATGATCCGCCCAGCTTCGCACATGCCTGAAGCCGAAATAATAATGGCCGGCTCGTGCAAATCATTCAGCGCAATTGACTCGGTCACCTTGCGGACAAGGCTCAAGTTTTCAAAACCAAAGGGATCGCGTTTTTCGAACAGGAAATTGTAAACCTCTTCGTTAAAACACTCCGGGTGAATCCGAAAGATCTCAGTTGCGCCTACTGCCAGCGGAGAGTCGACAAAAATAGGGACGTTCGGAATCTTCTTCGCCTCGGTCAACTCATGCAGCACGTAGATGAGCTGCTGGGTTCGCTCCACCGCGAACGATGGAATGATCACCTTCCCTTTTTTCTCCAACGCCTTCACCAAAATATCACTCAGCAAATCATTCGCCTGCGCTGGCAGCTCGTGCTCACGATCGCCATAAGTGCTTTCCATCAGGAGAAAATCGATGTTTTCCGGCACCTCAGGATCACGCAGCAAATCGTTGTCGCCGCGGCCGACATCTCCGGAAAAAAGAAAGCGCTTCGTTTTCCCATCTTCTTTGCACACCAACAAAATCTGAGCCGAACCGAGAATATGACCCGCATCGAGAAACGTCAGCTCAACCCCGTCCGCAATTGGAATAGGCCGATCGTAGCCGATGTTCACAAACTGGCGGAGGCAAAGCTCAGCATCCATTTCCGAATACAATGGCTCAGACGGCGGCAGGCCCTTTTTCTTCCGCCGTTTGTTAATCCACTTCGTGTCCTGCGTCTGAATCCGCGCCGAATCCGGCAGCATGATGGAGCACAAATCACGCGTCGCAAACGTCGCTTAAATATTTCCACTAAAGCCCGAACGCGTCAGGTTCGGCAAATTCCCGCTGTGATCGATGTGCGCGTGAGACAGCACCACCACATCGATTTCCTTGGGATTGTAGATAAAATTTTGATTCCGATCCCACGTGTCATCCCTTCGTCCCTGATATAATCCGCAATCCAAAAGGATCTTCGATCCATTAACTTCCAAAAGGTGTTGTGAACCCGTGGTGGTTCCCGCTGCGCCGCAAAAAGTAAGCCTCATATAAGGTGGTTGTCCCGTAGTGTGGAGGAATTCGAGAAGTTAGACAATCTTAAAGAATAAACGATGGGGAGGGACGAATTGTCCCCAATCGTCCGCGAAGCCTATCCGCCAGTCGCTCTCTTTTGGAAATCAACTCACTTCGATTTCCAGATTTTCAGATCGTCGATCACAACATTCTTAGGAATCGAAAGGCGCAACGTCCGCTTGGTTGGATGAGCGATGCCCTCAGAGCTGAAGCTGCTGATCTCTTTTCCATCGATCGAAACAGTCATCGTGTCGCCTTTAATCACACAGAGTAAATCATACCACTTGCCGGTTTCGAGCTTGTTTTTGACGCCTTTTTCCTTGGTCTTCAGCATCTTCTTCTGATCAGCCGTCAACGTCTTCGCCTTGCTCGCATCGCGAACCGCCTTCGCCATCCGACCCGTTTTCAGGTCCTGTAATTTCACATCAAACGTGCTGATCCGTGCCGCGCAAAGGTGCCCCGCGTGAACTTCTTTAAATTTCAAGTCAGCGAAATTCAGACCAATGCTGTCCTTCGCATCTTCCAGCATGAACTTCACGCCAACTGCTCCATCTTGAAATTCAGCAGGATGAGTCACCGAAACCGCGTGGTCCGCTTTCGGACTCAGAAAAATTCGCATCGTGCCGTCTTTCAAATCGACCTGCTTTTCTCCCTGAGCGCGAGATTTTGAATTCGTCGACCAGTCATTTCCAGGCTCATCCGATTTCTCCTGCGACTCCGATCGCTCAAAATCATCTTCAAAAATAACTTCGCCGTGATCGTCAGCGAAAATCAAGGCCGGAACAAAAGCGAGTGCGAGAAAGAATGCAGTTTTTGGAGAATTCTTCATTATTCTGAGAGTTTTACGGCATCCAGTCAAATTCGGGTAGTCGCTCGTTCGTGGCAGTTCGAAACCCGCGCTCCAAACATGGACCGCGACGGTCCCTCGTCGCAACAGGGTCCGATGAAATACATTCCCTCCCCTGCGCTTTATTCTGAAAAAAGCCACAACCTTCGGGACGAAGTGAAATGGAGTTTCGAATGTCTTCCCGGACCACCGTGCGACGAGGGATCGTCGCGGTCCGAGGCCTTTACCCCAAAATTTCCAGCTTCACCGCAAACGCCGAATTCTCATCGATCTCATTCAAAATCAGACTACCACGTTCTAACTTCCCCGACTTTCCTAGGTCAAAATCGGAAACCAAATCCAGCGACGCTTTTTCTAAACTGAACTGCAATCCCCTACTCGGCGCGACAAATCGCGCCAACTCCAACGCCACCCGGCCCATCGTCTGTCGCGGATTGATTTCGCAA
Organism: uncultured Verrucomicrobiales bacterium; assembly: GCA_937891465.1. Taxonomy (GTDB): domain Bacteria; phylum Verrucomicrobiota; class Verrucomicrobiia; order Verrucomicrobiales; family DEV007; genus JABDJT01. The sequence continues at coordinate 24,616 of CALAHF010000073.1, read as the reverse complement.
ATCGGACGCGCAGCGAGCGATCCATCCGCCAGTTTGTAAATGAATGCATCAATTCCGAACGGTCCCGTGAAGCCCGCTTCATCCAACCACTCCCGAATCGCTGAGCACATTTCAGAATCCGGCGCGTAAAACGGCATGACATCGTTTGCCATGAGCCGGGCGATATCAGAATCAACACCCGCAAGGAATTTTGGCTGCCAAATACTGCCTCGATATTGCCCTCGCGGCCCGATGATTTGGCGAATCATCCCCAGGTTTTTCAGCGTCGTGCCATCGTATTCGAATTGAACGGAATAATCAAAAACCCGCTCTACCCACGGTTCCACGATCGAACAGGGTTGGTTCGATGAATCAATAGGGTTGGTTCGTGAAACCCGATTACCCCGACCTGCAGCTGAGAACGCTGCTTTTTCGACCTGTTGGCCGGTCTCGATTTCGGGCAGAGCCATCCATTTAGTGAAACGTTGGGTTTGCTCTGTTTTCGAAAACAACGCCGCAAACTCTGATTTCCAAACAGAGTCGTCTTGCAGCCGTCCGAGGATTTTTTCGGCAAACGGACAGCGCGACCAAGGCTTCACGGATCGGACTTTGCGTTCGCGTGTGAGCGATGATTTTTTGATTTCACGATTAGCCGCCAGCTGCTCGAATTCTGGAAGAACAAAACCGGCGCTAGCCAATAATTCTCGATGCGCCAACGATGGCGGCTTTTGCATCAAGACAATGTCGTCTCGGCGTGCGAGGGAAATCTGGGTGATTTCGAGATCACGAATCAACGCACTGACTTTTCCCGATGGATGAAACGGTCGTTTTTCCTGCTCAGCAGCGATGTGATCTTCCGCTTCAGGATTGAAGAAAAAGACATTCGGCGTCCGGCCTTTTGAACGTTCGAAAAGTGCTAAATTGCGGGTGAACTCCGGATCAAATCCAGCTTCAAGGCGACCTGCAACATTGAATTCGGCGGCGCCATTGGCCTTTGCCCGACTGGGCGACAACGGAAAGTGAAGGACTTTTTTAAACGCCTCCCAATCCGAGTCGGCTTCACTTTTCCATTTACGAAACCACTTCAGGCCATAGCCAACATGTCCAATCTCGTCTTTGTAAATCTGATCGAGAATTTTGGCTGACGTGGTATCACCTGCCTCGCGCAGCACACCCGCGAAGTGCTTTGCGTAGTCCAGATTGGCTTGTTCAAAGGTCAGGCTGAGCCGCGAAATGTAATCGATCGGTGATTCCATCGGGGCAACCGCATCCCAGAAAAAACGATTCAAACCATACTCGCCAAAGGTGACACCGCACTGCTTCATTCGCTCGACATACCAGCGGGTGTGTCGCTGCTCTTCGCGCAGAGTTTGCAACAACCCACTGCGAAAAGCGCGCGGGGCATCGGGAAATTTCAATAGTGCCAAAGCCATGAGTTCTGCCGCGAGCAGTTCATGATTGGCAAAGAAATGAAGCAATCGACCACGAGCCTGTTCGTCCACTAGCGCGGGACGCGAAGGCAAGGCAGAACGGCCTGAGTTGTCGGATTTTTGAGTGACGAACGCGAGATCCTCCGGGCGCCCCGGCTGAAGGCTACCGAATTCAAAACTCGATCTGGATGGCTCGGTTTCTACGATGACTTTCGACGCTGGCACAATCGCCAGCTTTTCTTCCAGCGACGTGGAAAAAAGGACGCGTTCGGCATATTCGGTCGGGGTCATTTTGGGATTGTTTCGAGGGGCTTTTTTAGATACGATCAGGTCATGAAAAAGGTAGCATCTGTTTTGATGGTGGCGATGGGGATGTTTTTCTGTGTGACGTTTGGTCTCGCGATCCCAAATTCGGTGGGTGGTTTTCAGAACCCCGCAGGAATGCGGTTTGAAGAGTTTGCGATCAAACCTGACAGCTGGAAACGTGATGCGAAATTGCTCGGAACTTGGGAAATTTGGTCGGATAGCTCGATCAAATCGTCGGAGAATATCGAAGTGCTCAAGCTCTCACTATCAGCGATCGTTTTTGGCCTGAAAGCCGAGGAAGTGACGGCGTATCGTAAAGAGGAAACCGTGCAAAAATTCCGAGTTGATTTTGCGGACGGCGCCAAAACCACCAGTTCACTGAAGACCAACCTTGGACTTTGGGCTGATGGCGAATGGAACGCAGCTGGCACACAAATCAAAACCGACGGGACGACGATTTCGCTGGGCGAGGGGAATCTGGTTGAGTTTGTTGCTGCGGAGTGATTTAGCGAGACGGACTTTGTTCGGTTCAACGCTATATCGTCATGTCGAAGAAATCGGTCGCGGGTAGCATTGGATTGGTCGCATATCTTTTATGTGGGCTCTGGCTGTTCACGCCTGATTACGATGAAGTTCCCGAAGGTTTTAAACTTTCAGGAAAAGGCCGGCTCCTGTGGAATGAATCGACCCAAACATTGACAGTGATTCAGAAATCGAAGGGAGTTTTAACGATCACGGCTCCAGTGATTCCAAACATTGTGCGCCGGTCGAAAGTGCCGGGAAATAGTTTGATCTTAAAAATCACAAACGGGATGCCGACATCTTTTGCTGGAAAACTGACGGCATCAGGAGGCGTCATGATAATCAACCCAAATGGTTTTTTAATGGGTGAAGGGGCAATTTTTGATGTCTCAGGAGCTGTGACATTGTCGACACTTGATGTAGATCATAATGATTTTCTTAACGGTGTCGACAACCGCTTTCGAGGATCGAGTGGAGTCACCAATTTCGGAACGATCCATTCGATTGAGGGAGAAACAATTTTGCTGGGGAATTTTGTCGAATCCGATCGTGGCGTGGCCATGGGCGCTGGGGGCGACATCATCGTTATCGACAAGCCCGAAAAGACAACAGCGTTTGAGTTCAAAGGTATAGAGCCGGTAAAGAAGTAGGGCACGAATTTTAAAGAATTGGGACGAATGAACACGAAGACTTCAGCGCACCTGCTCTGAAAAATTCGTGTTCATTATTTAGATTTTTTTCTAAATTCGTGGAAACAGCGAAGCCACCAGCTTCTCTCTCTCTTTTTCTCCCTCCCGCTCACACCATTTGTGCGATTTGCATTTCCGTCAAAAATAGCGGACATCGACACATGATTCGAAAACCTTTCGCACTCCTTGCAACGCTCGCTGTCTCATTCGGGCTGGGACTTTCCGCAAACGCTGCGGATGAGCGTCCGAATATCGTTTTCATCTTCTCTGATGACCACGCGCCTCATGCAATCGGTGCTTACGACGGCTGGCTGAAGTCCGTTAATCCAACCCCCGAGATCGATAAGCTGGCAGCAGATGGAATGCTTTTTAAAAACTCTTTCTGTACAAATTCGATCTGTGGCCCCAGCCGGGCGGTGATTCAAACTGGAAAGCACTCTCACAAGAACGGATTCATGAACAACGGAAACTCGTTTGATTGGAATCAACAGACCTTCCCGAAATTGCTGCGTGCCAAGGGTTATCAAACAGCGATTTACGGTAAGTCACACCTCAAAGGAACCCCACAAGGTTATGGGGACGACTGGGCAGTACTGCCGGGTCAGGGACTGTATTACAATCCAGACATGATTTTCCCGGACGGGAAGAAAATGGTAAACGGCCACTGCACGGATGTGGTGACTGAATTGGCAATCGATTGGCTGAAAGAAAAACGGAACGACGACAAGCCTTTCATGCTGATGGTTCAACACAAAGCGCCGCACCGGAACTGGATGCCTGCGCCGCGTCACTTTTCGCTCTACGAAGATATGACGATGCCTGAGCCGACGACACTTTTTGATAAGTGGGAAGACAACACGCCAGCCGCGCGGAACCAGGAGTTGGAAATCGACCGTCACATGGACATCAATTTTGACCTGTTCCTCGATCTGACCGCTGATTTCAATCAGGAAGCCAGCCAGAAACGCCAGGATAAGTCAGCATGGAAAAACATGGGGCGGATGACGCCGAAGCAAATGAAAGCGTGGCGCGATTTTTACGGTCCGCTAGATGAGGCTTTTCACAAAGCGAATCTGTCGGGTGACGACCTGGTCCGTTGGAAATACCAGCGTTATGCCAAAAACTACCTTCGCTGTGTCAAAGGTGTGGATGAAAGTGTCGGCACGCTCCGTGCAACGCTTGCAGATCTCAGTTTGGATAAAAACACCGTCGTGATTTACTCAAGTGATCAGGGCTTTTACATCGGCGACCACGGTTGGTACGACAAGCGCTGGATGTATGAAGAGTCTCTCAAGATGCCGCTCATTGTCAGCTGGCCCGGCGTTACCGAGGCGGGTTCGAAAAGCGAAGAGATGGTGCAGAATCTCGATTATGCCGAGACATTTCTCGACATGGCCGGTGCGGATATTCCGGACGACATGCAGGGCAAATCGCTAGTTCCACTGCTCAAGGGCGAAGGCGGCGACAAGCCCTTCCGCGACGCAATTTACTATCACTACTACGAGTATCCCAGCGTTCACATGGTGCCACGTCACAACGGCGTTCGCACAGCGCGTTACAAGCTCATCAATTTCTATGAGTTCGACGACAAAGAGCTTTACGATCTCGAAAAGGATCCTGATGAACTGACCAACGTTTACGGCAACGCAGATTACGCAAAGGTTCAGGAAGAAATGGAACTGAAGCTCATTAAAGTTGTCGAGAAATACAACGACGACAGCGTTGGCCCCGAAAAGCCGCAGGCATGGCAGGACGGGTTCATGAAAGTGAAGTGATTTCGTTTTCGTAAAGATCGTGTCGGAACTTCTCACAAGTCTAGGCAAGACTTGATCTCTGCAACCAAATCGATTGTAATTGGGTCATGTCCCAGATCAAAGAGAACATCCGCCTGTTGTCGATTTTTCATTATGTCGTGGGTGGCCTGACAGCCCTGATCGGCTGCTTCCCCATGATTCATCTAGCAGTCGGAATCTTCGTCGTTTCGGTAGAAATTCCGCCCGAGACGGCTGCGGAAATGGCAAAACCGGATGCTAACGGAAACACCCTGCCCTTTAGCCCTGAAGTTCCTCAGAAGATATTCGGCACCGTGTTTATCGTAATCGCATCGATCTTAATCATCAGCTTCTGGACGATCGCGATCTTAATCGTCATCGCCGGAAAAAGACTGGCCGCATACCAATCTCATACATTTTGTCTAGTCGCGGCAGGGATCAGCTGCTTGATATTCCCCTTTGGGACAGCACTTGGAGTCTTCACAATACTCACGCTGATTCAGCCGGAAGCGCGTGAGCTCTTTGGCGTTCCATCCCACGACGACGAAAAACGGAACGAGATTTCAACGTAGACACAAAAAAACGGAGCCCGTTTGGACTCCGTTTTCGCCGGGAAAAACCCCGTAAAATTTAAATCCGGTCGACGGATTAGTAACGGTGATCGTGACGGCCACGATCGTCGCTTGCGTCGCCTACCAGAGCTCCACCAAGCCCACCAGCAGCAGCACCAATAAGGGCTCCACGTCCGGCATTACCATTGCGGGAACCGATAAGGGCACCTGCACCTGCTCCAAGACCTGCGCCCATGGCAGCTCCCTGCTGAGTAGGAGTGCAGCTAGTGCCAACGAGTGAAAGCGAACCAGCAGCGGTCGCTACGACAATGAGTTTTGCGATTTTTTTCATAGTAGAACGGTTAGTATCCGGAAATATAAAGTTTCCAGAATTTTCATAGTGGACTCGAAAGCGCGTTTTGGCTAGTCGAAAGTGAGTTTACACATTTATCCACACTCATAGACGTTCGAGCGATCCGTTTATTGTGAAAATTCGTTCACAAATGCAGAAAAAATGATTCGGTTTTGAGATTCACTTTTTTGGTCTAAATTCCTCCAGCTATGTTTGCCAGCCTTTCAGACAACCTCCAAAACACCTTCAAAAAGATCCGTGGACACGGAAAATTGACGGAAAAAAACATCACCGACGCGATGCGCGAAGTCCGCATGGCATTGTTGGAGGCCGATGTGGAGTTCTCGGTCGCCAAAACTTTCATCGCGAATGTGAAGGAAAGGGCACTCGGCGAGACGGTATTAAAGAGCGTGAGTCCGGGCCAACAGATCGTTAAGATTTTCCAGGACGAAATGGCAGCTCTTCTCGGAGTCGATGCGGAAGGGCTCGACCTGAATCCGCCAGCGCGAATATTGATGGTGGGTTTGAACGGTGCCGGTAAAACAACTACCTCGGCGAAGCTCGCACTTCATCTGCGAAAAGAGGGCCGCCGCCCACTCCTCGTTGCCTGCGACCTGATGCGTCCAGCTGCGATCGATCAATTGGCGACGCTCGGAAAGCAGATCGATGTTCCCGTTTACACGCCTGATCCAAACGAAAAGGACGTCCTGAAAGTCGCCAAAGACGCCTTGAAATGGATCGAGAATCAGAACGGAACGGTCACCATTTTTGATACGGCAGGTCGCCAGGAAATTGATAACGAACTCGTGGCTGAGTTGAAGAAACTCCGCGATTTTCTCGATCCGAAGGAAACTCTCCTCGTGGCCGATTCAGCGACCGGTCAGCAGGCTGTTAGCGTTGCTCAGCACTTTGAAGAAGCGATTGGAATCACCGGTATTGTCCTGACCAAGCTAGATGGTGACGCCCGGGGTGGTGCAGCGCTTTCGATGCGTTCAGTTACGCAAAAGCCGATCAAGTTTGCCGGTGTTGGCGAGAAAATGTCTGAGCTCGAGGCATTTGATCCGGAACGTGTCGCCGGTCGGATTCTAGGAATGGGAGACATCGTCGGTCTGGTAGAACGCGCTTCCGAAGCCTTTGACGAAAAGGAAGCCATGAAAATGGCGAAGAAGCTGAAAAAAAGCTCGTTCGATTTCAACGATTTCCTCGATCAAATGAAGATGATGAAGAAGATGGGTGGCCTCACCGACATCATGGGCATGATTCCCGGACTTGCCGGAAAAATGCCTGCCAACATGGACGTCGACGAGAAACGCCTCAAACACACCGAGGCTATTATTTTATCGATGACCCCAAAGGAGCGAACTCGTCCGGAAATCATCAAAGCTTCGCGACGAAAGCGCATTGCCGGCGGCAGCGGTACCACGGTCACGCAAGTGAACTCGCTTCTCAAGCAGTTCGGTCAAATGCGTAAGATGATGAAGAACAAGGGCAAGATGAGCCAGATGATGAAGCAAATGGGCGGTGGTGGCGGAAAAGGTGGCATGGGCGGATTCCCCGGCGGTAAGATGCCATTCTGATTTTTCACGAACCAACAAGGTACGATCGATGAATCGACAGGGTTGGTTCGTAACGTCTGAAAAAAAGTCCTGTTCATTCCGGCTAGATTGGCGAAAATCCCCTCACCTACGATTTTTCTCCGCATCCCCTTGCTCATTTTGGTCCTCGTTGCTTTCAACGTGGTGATCTTCTCCACTTCCGGAATTCTCAGCCCAATGGCTGATCCCGTGTTCTCTCTGACACTTCCTTCGACTGACATCTGGAATATCTCAGCTCACGATCTGCTCGTCATTGGCGGCGTTCTATTGATTTACCTTGAGATTTTCAAAGCCACCCGAACCAGCGTCGGTTCTATTGTCGAACACGTGCTTTCGCTGTTCGTATTTCTCGCCTTTCTCATCGAATTCATCGTAGTGAAAAACGCCGGCAATTCCACCTGCATGATCCTGATGCTAATCTGTCTGCTCGACGTGATTGGTGGATTCACCATCTCGATTTCGACCGCACGGCGGGACTTTGGCTTCAAGGAATAAGGGCGAATTTCACGCATTAAATCCTTCGTCGACGATCTTTCCAGGGCCGTCGGCGGCTTCGGTCGCAAGCACGTCGCAAATTTCGTTGTATTCATTTCCGGCGTGGCCTTTCACCCAGCGCCAATCGATTTCCTGGCCTTCGATCGCTTTGTCCATCGCTTTCCAGAGATCGACGTTCTTTAGAACTTCGGACTTCTTTTTCTTAGCCCAGCCGTTCTTTTTCCAACCCTGCAGCCACCCCTTAGTCATGGTGTCGACCAGGTAGCGGGAATCTGAATAAATAGTCACTGCGCACGGCTCCTTGAGGGATCGTAAGCCTTCCAGCGCGGCCATGATTTCCATCCGATTATTCGTCGTTGTGACATAGCCACGGCTGAGCCGTTTTTCGTGCTCGCCAAATAGCAAAACGGTCCCGAAGCCACCTGGCCCGGGATTTCCGCGCGACGAACCGTCGGTATAAATTGTGATACGTTTCACGTCGCCATCTGTGCAGCCAACCGGCGCAGCGTTCAACCAAAAATTGCCGGACAGTTATTCATAAGGCACCGTTTTTTCAGGTGCAGCGTCCTCAGGCCGAGTCTGAACATTCGGCTGATATTCCTGAAATCCCGAACGAGGTTCCCGGGATTTCCCGAACATTTTTGAAACTGAACCCGCAACAAATTCCAAATTCAAAGAGACAAGCCATATCAAAACCGCCGCCACGGTGCAGAAAATAAAAGCCAACGCCATCGGCGAACTCCGTCGCTGACGGGAATCCTGATAGCCCGGTAACAAGTCTTTCACATCGTCATCGCTGGTGTCGTTTCCGTCCCGCATCCGATCCTGAAATCGTTGCAACAGCGTGACTTCATCAATCACCGGCGGAGCATCACTGACTTCTTTTTTCTCAATCAGCTTCCCTGGTTCAGGAACTACTTTGTTCTTTTTCGGAGAAGTTTCTTTCGGAGAAATTACGGGGTCTTTAAGAACGGCTCCTTTTGCAACAACTTCGGGCTTCGGCTCCTTTGTGGCCTTTTCGACAGCAGCAACCGCTGCCGCTTCTTTCGCCTTCTTCGCCTCTTCAAGAGTTTTCGCTTTTTCAGCCTTCGGATCAAGAACACTCGCTGAAGCGGGCTTCACATCGTCAGCGGCCTTAAAGTGCGGGAGCAAATCCGCCATTCCTTTGGGAGCTTTTTTGCAAATTGCTTCACGGCGGCTCTTGTTTTCACCCAACCATTTCCGGATCTCGGACTCAGGTTTGGATACTGGCTGGTCTTCCTTCGGCAAATCCCCCCGGAAGCTTTCCATCCACTTCAAGAACTCTCTCAAACCGCCCTTTTTCGGCAAATCCTCCACGGAAAAACCCAATCCCATTTGTGAAGCCAGAGCCGCGATTCCTTCCTGCAGGGGCTGCTTCGAATCCTGATCGTCGGCTGCCCCAAATCCGCAAAATACCAGTCTTACCGACCCATCGGCTTCGGTCGAAATCCGCAGCCGCTCAGCGATGAAAAACCCGAGGCCTTCGGGAGCCAGTTCAAACCCACCGGAGTCATGCAAGGCTTCCAAATAGCTCTCAATCAGCTCAAAACCATGCAGTGGCTTCAAGGGTGCTTCCCGCTCCAGGTAATCAACCAGGGGCTCGCTTTCCAGCCGTAAACTCGACACAAAGTAGAGGGAATCGTCGTCCTGTCCGTGATCAAAAATAGCCTCAAAAGCGCGGTGAGATCGTTTTGCACCGAACGTCACTTCCGTTTCGCGACGCTTTGTCTCACGATCCAAATCAAAGGCGCTCAATCGCGCTAACCGCTGATTTTTGGGATCAAAAACGAGGAACGAACGCCACCCAGGCCCAGCCGATGAAGACAACTCTCCGAGTTCTTCCCCCTCAATTCGAGAAAAGGTCAGCCCTCTGAAATCACCGTCTTCGTTTTGAGTATCACCCTCCATGCTCATGCAACGGTTTTGAGATAGTTCGGGACAGTGAAATGTCAACCGAACAAACCGCTTTGACGATCAGATAGCGTTCGACCGTTGATCGAACACTATTGAATCGAAATCCACTTATTTTGTAGCGGGAGCGGGAGGAGCAGCCTGAGTGGCCACCCGCCAATCATCCGTCCGAAACGGTGTTGCCGGCAGATTTTCGCGGCTGAAGAGATTCGCCTTCGGGTTGTTTGACCACGCATACCGAACTGCCACGGGATTCGCGACTTTGGGACTGGAAACGACGACTTTATTCTTTCCCTGAAGCTGAGCATCCGCCCAGTGAAAAACCTTGTCTTCTCCCGCGATTTCAAAACCAACCGCATGTCTCACGTCAAAGGTGTAAAGCGAAGTTCCCGCATGATCGAACATGACCTCAACCTTGTTCCCTTTTACTTCATGGGATTTATAGATCGGGCTGCGATGCGCGATTTCAAAGTGGTAATCCTGCGCGAGCGCAAGCCGGGCGAGGCGTTTTGCCACATCAATCTTGTTGCGAGGATGAATGTCCCGCCCTTCTCCGATGTCGTAAATGATTGCTTCACCCGTGTTCGGCAACGCAAGCGTGGCTGTTTGTGATTCACGGAGAACCGCCCAATCAGCATCCACCGGTGCGTCGACTTCGTCTTTAAAATCAGCGAGTGAAACCCAGTAAAATGAAAAATCTCCTTGGCCCCACTTCTCGCGCCAGTGAGTAATCATTTTCGAAAACAATTTCCGGTATTGATAAGCGCGACCGGCATTGGACTCACCCTGATACCAGATCGCGCCTTTGATTCCGTATCCGATAATCGGATTCAACACGCCTGCATAGAGGTTGCCCGGGCGATGCTGCCCCACTAGCTGATTGCGAGGCGCCCGGGGAGGATTTTTCCCCGCTGCCTTCGCTTTTTCTGATGCCGCTTTCCACTTCGCCATTGCAGCATCGTGATCGTAGGTCGCTTCAGTCTTTTTCCACTGAGCCATCACTTCAGCGTATTCAGGATCCGCTTCCATCGCTCCTCGCTCGACCCACGCTTCAGCAGCCGAGCCACCCCAGGCATTGTCGATCAAACCAATTGGCACATTCAACGTCGCGCTAAGCTGTTTGCCAAAATGCCAACCAACGGCAGAAAATGCCGCCACATTTGTCGCGCTTGCCGCTTCCCACTGTCCTTCAAAATCATTCTGCAATTCCTGAGTTCCTACCTGCGGAACGGAAATGAGTCGGATCTGGGGGAAGTTTGCAGTCAACGCTTCGAGATCAGCATCATACGCCTGCCCCGTCGACCACTGCATGTTCGATTGCCCGGAGCAAACCCAGACTTCGCCGACCAAAATGTCTTTCAAAGTGATCGAATCTCCGCCGGCCTTGATATTCATCGACTGGCCTTTGGCATTCGTTGCCAGCTTGGCGAGCTTCACCTCCCAACGGCCATTATCTCCTGCTTTGCCTTTCACCGTCTGACCGGCAAATTCGACGGTCACCTCGGTTCCGGCATCCGCCCAGCCCCAGATGGGAACGTTGTCCAGATCGCGCTGAAGCACCATGTTGTCTCCGATAATGGAAGATAGTTTCAGCTCAGCCATCGCTGAACCCGCCGGAAGTACAGCCGCCAATGCAACCGCGATAGAAAGACAGAAAGTCGGGATTTTCATTGTGGAATTTCACCGCAAAACCGTTCGCGGGTCAATGCCGCAACCATGCCTTTTCAGAGATCCTGAAAGACTCGTCGCCATCACTTCGTCAACTCAATCACCCGGGCATATTTTGCACGGAAAACGCCCGCCAATTCACGAGCCAGCTCCACTTCGCCGATCTTATTTTTTGCGTTCAAAATCGTGACAATTCGCCCGGTCGCTTCATCGTAGGAAATCATCGAAACGTCCTCGAATTCGGCAAGCGCCTCGGCCGGCATTCTAGCTTCAATCAGAGCGTGCCATGCTTCCCGCAGTTCTTCGTGGGTATCAACACAGGCCGTTCGAATGATGAACCTGAGTGAGCGAAAGGCATTTCCCGTCCATTTTTCTTCGTAGACGAAGCCCTTCGAAATTTCATACGGATTTACTTCAGCATCGGCCATGAACTCCGCATGTGCCGCTGTGTAAAAATCCTTCCGAATCGGTGGACGCCGTATCGCCGCACGTTGAGGTCCGCCGGGAGTTCCCGGTTTGAAGTCCCAAATTTTCTGACCATCTATCGACAACACAAACTCGATAAATTGATGAGCCAGCTCAGGATTCGGCGCTCCGCGAAGTAACGCCACCGGATCTGCTCCGATCGACGTTCCGCCTTCCGGCATTACAAATTCGATACGTGAAGACCCATCTGCTTTTTTGTGAAGTTCGTTGAAGGTCCGCCCGTAAAAATCAATCGACATCCCCGCCGCTGCATCTCCCTGAGCCACATCGTGCGGGATCTTCGTTGCTGAATCAGAGAAATACCGCGCATTCGCTCCGATCTTCAAAATCATCTGCATCGCACGCTCCCAGCCCTGTTGAACCGCCTCTTCCTCCGGCACTCCCGAATCTAACACTTGCCGAATCTGCTGCTGAATCAGCATTTCAAAAGCCTTCGTCACTGATCCCGACTTCGTGGGATCCGCCAATGCGACCTGGCCAAACAATCGAGGGTCCGTCAGATTAATCCACTGATCCGGTTTTTCTTGAATCTCCAATCGTTCTAACACATCCACATTGTAACAAATCCCAAACGCCGACAGCACCGTCCCCACCCATCGAAAACCCTCATCACGAAAGGGCTCACCGCTCACCATCGCCGGCATTACTGTATCTCGAAACCACTCCGGCTTCTGCTCCGCCAATACCCCTGGCCCATATTTACCTGAGCCATCTTTCGCCACCAAGGCACCTGATGAAGCCTGCTTTTGAAAGTCATACGCTCCGCCTCCGAAAAACAAATCGATCCCCGCACCCACTTCAGACTCCATGAACATTTTGCGACTCAACAGAGCGGAGTCATCGATCGACCCCTCGTTTGTAACGGTGACATCCAGTTTCGAATTTGTGAAAGCGGCGCGAACATCGGGCGTAAACGGTTTGCCCGTCTCCGCTTTCCAATAGTTTTCAAACGCATTCGAAAACTCAGATTTTAGAAACATCGCGATTTCCGACGTCCCTCCCGGTTGCCGCCAATCAACAAAGACATCGCGATCAAACTTCTGCTTCATGTGCCGCGTGAAAGCCCGCTCGAACTCTGCGCGAATCGACTCATTATGCGGCGTAATCACCACGAGGCGCTCCGCCTTTCGAATCGACACTGCTTTCTCCCCGTCAGGCCGCAGAAGGAACGGAGTCACCAATGTGGCGACGAGCAGTGCAATGATGACGATAATTTTTGACATAGATCGAACTCAGACGAGTCAACGGTTTAAGAATATAATCGAACACGGATGCACAACGAGAGAAAGCCAAGAATTAGAGATTATGTCTTTCGCAAAATCGGCTGCGAAAAGATTTGGTCAACGATGGGAATCGGAGTCCGGAGTTGAGCGGAACTTCCAAAAGATGTAGCGCCCTTTTTTGCGTATTTATCTCGAATTTGTGAAATCTCGGCAACGTCGAGCTTGCTCATGGTTTCGTGATGAAGCAACTCTCCCTGATTGTGGGTTTTGGGATACGCGAATGCTTCGACTCTGATGAACCGGGGCGGGGAAGAATCTTCTTTTTCGGATGGAATCGTAAACTCCCCTTCACTTCCGTTGACGATACTGACAATCCCTTGATCGGTGACGAAGCGAATTTGGATATTGGGACGCAATTTCTCGTCGTTTCCAGCAACGGCGACCTCGACTGCGACCGCTTTTCCCGAACCGTCGCGGCGAAGTCTAATGTGTCGAAATCGAAAATTACTCTGGTCGAAAGGAGCTACGACATTTCCTTCCTCATCAGAGGCAATGGAGGAGACTGCGCCAAAAAACGCGCCTTTCCGGTAAGCACGCAAAAGGGTCGATTCGCGTTCCTCGCTCGATTTGGAAGCAAGCGGCGGAGCCATCAGGATGTTCCTTCCACGACCGTAGGTGTTGTGATCTTTCACAAAAAATCCCCAGCAGCGGCGACCGGTTGAAAGAACTTCGTCCCACAGTTGATAGAAATGGGACGGCGGTTTCGTCAGAGGGTTGCTTTTACCATTCGAGCCAAATCCAGAAGTGAGTTGATTCCAAACCTCCAGCCCGAGCACCCGCGAATCAAAATCGAGCATTTCCAGATAGGTATCCATTTTACCGCCGGGATGATTGAGCGTTATTCCGCCGCCCTCCGGATCGATCAAGCCACCCACGCTCTCCCCTTCCCGCGTCTCGCCGTCGAGGGCTGCGAGAAACACATCGCGCCACGGCCGATTGGATCCCTGCATCAAACGAAGCTGGGTCACCTCCAGCTTTTCAGAATCGAAATTCAGCTGTATTTCGATTGAGTCACTTTGCGTTCGGAGATAGATGGTGTGGTTCTCGGCAGCAATCGAACGATTATTTACCGGGCCTTTGTCAGCGAAGTCTTCCTTTCGATCACAAGCATGGGCTCCGTCGATTATAAGTGTGGCTGCTTCTGTTTCATCGCTGGAATTTGCCAGCCGCTTCAGCTTTATATCGAGACGATAAACGCCTTCCCACGGTCGAACTTTGTCAAAAATCCTGATGCCTTCGAATCGATGATTGATGGGTGCGGTTTTTCGCTCAGCCGATGAAACGTATTTTCCGAATCCAGTTTCGAGCCGACTTCCTAAAGAATTAAAGTGAAGACTTGAATCGAGAAACGAATGCTGCTCAGCATTCGGCGCCCATGTCACATCCGCATGAGTTTCCCGGAACGAATCTGACAGCAGAGTCGGCGCGGACGGGTAATAGTTGCTGAACGCGAAGTGCCGATAGCCCATCGCATGGAAGATTTCGCGCGACTTATCGGTCGTTCCCTGATGTTGATGCGACATCGAGTCAACCGTTTCCCAAGTGTCCCAATCGATTTCCTCGTAGGGACTTTCGTAATCAACAACACCGGCTTCACCCGTTTTTCCGATAACAAGGCACGGGGCGGCTGTTGCTGCAGATAAAAGGAGTTGGCGACGCTTCATGGCAGCTATTGTATCAGCAAGAGCCCCGTAAAATCAATGCATCATGCAGGGACAATCACAACATCAACGGGATCAGCGGATGCATAAAACGTATGATTGGTGTTGTCACGAACCACGCGTCGGGGATTGAGTTCAGAAATCCGAATGATGCCTGCGTCGGTTTTTAATGAATACTGAGCCGTCTCACCGAGATAAATCGATTCGTCGAGCGTTCCCGCAATCGCATTTGAATCCGGCTTTTCCTCAAGCAAACTGAGACATTCCGGCCGAATCGACAACTGTACAGCCTCCCCGCTCGCCGGCTTCCAATCAGTATCACCGACACGCCCGATGAATTCCCCGGCTTTCGTCGAAACCGTCCACGAATCGGCGTCATTTCCGCTGATTTCTCCCGTGATCAAATTGGTTTCCCCAATGAAACTGGCCACCAGCGCATTTTTCGGGTTTCGGTAAATTTCCTCCGGTGCTCCAATCTGGGCGAAGTGCCCCCCATCCAAAATCGCCAGCCGATCAGCGATCGAAAGCGCTTCTTTCTGATCATGCGTCACGTAAATAGCCGTGAGCCCAAACTCTTTACAAATCCGGCGAATCTCCGTCCGCATTTCAATCCGCAGTTTGGCATCCAGATTGGAAAGCGGCTCGTCCAGCATCAAACAACGCGGTCGAACTACCAGGGCCCGCGCCAGGGCGACTCGCTGTTGTTGTCCCCCGGAAAGCTGATTGATTTTCCGCTGGCCAAGGCCACCCATTTTGACCATATCGAGCGCGTCTTCGACCCGCTTCTTGATCTCTGCTTTCTCGACTTTGCGCTCTTCCAATCCAAACGCCACGTTTTTGAAAACGTTCATGTGCGGCCACAGCGCGTAGCTTTGAAACATCATCGCCGTCTCCCGCTTATGCGGCGGCAGTTTCGTCACATCTTCGCCATCGAACAGCACTTTGCCCTCTTCCGGAATATGAAATCCGGCAATGGATCGCAGCAACGTCGTTTTCCCGCATCCCGAAGGTCCAAGCAGGAAAAACAGCTCACCCGCCTCAATATCGAGATCGAGTTGATTCAACGCAATGAGATCTCCAAATCGTTTGACGAGACCCCGTGTTTTAATGGAAACCATGCTGTGTTTTGAATAGCGGAGTCAGCCGGGAAACGCAAGCCTTCAGTCACCGCTATCACTGCATTCTGAATCGCAAATGCGTCCTGCAGATTTTCTCGCCAAAAACGATCATACCCTATTGAATCGATGACCTAACCCTGTTTAATCGTTTCACTATGCCTGTTGAAAAATCCATCCCCGTCGCCGTTGTCACCGAAGCCGGCGGCGCTCATCTCGGCGCTTATTTCTCCGCACTTCTGTCCTGTAAAGAATGCGAGGGCGTTGTGGTGTGCGATCCCAGCGGCGAGAACTTTGAAGTTGCCAAAAAAGCGCTCGGAGAAAAACTGACTGCCGTTTTCAAAGACCTCGACTTGATGCTGATGAAGGCCAAGCCGGAACTCGCATTGGTAAGCATGGAAGCCGTCAATGCCCCTCCCGTGATCTCAAAACTGCTCGACGAGGGCGTTCACATTTTCGCTGAAAAACCGGCCTGCACAGCCTTTTCCCAAATCGAACCACTCGTAAAAAAAGCCGAAGCTGCGAATCTGAATCTGATGTTCGCTTTTGCAAACCGGCTCACTCCAGCGGTCCTGAAAGCAAAATCACTCGTCGCAGAAGGCTTGCTCGGCGAGCTCTACGGCGCTTCAATTCATATGGTGGCTGATCAAACGCGGCTCAAAAGTGATTCCTATCCGAAAACGTGGTTTGCGGACCGGGATCGTGCCGGAGGAGGCATCATGACGTGGCTGGGCATTCATTGGCTCGATCTCACCACCATGATCACCGGTGAAAACGTCACTGACGTATCCGGATTTACCGGAATAGTAGGCGGTCGCCCCATCAAAATCGAAGACTCGGCAGCCATGTCGATGCGATTCGAGAACGGCGCTCACGGCACGATGAATGCCGGCTATTACACTGACAGCGGCTACCACTCCTACATCAAATTGTGGGGTTCCGATGGCTGGATTGAGTATCAGGAGCACCTTGGCGGCCGAACAGAAATGCCGTTGAAATGGTATTCCAACAAGGATAAAAAAATCGTCGAATACGACGGGCCGATGGACCCAAAAGGCTACACACCCTATGTTCATCGTTGCGTTCAAGCAGCTGCTGGACTGGCAGAGCCTCCCATCACCAGTGCGGAAGGCTTGCAGGTATTGAAAACGATTTTCGGCTTTTACGAAGCCGCTGAAAAAGGGGGTGTTGTGAAAGTCGGGTAAA
Organism: uncultured Verrucomicrobiales bacterium; assembly: GCA_937891465.1. GTDB lineage: Bacteria > Verrucomicrobiota > Verrucomicrobiia > Verrucomicrobiales > DEV007 > JABDJT01. The sequence continues at coordinate 7,574 of CALAHF010000073.1, read as the reverse complement.
ACCTGCTTCGGATTAAATTTCGGCTACCGCACCGTTCAAATCCTGGGGAAAGCCTTCAGTTTCACCACCGAGGTCTCGCTACCGACCGTTTGGAGCGTCGTTTTAGCCACAAGCGCAGCAACCGTCGCGCTGTCTCTCTACTTCTTTCAAAATACGATTCTGAAAGCCTAAACCGAAAGAGTCGATTTGGCTGGCTGATTGCGACATTTCTCTTTGGAGCGATCGCTTTGGATGATGCCGTCGGCTTTCACGAGCGAATCGGAGCAATCACCTCGCTCGATTTCATGGAAGACATTCACTACAAAAGTTATCCATGGCACATCACCGTCGCCCCGATTTTTGGGATCGCTTTCATCGTAATGTTAACGTTGATCCTGCTAGCGATCCGTAAAATTGAAGGCCTGTTCTCATTGCTAATCCTGGCACTCAGCCTTTTCGCGCTTATTCTGGGAATTGATTTTTTAGAAGGCATTGAGCTAATGGCTGCCGCTGGCTCGGAGGTGTTGAACGAAGGGACATCACGCAAAATCGCGACACTCATGGTAACCGAGGAATTCAGTGAAATGGCCGGAACCATCTTATTCCTCCACATTTTTGTGTCCTGTTTCTGCAGCGAGGTTCAATCGATTGAATTCAAGAAACGCGAACCTGAAGCGGTTGAGGGGTGATTCAGATCGCCGCCTGTCTGGTGACGATCAAAAATGAGGGAAAATGACCTCGCAAGGGTTTTGTCAAAACAGAATTCTATTCTGTGCTACTTTGAGCTGTAAAAACAGAGATCAGTCTCAAAGAAAAAATTGGAAAAATCGTCGGAAAGATAAAACCGGCAAATTCCACTGAATCTTCGCGAAGAATCCAAAAACGCCTCAGAACAATAAAGGAGGGACTCGGTATCCGAGGATTGCCACGAGGTGTTTATAAAATTATAACCCACGAGGAAGCAAATGAATGGGAGACCCGAATGAGAATCCGGAGGAACCTGAATCAGGGCTGATGATCAGTTTGTTTTGCCAAAAAGTTCAAACCCGTGACATAATCAATTTAAAATTTGAGCGATGGAAAACACCAAGGTAGCAAACAAAATCTACACAGTCAGCGATGGTGAACTCGTGTTGAATCTGGAAACTCTTTCTGAAGATGACGGCGGTGGATTCGGCGTCACTTCGCCGATGGAACCGGCATTGATAACGGAAGCAGACACACTCGACGAAGCATTTTTCATGGCACGCGACGCGATTGCTGCACTAAACGACGCTCGAACTGAGCGTGAAAAATTGGCGCGTAAGCAAGCAAAGGAGGAGCTCCCAGAAGCTTCCTGAGGATGAAGCGAAGTAAACTTGAGCGCCACCTGAAAAAGGCGGGCTGCCAGTTTGAACTGCACGGTGGCAATCACGATATTTGGGTGAACCCAGCAAATGGCGCTGAATCTCCTGTCCCCCGTCACAACGAAATCAAGAAGTGGACCGCACGCGGGATTTGTCGCCAACTGGGAGTTGAGCCGCCTACTGGGGAATGATGAGCATAAGAACATTGATTGTCATGCTTGTTGCTGCGTTCGCAATTGCTGGTATCGCCGACGCAAACCCGAGAGGTGGAAGCATTAACGGACAGTTTTCAACGACACAATTATTTTGGACGGTCGGATGAAATGTAAAAAATGCCTTTTTGGATTCGAACTAATTCAAAAATTCGGATATTCTCTAACTGTTCAAAACATCAGTCCGTTCTGGGACCAAAGTTACTATGTGATTGTCTACAACGGACAAACGGGTTACTCGAAATTGAGATTTACAGATTTGGCTTGCAGCAGCGATCCTCGGCCCCTCAGTTTTTGCATTGATTGCAATCAGGAATTACTTAATTCAGAGGAGGAACCCAGCAAGGTGAATCGTAAGTTCACTTCGCCCCCGCCATCACCGCTTCTTTTGCGCGATTCGCCTCGTCATCTTCCCGGACACCGTTGTTCACCTCGAATTCGCGGCACCAGCCTTTAATCTCCAGATCATTGAAAATCTTGCCCATGACGCGGCGGAGCAAACCTTTCAGGTTCTCGTTTTTCAAATCCTGCAGACTGCGAACGGCTTGTTCCTTGTAGGTTTCAAGAAGCAACATGCACTTCTCATCAGCACCAAGATCGTGGGCGAGCGTGCGGATTTTGTGAATCGCGATGCCTTCCAAATCTTCGTGGTTCCACAGTGCTTCGAGCACGGCTTTATCGTCCCCTTTGGCGCGTTCTTTCGCGAGCGCGAGCAGAATCGAAGGACGCATTTGCTCAAGCTGATTGTCACCCGCGTCTTCGCCGAGATCATCCATGTCGTCACGGATTTGATAAGCGATTCCCAAATTCTCTGAGTATTCAGCCAGCACATCGCCGACTTCATCAAGCTTGCCGGCATAGCTTGCACCGAGCTTGAGCGCGACTTCGAAAGCCGGGGCCGTTTTCTGACGGAAAATCTCGAGCACCTGCTTTGATTTCAGCGCCTGCGGATTCCGGGCCCAGAGCAATTCTGCACCCTGACCGCGACACAACTCGCGCTGCCCCTCACTAGAAACCGTCAGCATTTCAGCTTTCTGCTCAGCAGAAATTCCTGTGGCTTCTCCGATGAGCCGATAACCTTCGCCGATCAACAAATCGCCCGCATTCAGTGCAACAGCGACACCATATTCCATGTGCAGTGTCGGCTGACCGTAACGTCCGTGATCTTCGTCCTCGATGTCGTCGTGAATCAACGAAGCCTTGTGGAAACACTCAACTGCGAGAGCGATCTTCTTAATGTCTTCCGGAATCGGCTCACCTTTGTCTTCACGCAGCGCTTGAAACGCCGCCACCGTTAAAAATGGGCGCCAGCGCTTGCCGTCACGTCCGAGCCATTCGCGGGCGACACGTTCCTGCTCGCCTTGGCATTCACCCATCACCGCGTCGATTTCTTCGGTTGTAAACCAATCGCGAATGTCGTCGTGAAGCGCGTTCAAATTGAGTCGACGCGTTTTATCATCACTCGTCAGGTGCAAATATTCCCACACCCAATCGATGTCGACGGTGGTGTTGATGCAGTCATCCTGCAAAAGCGGAACCGCAATCGAAGGAATCGCTGCAGCTTCGACATACGGAAACGTCCGCTCGAGCACAGGAAGGCAGGAAATGCCGACAATCGCTTCGATTTGGCCGGTTTGGATCAGCGACATCACAATTGCCGAGCCTTCCGCCACCAAAACCGCATAGCCGAGACGCTCCGCTTCTTCCTGGAAATCCTGAATCGAGCACAGGCCACACTGTTTGCAGAGCAAACCAAATTCATCAAACGGAGCCGGGCATTTGTCCTCCACACGAAGACACTTTGGCATCAGCAAAAGGCGGCGCTCATACGGTATCGCCGCGAGCGTTTCCCGCCACATTTCGTTGTTCAGGCAAACCGCCGTGTAATGAAGATAAAGCTCTTCATTCATCCCCAAGTCCTTCAGGATCAGGCGGGCATGCACATCAAGTTCTTCGATCGGCATCGGCGGAACCGGATTTTCCTTCTCGATGTATTCCCGGATGTGAGCCAACACGCGGTCACGCTCGATTTTTGTCTGCGGGATATTTTTCTTCGGAGGCCGAAATTTTGTGACTGTCATCGGCACCGGTCTCGGTACTTTGATCGTTGGGATCACTTCTGGAGAAGGAGCCGTGATTGCGACAGCAGGAGGAACAGACATGACGTGGATTTCGAAGAAAGTTGGGTCGGAAAATTTAACACAAGTTTTACGAATCAATAGGGTTGGTTCGATGAATCAACCCTATTGGATCGTGAAACTTCCACGAACCAACCCTATTGACACAGCGAACCAACCCTATTGACACAGCGAACCGACCCTGTTGGATCGAAAACCCGCAATTGATACGGTGTCTCAACTAGAACCCCAATCAAGGAAAACCGATCCGTGATGATGGGAGAAAGTTTTTGTGAAAAAGGCAAATGTCGGCAGAAATGTTGATATCGCCCTCAAAATAGGTAGATTGTTTAAAGATTTTAGTCGCCCTCGCAAATCCTAAATTTTATGGCCATCACCGGTTTTCTGTGAGTGATTTTGTTGAAATGGCTGAGTCTGGTCGATTTCCCGAAGATTCTCGGATTGAACTGGGAAACGGAATTTTTTTCGGTATGGAGCCCCTCAGGTCCTTTTCACTGCTCCCTCGCCAGTCAATTTGTAGAATTGATGAGAAATTCTCTGAATGACGATTTTTTGCTAAGAGAGGAAAAACCAATTGTGCTGGATGATTATTCGCTGCCGATTCCTGATATTTCGCTCGTAAAGCAGCGGCCTGACGATCCCTATTTTGTAGGATCGCACCCGAAAGCCAGTGAAGTCAGCATGGTGATTGAGATTTCTGACTCGTCTTATCTTCGTGACCGGAATGTGAAACTTGCCGCCTACGCTCAAGCCAGTATTGCTGAGTATTGGATTGTAACCGTGAAAAAAATTGAGTGGTTCCGTAGTTCAAAATCGGAAACATCTGAATATTCGGAGATCGGTGTTTTTACGTCCGACGAGTTGATTGAGCGAAGTGTTTTTTCACTCGATTTTTTAGATTTATCGTTCTGATTCCGCCATTCGCGAAATTCACGAAATCGATACGCTGGAGGACTTTCTTGAGAAAAACCACAAGTTGCGGGACTGTGTCGTTCAGGGCCTGGATCTGGGTGGCATCAAAGCGAATTGGGATGAAACGAAGGTAGAAGGCGCTGTTTTTCTCGGGTGCAAATATCCGTCGTTGGCATTTCAGGAACGATTGCGGGAAGGCGGGGCGATGATTTTCACACGACTTCCTCGCCTCCCCTACCGGCCGTATCGTCCAAATCTTTACACCCATGAAGAGGTGCCGAAGTCCGATCGGGATCTCAAAATTTACGAGCATTTTGAGGCGAACGGTCGCCACAGTCCGAACATTCAGGAAGCGCTCGCGCAGCGACTTCACGACCTCTCGATTGATGACGCGCTCCAGGATTTACTGGAAGGACGAACCGATGGAACAGAACGAAAAAAGGTAGTCGCGATTATGGGCGGTCACAGCACCCCACGGACGAACACGTATTCCGAAAAAGTCACACACGTGTCCAGAAAACTCAAGCGGCGCGGGTATTTCGTGGCTTCGGGCGGCGGCCCGGGAATGACGGAAGCTGCGAATTTCGGAGCGTGGATGGCGAATTATCGGGACGATGAAATGAAATGCGCGCTCGAAATCATGAAACCTGCGCCCACTTATTCGCATCCTGATTACCAGGAAACGGCGCTGGATGTGGTTAAGAAATTTCCCAAAGGAGCAGAATCAGTTGCTATTCCAACATGGTTTTACGGACACGAACGGAGCAATTAGTTTTCCCCCTGGATTGCGAAATACTTTTCAAACTCACTTCGGGAAGACGGACTACTGGCCATCGCGAAATACGGCATCGTTTATTCACCGCGAAGCGCCGGGACAACGCAGGAAATTTTTCAAGACGCCGCGCAGAACCACTACGGCACCTTCGAATGGGTCAGCCCGATGATTTTTCTCGGAAAAGACCGTTACGAAACGCAGACCGGACTTTTCTCCACGCTGAAACGCCTCGCGAAAGGACGGCAGTTTGAAGAAATATTGGGGCTATCGGATGATCCCGACGAAATTGTGCAGATGATCGAAGAAAACCCGCCGGTCCCCTATCAAGGCTGAGCCGCAGGCCCCTGAACCTTACCGCTCTTAATATTGATCTTCCGAACGGTCGCATCTCGCTGTTCAGGAACAAGATCACGCGCGTGGTATTCGACCATGGCCGCTTCGAGATTTTCGAAGAGTGATTGCACATTTTCTTTTTCCGGAACGCGGTATTCGACCATGTGAGTGTGAGTCGTCGTCGGATACTGCTTGATCGGAAACACCCAGTCCTGACGGCTGGCGCCCTGGGCAATTTCGCGGAGACGCTCAACCTTTTGCCCCGCCCGTTCGTTGGCGGAGCCTAGAGGAAGAATGTAGTAAATCCGCACGAGGCTTTGAGATTCGGTGCAAATCGTCAGCTCGTGAACGCGGGTCTGCGTATCGGTGTCGTAGATCTGAACACCGTAGTATTCGACCGAACGAAGCGGGACGGAAATCGTCGCGTCATCGATTGAAGCACGCCAAATCAACGGCACGATATTTGCCCGCACCGTCCGGCTGGGAGCGCCGCCGGAAACTTGCTCGACGCCTTTTTGATTCGGATTTTCATACTCGGCTAACAGCGGATGCAAGACGATTGCCGCAATGGCGACAACAAGAATGCTGACGGGAATGATCGATTTCTTTTTCATGCCTCAGCCTAGAGAAATTCCGGGGACAAGGTCAAGCGGGGCTTTTATAAAGTAACAATCTCGCTCTACCACAAAAACCCACGAGCCTCAGCCACAAGCGACGCATTCGAAAGATAGGCCACGGCTTCGGCAGAAAACTCCCACGGCAATTTTAAATCATCACTTCCCGGCGAATTGCCAAGTCGCGCATCCCGCATCCGGCGTCTCGGCGTGTCCCACAATCGACGTTGCGAAAGCTGGGTATAATCGTGATCCCTCAACATTGAATTCGGAAGCCATGCGTCCTCCAGCGCCTCGCCTTCGTCAAAAAACCCTACTGCGACAGAATTTTTCTCACCGTCGCCCAGGTTGAAAACGTGGAGCCCGACCTCGCGGGAAAACCTCATCGCTGCATGTCCGCCGGTCAGTTCGATCGCCAGATTTCCAAAGTCGGAAGGTTTCACCAACAGCAAATTATCAGCCTCTTCTTTCGTCGCCGGACGGATCGAAGAGGCTCTCGCCATGGTCTGTCAGGCCGTTGGATGTGAAAAAATCGTGATCGCTCATGGTTGAAATTGCTTTTCGATCAGATCAATTTTGCTGAACCACTGCATCTTCGAGTAGCCAATCGGCTCGCAGGACATGTCCCGGAGTGCTTTGAGGACGATGGATTGTTTCATAGTTTTCCAGGGTTCCAGAATGATTGGGGAGGTGGTTTAGAGAAGGTCAAAAGCTTTGGCTACGATCTTTGCGATACTGGCGAACTCTTTGCCATTGCGACTCTTGCGACCGGCACCGAGTCCGTCGATATCAGGGGTTGAGAGAAGCCATTCGGCGTTCTCGGGAAAGACAGCCCCACCGTAAATAATGGGAATAGGCCTGACCGCTTCCTCTCCGTAACGGTCAATGAGCCAGTTCCGCATGAAGGTGGCGCGCTCCGCGATGTAGTCCGGGGCAGCAGGCTCATCCGCGCCAATTGCCCACTCGGGTTCGTAGACCATCAGGGAGCGGCTGATCTGCTCGGCTGTGACACCGTCGAGAATTTTCTCCATGCGCTCAACGAGATCGTCGGCGGGAGTTCCCTTGTCGGTCTCGGATTCCCCCACCAGAATGAACGGGCGCAGCCCGGCGGCGAGTACGTTGTGGAGTTCGCGATTGATCTCCTCGTCATCCTTGTTCATCCGCACCTTCATCTCCCAGTGCCCCACCATGACCCAGACGCAGCCGGCGTCGGCGAGTAGCTCGGCGGAGATTTCACCGCTGTGCTCCGGATCACGATGCGCCGA
>CALAHF010000072.1 GCA_937891465.1 uncultured Verrucomicrobiales bacterium | reverse complement strand
AGTTTCCTTTGACGGGAATTGAAAAGAATTTGGCGGGAATGAACGGGAATTTTTGCGGCTTTGCCCCCGTCACCATCTGGATGGGAGCCCACAACCACGACACCACAAATCGATGAAACGCGTTGTAGCTCTGCCCCTGATGCCCATGCGCAAAATAGATTTCCCCGAGCGGGTCTTTATCTGAGGCTTCATTAAAAATCCACATGCGAAGCGATTCGATCAGCTTTTCACCAGCCAGATACTTCTCAATTTGAGAATAGTTGATCTGCCATTGCAACGCCTCGTCGTGATTTCCAAAAAATCGAACACCCCTGCCCCGTTCAAAAAAGCGCTGCTCCAACTCAAGCGTTTGCTCATATTTCCGAACGATCGAGGGCAGCAGCCGCTCCCAAATCTCCTCGACATCGCCCAGCAAAAACAGCCGGTAATCCAGACTGTCGTAATAGCCCAACGCCCCGTGATACAAACGGCGGCAGCGCCGGAAGTCATCCGCCCGATCACCCGTTCCCCGATGGAGATCCGAAAACACAATCAGCTTTACATCATCCAGCGCTGCATCTTCAGTAACCGCTCGTAAATGAGCCTCGGAAAGTCCTTCGGCGATCGTTTCCCGATATCGTTTATTTCGATTTCCAAACATTGATTGCGAAACTTTTGCGCGGTTCCGGTTTTTTAACTCCAGAAGCCCCTTATCTTAACCTCATGCGGGAAATGGCCATGATAAAATCCACCTGTTTAAAAATTTCTACACTCCTCGCGGCGATCTGCCTCACAGGAGCAGTATTTGCTCAAGAAGACGGCAAAAAAACTGAGCGCGGCCCCGACAAAGGCCCCCATCGCCCGGGCAGCGACCACGATCCGATGCGGAACCTCGACTCCGACGAACGAGCCAAGCTCCGTGAAGCGATGAGAAATGTCTGGGGCGACCCTTCAGTGGTTCAGTCGCGCGAAGATGTTGACCAGTCGGTGAAGGCGTTCAAAGCCGCGATTCAGCGAGCACTGTTGAAGAAAGACCCAAGTCTGCAGCCCATTCTTTCCAAAATGGAAAAAGAGGACAAAGGCGGCATGAAATCCATGATGGAAGGAAAAGGCGGCAGTCGACGCTACGGCGGCAGCAGCGGGAGTGGAAGCGAAATGCGCGGGTTTGAGCGCATGACCGAGTCCCCTTCGTTTCTCGAAAAGCTCTCCAAAGAAGAAAAGGACCAGTATTTCAAAGTTCGTGAAAAAGCTCGTCAATCACCTGAAATTCAGGCAATCATGAAGAGATTCGTAGGTTTTCGCGAGCAGGACGACACCATCCGTCGCGAACGAACCAAAGTCTTTGGCGAACTCCGAAAAACCTTCCATGCCAAAATGATCGAAATAGATCCGGCAATGGAAGCCGTTCTCAAAAACGCCGGCCCACCGCCTTCAAGGCCGGAAGGCGAAAAGCGCGGTCCGAAAAAAGAGGGAGCCAAGAAGGACGGCTCCAAGCCCGCAAATTCCTAAACTGCAGTTTTACGAATTTTTCGAATCAATAGGGTTGGTTCATCGAACCTACCCTGTTGGATCGAAACAGCTTTACGAACAGACCCTGTTGGTCCGTTGAATATACCCTGTTGCTTCGTGAAATTGGCTTTGCAGCGCGTTTCGATTTCATCTACGATCGGGACATGATCTCACGGCGACCGCTTTTAAAACTTCTTGGTGGCTCGGCTGCTGCTCTTTCAGCTCAATCTGTTTTTTCGGCTTTGACCGAAAGCAACTATCAGATCGGGGCGTGCGATTGGTGCCTTAAAAAAAAGCAGGATATCGCGGCGTTTGAGGTGGCGAAAGCTATTGGGCTTGAGGGAATTCAAGTGAGCTTTAGCACGCCGGGATCCGAATTCGACCTACGGAATCGGAAGGTTCGCGATGCGTATTACAAGCGGGTGGACGAAACGGGGATTCAGATGGCTTCGCTCGGAATGGGCATTCTGAACCAGCGGCCTCTGGCGAGCGATCCGGAAGCGATCGGTTGGGTGAGCGACGCGGTTGATACGATGGCTGCGATGAAGGCGGAACAGCCGGACAAAGCGCCGAGTGTTTGCCTGCTGGCGTTTTTCGGCATAGGCGACATCAACGGCAAGCCGGATGCAATGGATTCAGTGATCAAAAAGCTGAAGACGGTTGCGAAAAAAGCGGAGGACAATGGCGTGGTGCTTGGGCTGGAGAGTTACCTTTCGGCAGATGATCATTTACAAATTATCGACGGAGTCGGTTCAAAAGCGATTCAGGTATACTATGATTCGGCGAATTCAGCTTTCATGGGTTACAACATTTACGAAGAGGTTGTCCAGATCGGCGGCGAGCGACTTTGTCAGATTCACTGCAAAGAAAAGAAGACGCTTCTTGGAGGAGGCGACATCGATTTTCCGAAGTTTGCGGCTGCGTTGAAAAAGGCTGGCTACGATGACGGCTGGTTGATCATCGAAGGCGCACTCCCGAAAGGGACCGATCTGGTTGAGTCTTATAAAACGAATTTCTCCGTGTTGGATAAGTCTTTCCGCGGCGCTTAGAGGTGAATCTTTCGCGCCTCTCTCCTCGTAATTTTCATCCGACGGTGAGAGTCAGGCAATGAATGACATTTGTTTCATGTGCGCATTGACAGGTTTTCTTGCCCGCGTCTCTTTTTCCAAAATTAACGAACCATGAGTAAAAGCCCCGACACTGTCCCCTCTCCACAAAACAACTCTGACGAACGCATTGTTTCGGAAGGGTTGTCGTCTCTTGAGAAGGACGTCCAGGAGATCATGGAGGCACTTCGAGAAGTGCTGGAGTCTGGCGGCAGCGAAAATCTCGCGGCCCTGCTTCCATGGGTAAAAGATGAATCGGCGGTGCCGAATTTGAAGGATGCTGAAGACATTGCGGAGGTCTATTCGATTGCTTTTCAGCTGCTCGATATGGTGGAGGAACGGGCGTCTCTGGAGGCTCGGAAGGAGCGGGAGATTTTGCTTGGACCGGATGCTGAGAAAGGGTTGTGGCCCCGTTGCCTGAAGTCGTTGAAGCGAGATGGGTTCTCTGAAGAGGAAATTGCCGGAGCCATGAAATCGGCTCGCGTCGAGCCCGTTTTTACGGCGCACCCGACTGAGGCAAAACGTCCCAGCGTTCGCGAGCGCCATCGCAGCGTCTACGAACGCCTGCTTCGGCTGAAAGCGCCGGGTCAGTCTTCTTATCAAAAGGATCGGGCTAAAGAGGAGTTCATGACTTCCCTCGAAGCGCTTTGGAATACAGGTGAAATTCACGAAGAGCGCCCTACGATTGAGCGGGAGTTGCGGAATGCGCTGTTTTATCTCCGCGAGGTTTTTCCTGATACGATTGAAGAAATCAATCAGCGACTCGATCGATCGTGGAAAGAGGCTGGGTTTGATCTCGAAACGCTACGAGGAGCCGGTGATGGCCCAAAAATGCGGTTCGGTCTCTGGATCGGCGGCGACCGGGACGGGCATCCGTTTGTGACTGCGGAGACAACGCGCACGACTCTTGCTGAACTCCGTAGACAGGCGATCAAACTTTACCGTCGGGAACTCGCGGATGCGGCGTATCGCCTGACGGTTTCAGCGACCACCCATCCGGTTCCAGCGGCACTTACGGAACGAATCAATGAAATTGCACAAGCTTTGGGAGTTGAGGGTGATTACATTTTGGGCAGAAATCCTGAAGAGCCGTGGCGTGCGTTTGCGTATCTGCTGAGGGCCAATCTTGAGGCGGATAGTTCGATTACGATCAGCGGTTTTCGCTCGGATCTTGAGCTGATGAAAAAATCACTGGTGCAGATCGATGCGAATCGTCTCGCTGACCGGATTGTCCAGCCGATCTTGAACAAACTGGAGACGTTTGGGCTTCATCTGGCGGCGCTGGATGTCCGACAGAACAGCGAGTTTCACGATAATGGCGTTGCCCAATTGCTGGCCGCAGCCGGAATCGAAGATGGAGAAAATTTTGCGGAATGGTCTGAAGAAAAGCGGGTCGCGTTCCTATCTGAAGAACTGGAATCATCCCGTCCGTTTTTGCATACGGATCAATCTGCCGGCCAGCAGGCCGATGCCGTTCGTGATTGTTACAAGGTTCTTGCCGAGCATCGTCAGAATCGCGAAGCGGGTCTGGGAGCGCTCATTGTCAGCATGACCCGTCAGCTTTCAGATCTTCTGGTGGTGCACCTTTTCGCACGCGAAGCTGGTCTTACGATTGAGCAGGATGGAAAGCTGACCTGCGCCCTGCAAGTGGTTCCGCTTTTTGAAACGCTCGATGATCTCGAAAATGCGGCTGATATCGTTGATTCGTTTTTGCAGCACCCCGTAACAAAACGGAATCTTGCAGCGACAACGTCACCTGACAAACCGACCCAGCAAATCATGTTGGGTTACAGCGACAGCAACAAGGACGGCGGAATTCTCGCGAGTCAGTGGGGGCTTCGCTCAAGTCAGGATGCGATCACTAAGGTCGGTGAAAAACACGGGGTAAAATTTCGGTATTTTCATGGACGAGGCGGAACGATCAGTCGTGGTGCCGGTCCAACCAATTGGTTCATGCGCGCTCTGCCTCACGGTTCCCTCTCGGGCGATTTTCGAATGACGGAACAGGGAGAAACCATCGCGCAAAAATATGCGTATCCCGATAATGCGGCGTATCACCTCGAAGGCTTTGAAGCCTGCGTTACGCGAACCGCTGTGTATCACTTGCGGAAAGAAGCGAAGCCAGACCCTGGGCTCGAGCTTTTCCCGGAACTGTCACGAGCCAGTCGTGAAGCCTACCGCGAGTTGCTCGAAGCTGATGATTTCATGGCATTCTACCGACAAGCAACTCCGATCGATGCCTTGGAATTGACTGAAATGGGATCACGGCCATCACGACGAACCGGCGGAGGAAACCTCGATGATCTGCGAGCGATTCCGTGGGTATTCAGCTGGACTCAAGCTCGATTCTACTTACCCGGATGGTATGGTGCGGGAAGTGCTTTGGATGATTTGAAAACCAATTCGCCAAATGACTTTGATCATCTTGCTGAAACGATTTCCTCGTCGACCTTTGCCCGTTACGTATTCACCGGAGTCGAGACGAACTTGCTCAGCTCGAATCTCGAGTTGATGCGCAGCTATGCATCACTGGTCGATGACGAATCTGTTCGCAGCGCCTTCATGAATCGGATTGAGAATGAATTCCAACTGGCCCGCGCACGGCTCGCCGAACTGTTTCCCAAGCCAATCGAAGTGCGTCGGCCTCGCTACGCAAAAACCCTCGCCTTGCGAGAAAACCCGCTTGCGATTTTGCATCACCAGCAGGTCGAGTTGCTTCGAAACTGGCGGAAGGGCGGCGATACCGATCAACTTCCCCGGCCATTGATTTTCTCAATCAGCGCGATTGCCAGCGGACTGCGGACCACGGGTTGAGCCCAGCCGGAAGGTTAAGAGTGAAGTAAAAGCTTCACTCTGATTAATCCTGACCTCCTTCCTCCGAGAAACTACGGGAGTTTAACCGACTGCGCGTCACCCCCGACTTTTGCTTCTTCTGAAACAACGGTGTCAGGGACGTCTTTGCCGGCTTTGACAATGAACGCTTTTCCTTTGGGAGCGCCGGGAGTGAATGTCTTTCCATTGGCCCGAACCGTGTAAAGGATTTCGTTCGAATCAGCGTCGATCAGTTGAACCACGGGATTTTCGATATCGAAAGTCAGCTCTCCCAACTTGCCCCATGATGGTGGGTTGTAATTGTCGAACTGGGAAATCGTTCTAGGCCAACCGGGATACTGTTTGGCTTCCGGATCGGTCACATCAACGTTGCGGGGCCAACATTCCATGCGAATTTCGCGGGTTTTTGTGTTGAATCGAACGATTCCAAATCCAGCAGACCGTGTATTGAGAACATCTCCTCCCGCAGGTTTTTTCTCCGGATTCGCAGCTGCGTAATTGGTGACTTTGTTAGCAAACCCATCGAGGTGGTCGCCCGTGTATTCCGGAGCGCCTTCTTCACGATTTGGCCCGGCTTCCAGTGGCTCCCACCAGCGCAGGTAAAGGTTAGCGATGGACGGAACGCAGAACGACCAGATCGCGTCACGATACTCGTCAACGCCCTGATGAAAAATCGTCGCGAGGTGTTGATCACCGGCAAAATGAAACGCATACCCACGACGCAGAGAGCGCAGCGCGTTGTTCCGACCGGTCTGAGGCCAGCCGTTTGAATCCATGTCAGCATGGAGACGTCCGTTTGCAGAGCCGTGAATGTGAGCGCCTCCACAGAAAATCGTGGCCGAAAGAGCAACTTTCATATCGGCGTGACGCCAGTCTTCAGCCCACTGGTCGATGAATTTGAGCTGGTGGGAGCCAAGGAGAATCGCTCCTTCAACATCCACGCTGGCAGGATCGTAATCCGGATTGCGAATGTGATCAGGACGTGGCCCCTGCTTGGGAACTCGGCCGGCAGGTCCGGTTTTGAACTTGCGGTCTTCGAGAATCGCAAAATCGATGTTACCCCAGTTGAGATTGGTATACCAAATCCCAATGCCTTGACCGATCGTCCGGGTATCCGGTGAATCCGGAAGGTGACTGGTCTGTGCGCGTTCGACTTCTTGAACGTAGCTACCCGGTTGGGAATAACCTCCATCAGCCGCTCCGCCGAGAGTCGAAATTTTGCCGCTTTCGCCCCACAAATTGGGCTGTCCGGCGTCGTGATCATCCGGGAGACAAATGGTGGGCCGATCTTTGATGATTTCGCCGAAATCGCGACCGAACTTGAGCCAGGCAGCAAAGTGACGGTGATGGTCATAAACTTGGTCACCGGAAAAGAACAGCACATCGGCATCAACTTTTTTGACGTTGTCGATGAGATCCTGTCGGGAAATATCACCACCATGAGCGGGATGAATGGAGTTCCCGGTAAAACCAGCAACGACGATCTCGTCCTTGTCGATCGGGTTCTTACGAATGGATCCTTCGTAAGTCGCTTCAGCGCCGTGGAGAACGCGATACTTTTGCGTTTTGGTATCGTCCCACTTTTCAACCCGAAAAGGAGCTGTCCAGCCGAGCTCAATCACTTCGGTTTTTGCCACTTCGACCCACTTCCCTCCTTTTTCGATCTCGAGGCGGACTATTTTAGTGTCGCCTCCTGCAATCGGATACAACTGAGCCGTCAGCTTGAGAACGTTGTCGCTAATCGTGTAGAGAGCAAAGCAGATGATGTCCTTCTTCTCGACTTCAGGGATCTCAAGCACAGCACGCCCCTTGCCCTTCTTCTTCGGTTTTTTTTCTTTCTCTTGGGCAAGCGCGCCACCTGCAATCAACAGTGCAGCGCAGCAAAAGGTGACAATTCGGGCGAGTTTCATGGGGATTCTTACGATGGTTTTCTATTTTTTTCAGTAAAAAGGCTCAAGTCATGAACCACATGTTTGCGGGGCTGCCTTTTTGTCCTGAATCGCCGTTGGAAGTTCGAGGGTATCAGGGGCTTCAGATTTTCGCCAAAGAAAAAAGAGATAAAGAGGCAGGATGAAATGCGGGGCGCGAAGCACAGCCTCGTGGAGGTATTGATCCGCCCCCCAGTAGTTCAGGCCAAGAGACATGCCGGCGACAGGTCTCGCAATAGCGGTAAGGAATCCCCACACGGCAGCGTAGAGAACAGATGCCTGACGAATGGGCCGAATGAACAGCCCGATACAGACCAACAGATCCAATACCCCGGCAATCCGCAAGATGATCCGGGCGGTTTCCGATTCGATATGGAGAATGATGGAGGTCATTCCCAGAAAATTTGCGGGAGTCGGCCAGTGATAGCCCAACGCATAAGCTCCATGACCGGCAAAAATCATGACCACAGCCACCATTGCAGTAATGATCGTGGCGCGATGCCGAACTCCCTTCGCCAAGGCGAAAACCAGAATAACAGGAATGAGCATTTGCCCTCCATGCTCGATAAACATGGGAAGCTGGCTCTGCGCGCTCAAATATTTGGCATAACTTAAAACGACAAAGAGGCAACTACCGCCGATCAGTCCCGCCATCTGAATCCACGATTTTTTGCGGACCGTCAGGGTGAGGATGCTGCAAATCAGATAGAGCCACCCGACACGAGTTAGCCACACCTGAACAAGACCGTCATTATTGCCAGAGCCAACGAATTCACCCCAACCGATCCCAAAGCGCTCTGCCAATTTGAAAGTGGCATCCTGCCAAAGAAGAATTCCATAAGGAGCCTCCCAATAAAAATGCACCCAGGTCCACCCTGCAAAGCAACAGAACCCACCCAGTCGGAGGAGTAGGAGCAGGAATTGATCAGGCTTCACACGAGTCATGGGGCTTCGAAAAGAAACGAATGGTAGCCATGATCGAATCTATGCCAACCGCCTATTTGAGCGAGTGAGACGAAATAGACGATCCAAATCTCACCACGCCGTCCAACCGCCGTCGACAGTCAGATTTTGCCCAGTGATGTAACTTCCAGCATCGCTGGCGAGGAGAAGCAGCGCTCCTTTGAGTTCGTGAGGTTCCCCCATTCGTCCCATGGGCGATTTTTCATTGAGCCTTTCGGGTAGACCTGCAGGAACACTGGGCCCTGGAAATGGACCGGGACTGAGGCAATTCACCCTGATGTTGTCGCGCGCCCAGTAGACGGCGAGATGCCGCGTCATGTGAATGATCCCGCCTTTCAATGCATGATAAGAAACGGGACTACCCGGGCAGATGTCTTCGTAAGTTTCAGGATACGAAGCGACCTGACCATACATCGAACCGATGTTGACGATGTTTCCGGCGGCCTCTCGTTCCACCAGATGTTCGCGCAGACAACGAGCTAGCAGAAACCAGCCCGTGGTGTTGGCGAGGACCTGATTAAACTGATCCGCCGTAACATCGGTGTGATCATGCCCATCTGCAGCATGACCGTTGTTGATAAGAATATCCACTTTTCCGGCAACCGCGACCGCTTCAGCAAAGCCTGACTGAATCGAGGTTTCGTCCAACTGATCCAATACAACCGCGTGGTGCCGGTTTCCTTTTTCAGTCGTCAGTGCATCGGCCGCTTCTTTGCTTTTTTCGGCATCGCGACTGGCGACAACGACGGTTGCGCCTGCTTCTGCCAATGCCGCAGCCATCGCACTGCCGAGCCATCCGGAAGCTCCGGTGATTAGCGCGACCCGACCAAAAAGATCAAAAAGTTGGTGGACAGTTGGATTGCTCATATCTGAATTTTGAAAATTAGGCTACATTAACCCAAGCGTTGGTTTCCCTCGATTTCAGAATCGCCAAGATGCTGTGAAGGGTGTCGATGCCATCTGCGAGAGGGCAAAGTGGATCCGCTTTGCCATCAAGGAGATCGAGAAATACGTTGGCTTGAAGGATGTAATAGTCGTCGCGTTCGTGAACAAAAGATTCCTCCTCGGTCCAATCGCCTCCGTTCTCTTTAGTGGAAAGCCAGCGGTGCCCCTTGAGTTCCCATCGTGTGGCGCCTTTTTCGCAAAGCACAGTCATGACAAATTCATTGACTGGTTGGTGCTGATTGACTGTGAAATTCGACATCACATCACCATGGCGTGCGATTAAATTTAAGGTGTCTTCAACGGTGACTCCGTCGAGAACTTTGTGCTCCGCATCAACCACAACTTTGGTTGCAGGGCCTGCGATCCACTCGACTGCATTGAGCGAATGCGGGAGCATGTCCTGGATCAGTCCCCCACCCTGCTCCGCTTTTGCATAATAGATGTCTCGATAAGCTGGGCGGTAAAACGGAAAATTCTGCCCCGTTTGCACTTGAATCTGAATGATTTTTCCAAAAGTTCCCGACTGCACGGCAGCCCTCATTTTCTGCAACGCTGGCAATGCGCGGTATACGTAGCCTACCGTGACGCGCGTGTTGTTTTTCTCAATCGTTTCGACCAATTCCGAAATTCCTTCGGTATTCAGACTTAGGGGCTTTTCGATCAACAGATCAATTCCTCGTTCTGCTAGGGCTTGAGCTGTGGGAACATGATAAGGAGCGGGCGATGCAATCACTGCGGCGGAAAAGTTTTCAGCCTCCAGCGCGGCTCCCCACGAGTCAAAACCGATGACACCATACCGTTCGGCAATCTCATTTCGGCGGGCTTCCATGGGTTCACAGAAAGCAACTTCGCATCTGCCGGTGCTTTGAAAACATCGGAGGTGCCGCTCGCCGATCGAGCCGACACCAAGAATGAGAATGCGAGATTGGACGGACATAAGTTGATTCAGTTCTTTTCAAACTCAAATGAGTTCGATACAGATAAAATGAAACTAACATGATCGACAAGACAAATGCGGTAACGGGCGTAATTCCGGTGTTTCAGACTCCGTTTCATCTAGATGAAACAATTGATTTTGGAACATTGGAGAAAGAAATCGATTGGCTTTTTAATGAAGGTGCCGATGGCATTTGTCTTGCGATGGTCTCAGAAGTGTTGCGACTCTCAGACAGCGAACGCCACCAGCTAACCGAAGCCAGTTGTAAAATGGCTGGCGATCGCGGCCCCGTTGTGATCAGCGTCGGGGCGGAATCATCGAAGCTGGCGGAAGACTTTGCAAAACACGCCGAATCATCTGGGGCGACCGCGCTCATGGCGATTCCACCTGTTGCAACAGGTGCCACCTCAGACGAGCTGGCCGGCTATTACCGGCGGCTTTTCGAAGCTGTGAAAATTCCGATTATTGTTCAAGATGCGAGCGGTTACGTCGGGCTTCCGATGTCAATTGAATTTCAGGCTGGGCTTTTGGATTTATTCGGCCCGGAACGAGTTTGGTTTAAACCTGAAGCGGTCCCCATCGGTCCCCGGTTGTCTGAACTCCGCGACGCAACTAACTCCCGAGCCGGTATTTTTGAGGGAACCGGCGGCATTTCACTGGTCGATTCGTATCAGCGGGGAATTGCGGGAACCATTCCCGGAGCCGATTTAATCAAAGGGATCGTGCCGCTCTGGAAAGCGCTGGAAGACGGTGATCTGAATCGAGCCAGTCGAATTCATGGTCCGCTGAGTTCATTGATCAGCATTCAAACCAGCCTCGACGGATTTCTCGCGGTGGAAAAACACCTGCTGGTTCGTCAGGGAATTTTTAAGAACGAAATTGTCCGAGGCCCTCGGGGTTTCGTTTTAGACAACGAAACTCGAAATGAAATTGACCGACTTTTTGATCTGATGATCGAAGCAACATTAGTAGAACCAAAATGATTACCGATATCCATAGTCACGCGTGGCCTTTTCCTGACGCCTTCAACGACGATTTTATCCGGCAGGCAACCGCCGCGCGAGCGGGTGCAACAGTCGATTTGACAATTCGCCTTGAAGACTACCAAAAAGCGGCACCCGCAGGTTCCAAGGCTGCAGTTTTTGGTGGAAAAGCCAAGCTCAGCGGAATGTGGGTCGATGACTCCTACATCGCGGACTACGTCGCGCAGGATCCAGATCATCTTGTCGGATTCCTGTCGCTGGATCCGACTCAAGATGGGTGGGAAGACGAGATGCGTCACGGGCATGAAGAGCTTGGGCTTCGGGGCGTCAAATTACTGCCAATGTATGCAGGCTTTGGAGTGGACGATCCCCGACTCGAGCCGCTTTGGAAATATGCGAAAGAGAAAAGCCTGCCGGTCCTGCTTCACACTGGAACCACGTTTATTGAGCAAGCCCCGCTTGAATACACCCTTCCCCGCTTGATCGAACCCGTGGCCACTCGCTATCCGGAGATTAAATTTGTCCTCGCGCACCTCAGTCACCCTTACGAAGGCGAGTGCGTTGCGACGATCCGAAAACACCCCAATGTCTATGCCGACATCAGTGCGCTGCACTACCGGCCGTGGCAACTCTACAACAGCCTGATGCTGGTGCAGGAATACGGCGTGTGGGACAAATTGCTTTTCGGTTCTGACTATCCGTTTACCACGGTGAATGAATCCGTCGACGGTTTGCGAAACCTAAACAATCAGCTCGACGGGACAGCCCTACCCCGCCTGAACATAGATGAAATCGAAAAGCTAATCCACCGCGACGGCTTTGAGATTCTAGGAATCAGCTAGCTGAGTTCATCGAACTTCTGAATGTTTTCCTTCAGGCCCGCTGTTAGATTTTGGAACTCACTGTTATTGATCAAAAGCTGGGCCCCCTGATCGTTGCGTTTCTTCATTTCATCCAGAGGAACCGTTGGCCCACCAAAGGCTTTGCCGTGTTTTTTGCAGGCCGCCACAACGCGCTCCCACGCTTCATCAAGGGTCATCTCTCCGCTCTGACCCAACCGCAATCCAAGATCGCCGGGGCCAACAAAAAGGATATCCACCCCTTCAACCGCCGCGATTTCATCGACATTCTGAACGCCTTCCGGGGTTTCAATTTGAACGCTGAGAAAAGTTTCGTCATTTGCCCATTTCACGTAGTGATCCGGATCATGGAGATGAAAATCAGCATCCAACCCGGCGTTGTCGATTCCGCGATCTCCCAATGGTGGAAACTTCACCGCATCGACCAGCATCTTCGCTTTCTCGGCGGTTGAAACGTGCGGAATCAGCAATCCTGCCGCGCCGTCTTCGAGATAACGATACAGACCGGTTTTCTCGAGCGTGGGAGGTCTCAGCATGATGTCAATGTCATACAGATGCGAGAACGCAAACATCGCCTGAATTTGATGCAACGTCAGAGCGCGGTGCTCCAGATCCACCCAGATGCAATCGTATCCCTCGCGGGCGGCGTGACAAATATAGGCGGGTATGTAGTGACCGAGGACACAGGTGCGAATGACTTCTCCAGCGCGAATGCGGGCGAGTGTTTTACTTTTTCTCATAGATAAAAAAAGGGGCTACTTTGAAAGCTCGAACAGGGCCTGAGCCGCGCGAATCCTCGCGTCGAGGTTTTCGTTGTTCAGTTGCTGAATCAAATCCGGCGCGGCCTCGACGATTCCTGATTCGCCGGCAAACACTGCCGCGTAGGTTCGAATCGCTGGATCTTCGGACTTCAGATTGCGAAGCAGGGCCTTCTTTCCATCTGGATCTCCCAGAGCGGCAAGCCCATGTTCAAGAAAAGCGTGGACCATTGGATCGTCGTTCGCGTCTTTCAACCGGGAACGAATCAAATCACGATCACGGTTGTCTCCAATTCGACAAAGCACCCACGCCGAGAGCCGGAAGAGCGCTGGATCGGGTTCGGATGTCAGATGTTTTCTCAGATAAG
This sequence comes from uncultured Verrucomicrobiales bacterium, assembly GCA_937891465.1. Taxonomy (GTDB): domain Bacteria; phylum Verrucomicrobiota; class Verrucomicrobiia; order Verrucomicrobiales; family DEV007; genus JABDJT01. The sequence continues at coordinate 6,048 of CALAHF010000072.1, read as the reverse complement.
CCAGCGCATCTTTCCCCGCTTTGCCATCCGAGTGTTTCGCAAGCGCCGCCGCGGCCATCATTCGGAGTCGGATATCATCCGTCTCTGCAAATGCCTTTTCCAATGGAGCTGAATCCCCCTCCCATCCTACTTTGTAGAGGCTCTCAGCAGCATGAACGTGACCGTGCGGCTCACTTCCCTTGAGAATATTCATCATCACCGAACTCCGCGCCACATCCCCTGCTCGAACCAGTTCCCGTGCAATACCGCATCGGCGCTGATCATCCTTTTCGGTTTTGAGTTTCAGTTCGAGGAAACGTTTCACCTCATCACCCTGCCTCGCAATCGTCAGCCCCTCAGCCGCGTGGATCGAAGGCCAAAATTCATCCGACGGCAACCCATCACGCAGCACCTTCAGGGCTTTTGATTTCACCTCTGGCTTCAACTTAAAGGCATCTTGAGCTTGCCCCGCCGAAAGCAAAAAAGTCGAAACAACAACCACACTAAGTAACTTCAAAATCATAATGATGCCTTTCGGGAAAAGAGTTTACACGCAATCAATCCTACAGTGACGCCAACAACGAGGGCGACCGGGGAAATCCATTGAAAACTGATTGGAAGTAAATCGATCGTGGGATTTTCGCCAATGGCTTTCAATGAAAACTCGATGTGTTTCGTCACAGGATTTACTCCAAAAAAGCCGCCTGAAAAAGCCACAAGGAATGCCGACAAAACGCTGGCGATTGTCCCGATCCAGACTCCGCGAGCGTTGGCGAACGGAATATACAGAGCAAAGAAAAAGAGAAGAGCGATCGGAACCGTGAGGAGATTCACTGTTTTATTCGTCACCGCCATAAAGTTCCCGGGGATATACTTAATAACGGTGCTCAGGAGCACCACGATGACTCCAATGATCACCGCTAGTATCCGGGCAGTGCGGACATGCTTTGCATCGGTTTCCGGCTTTCGATCAAACCGATCCAGAAAATCAGTCATCACCACTGCCGTGATTGAATTCACCCCGGAATCGATGCTGGACATCGCCGCAGCGAAGAGCCCGGAAACCACAAGCCCTGTGACTACGGGAGGCAGGTGAAAGGCAATGAAGTGAGGAAATATTTTATCGGCCTGCCCTTTGATCCCGCCCGCTTCCGGAAGCAGTTCAGGGTTCGCCTGAAAAAATCCAAGAAGAGCCATTCCGACAAGGCCAAGTGTCATTCCAACGACTACGCTGATTCCCAGCTGCATCGCAGTGGCCTTGCGCGCGGACTTTGCATCTTTCGTTGCCATGAAACGCTGAACCGTTACTTGATCTCCCGCCGATGTACAGACGGTCCAAAGAAACACGGAAATGATCGATCCAATCACCGTGACTCGGACCGAGGGATCCATACTGTAAAGTGGTTGAGCATCCCAAACATCGCCCTGCCATTCCGTCGGGAACCAACCAAACCCGCCCATTTTCCACGTCACGGTGCCAATGACCAAAAGCGCCCCGCCGTAAAGCAGGATGGTCTGCATCAAATCAGTGATCACAACTGCCTTCAAGCCTCCGAGAGAAGTGTAGGTGATCGCAAAAATCCCAGTCACTAATACGATCCAAGGCACCATATCGTCGCCGACTCCAATCATGATCGCAATCGCCTTCGCGGTCAGATACACCAGCAACGACATCCAAACGAGGCGGAGCAGGAGGAAAAGAATCGCCCCGAGAAGTCGGATACTAATGCCGAGCCGGTTTTCCAGCAATTCATAGGCGCTGGTAACCTTGTTCCGCATGTAAACTGGCAGGATCACAAACCCGATAACCAGAAAAATAAACGGGTAAGCAATGTAGTTGGTGAGAAAAACAGGCCCCTTTCCTAGCGTTTCACCGGGTAGCGCCAAATAAGAAATCGTGCTGAGCAACGTGGCGAACAGAGACACCCCGATAAGAAGCGGGTTTATGTTTCCCGAACCTGTAAAATACTCTCCCGTGCTTTTTTGTTTACGCCCAAAATACCATCCCAGCATAATGGTGGAAACGGCATAAACACAGAGAATGATCCAGTCAATAGGCGACATAATAGAAGTGTGGATTGTGAGAACTGAAGCCCTACGTGTCTAGCCCATTTGTATGGCGGCAATGCGGGCGTGATTGATTCCGTTCGTTTTTAGAACCGTTACCCGGAGGGCATCGAGCGAGAATCCAGAATCCAAAGAGTGGCGATTGAGTCGCTGATAATTCCCCCGAACCTCCTCAATCACGCTCCATTCTCCTCCAGTGTGAATTTCGATATTGTAATCACGAACCGTTTCCTCCTGAGCCTTTCCCCACTGCATGGACGACGAATAGCCATCATGATGCGTCAACGTCAGATGCCGATGAAGCCCCGTATCAAAGACCAACTGAATCTCATTCAACGTGATCGCCCCCTCCCAATCGAATTGAATCCACGCCGGCAAACCCGATTCAGGACCTGACATCCAGCGATGCGATCCCGGTTCCATTCGATCCACCGGCGCGCCAGCCGGGCCATGCACACTTCGAGTTTGCGACGAAATGACATTGGCCGCAGCTCCGTCAGGTTGTTCACTGGAAGCGGAAATACGGGCCGACCGAATCGGATCCGCCTCGGAATGTAGAGCCTTGCCAATGAGATACGCATCATCTTTCACCAACTGAGCCTGAATCGATTTCATACAATCGTCGTCCGTGGCCAACTCCGATACCGATTGCCCTTTCGCGACAGCAATGGCTGCCGCAGTTCCAACCCCCTGCCCGATCGCCGCGCACGTTGCCATCACCCGGGTTGACGAAAACGCGATGTGAGTCGCTGAAACATTCCGCCCCGCGAACATCAGATTTTCAACATCCCGCGAGATGCAGGACCTCAGCGGAATGTCATACAGATGCGGAACTGAATGTTGAATACACGGCTCGATTTCAGGAGCATCAACTCCCTCCGGAGGATGCAAATCAAGCGACCAGCCGCCGAAAGCAATCGCATCCCGAAACGGCTCCGACGAAAGTAAATCGTCCTCCGTAAGAATATGCTGGCCGACAAAACGACGACTTTCACGCTTCCCCGGAAGAAACCCAATCCAATCCAGCGCCCAATGCTCGGCCTGAAACGTCTCCGCGCCAGGGCCGTTTTTTATGTGATCCCAAATTCCCAACGCAATCGCCAGCAGTTCATCGCGAATTACTTCATTATCTTTAATCGTATCCAATTTCCCGCCCCATTCCGCCCACCAGTATCCATACTCGTGAGTGGGCGCTTCCTCGCCGGGATTGGAATACAATCGGAGTTTCAAATCTTCTTTCGAAAACGGACGAATCCAGGACGGCGCCACAAACGGCATCATACCCGGGTGCTTTCGGGCTTGAAGTAAAATCGTCGAACCGAGCCGTTGATCATCGGCGTCCTCATTCGCGAGCGATTCACCAAACTCATCACGTGCTTCCCGACCTTCCATAAATACAGCCCCAGCTTCGACGCCGAGCCTCCCATCTCCCGTGCTATCAATAAAAACCGCCGCACGAATTCGAAACCGATCCTCCGTTGAAGGTCTCTCGGCAATCGCTTCCGAAATCTTCGCCCCCACCATCTCACACCCGATCACTGCCGTGTTGAGCATCAGCTCCAAATTTGGCTCCGTCCGACATTTGTCGTAAAGAATGAGATCAAAAATCGACGCCGAACGCTGTGGGTTTTTCACCGAGTTTTCCAAACGAATCTCTTCGATAATCCCGCTCTCTCTCGCTTCAGTGACTAATGCCTCTCCACGATCAAATCTCCCCGTGCCATTCGCACCCACGATGTGCATTCGAACCTCGCTCGAAGCATTCCCGCCAAGAACCGGCCGATCCTGACAAAGAATAACTCGCGCTCCCGTTCGTGCAGCAGCAATGGCACACGGAACTCCAGCAGGTCCGCCTCCCGCGACGAGCACATCGCAATTCAGTTCGTGAGTGGTGACAGGCATGTTGGTTGGTTAAGTGGCAGGATTGAATTGCACCCACTTCAACCAGTTGCAGCAAAATGGTCAAGCCTCGAACTCAGTTTCGTATCCGCATTCGAATAGCGGAGAACGGATAAACAGTTGGCCCCGAAAACCTTAGATGAAAACATCGCATCGCCTGAGTCTCAACTTGACAAAATTGCTTCATTCTTGGTTCGTATAATCGCAACCTCTCGACCTTGAAGGATAAACTAACATCTGTGTTTCGCGCTTCCATCATCATGGCTTTGGCGATCATGGTCTCCGGTGCCTTGCCTTTACTCGTTCAGGGATACGCCTGGCTCGACATGGCCAGAAAAGCGGGCGGCATGGAACAGCTTGCCGCGGTCATGACTGATGCAGACCCCTGTCGCATCTGTGACATTGCCAAAGACCTGAGCGACTCATCTCGATCGGACGAGAAAAATCCGTATTCTTCGAAGCGCATTGAGCTGCTGACAAACATGGAACCCACTTCCACTGAACTCAGCCTCACCGCCGCCGCAGCGGTTGATTCAACTTACCAATTTCCAATTCCCGAAGATGCCTTTCGCCTCACCGGACAAAGCACCAGTCCAGCCACTCCGCCTCCTCGGCGAGTCGCTACCTTCAGCTGACTGACATTTCAGGCCTATCCACCGACGATCCTTTTCATCCGAAAAGATCGAATCGTGATGGTAAGGAAGTTTCCTGATCCCCGGCAACTCCCGTAGCCGGGACCCGCGCTTATTTCGACGCCGTCAGTCACTCCATTCCCCCTTGGGTTCCCGTGTCCCATTAAAATTACGACGTTTTCAAAAAACTAAATACTTATTCAAAAACTCTCTCTTTTATATACAATGAAAAAACACTCAACTATAGCCAATGCCCTCACCACATTCGCTTTTATCACCACTCTTGGAGCGGCAAATCTCGCAACAGCTGGAGACGTTATCAAATCGAGCAATGGCTCAGGAAAATCGGTATGCAGCACTCTTTGGGACTCTCACCGCGTAGACTCTCATGCCCCGATTGGCGTGATGGGTGATCACACTCATGAAGCTGGAGAAATGATGTTCTCCTACCGCTACGGTTACATGGAAATGGGAGACATGCGTGATGTCACCCATGATCTCAGCTCGCAAGACCTGTTCCGGTCCGGTTTCATGGTTGCGCCAACCGGTATGGAAATGGAAATGCACATGATCAGCATGATGCATGCACCGACTGATAACCTGACGTTGATGGCGATGACAAGTTATCAGTTTCGCTCGATGGATCACCTCTCAATGCCTGGTAGCCCAGCCCGCGCAATGAACGGAACGACATTCAGAAAAAAAGTGGAAGGATGGGGCGACCTTACCCTCGCCGGCCTTCTCAAGATTTATGACAACAACTCTCAGCGCGTTCACTTAAACCTCGGTTTCAGTGCCCCAACCGGTGAGTTCAACGATCGGGCCTATCCCATGCAACCCACTACCGGAACCTGGGATCTCCTTCCTGGAATCACCTGGTTGTGGCAGGACAACGACCTTTCCGGCGGTGCCCAGGTTAAAGGTCGCATCCACTTGGATGAAAACGAGTATCAATACACCTACGGCGACTCCGTAACAGGAACCACTTGGCTTGCCTACCGGTTGACCGATTCACTCAGCGTCTCGGCCCGCCTCACCCTTGAGCACGCGACCGAGATCGACGGAACCGATTCGCGCATCACCGGGCCTCTCATGTCTCCCCCTATGGATCCAGCCAATACCGGTGGAAACTGGCTCGAAGGCGGCATTGGTCTGAATTACCTCGTGCCCGACGGCCCATTCAAAGGGCATCGTCTCGCGCTCGAAGGAATCATCCCCATCTATCAGGACCTCAACGGCCCTCAGATGCAACGCGATGTGTCAGTTGTAGTAGGTTGGCAGAAATCGTTCTAATTCGATTCGTATAGTTTCCCAACGAATCACAAAGGCGGCATCCATTTGAAAAAATGGGTGCCGTTTACGTTTCAGACCAACGCTCCGCGACCTCTTTTTTTTGGCTCTCTTCCGGATCGACGTATGAATCAGGCTGATTAAGATCCCCAACTCTCACATACGGTTCGAGTTACACGAA
>CALAHF010000071.1 GCA_937891465.1 uncultured Verrucomicrobiales bacterium | reverse complement strand
TCTTCTTTTCGCAGGCGCGGCGTGCCCTCCATCTCGCACGTGTTACGAAAAAACGCGCCACGGCCCGCATTCACTCACTCCGAAGCGACAACGCAGTCTGTGCGTGGATCGTTCATCAATTGACCGGCTTGCCGTTCTCATTCTCGGCCGAGCCAAATTCGGAGGTCGGATCGAATACACTCGATAAAATATCCGAAGATGCTGTCGCGATTGATCCTCTCGATTTGCGCGAACCGAGTTCTGGCAAACGACTGAAGATTGGCCACCTGAAATTAAAATTACCGGGAAAAGGAAATTTCCCAGACCGTTCCGAAGCGTTGGAAAAATGGTTTTCGAATCTGTAGAGTTAAGGTTCGTCCCCACCATCTCTGTGACCTCGACAGCACCATTGTATCGCAAATTCCTAAATTTCAGCATTGCCAAGCCGCGCCTGACCCTGTTTCCTTGGCGGCGAGTTTGTCCGTTCAAATGTCCGCCGATTCTTCAACCCAACCCGAGCCGAAACCCTCCAAGAAACAGGTGTTCGGCAGTCGCCTGATCAGCACACTTTGTTTGTGGGCTTTTTTCGTGATTGCCTTCTGGCTGGCGATCGATTGGCTCTTCTTCGCCATCGCCGGAGTCATCGTACTTCTCGGGCTATTTGAATATTTCAGCCTCTTTCCAATTATCGGATTTCGGCGATTTCAGTGGCAAACCTACGGCGTCACCATCGCCTACTTCGGGCTGCTATTCGCGCGACACTGGGGATTTGAGCCCGATTGGCTTGTTGATCTCGATAGCTTCGCCATCGCCGCGCTGGTTATCTGCGTAGTACTCGAACGGCTCCGCGCCCCCATCGAAGGTTTTCGAACGCTCGATGAAATTTCGGCGACCATCTTTGGATTCATCTACATTGTGATCCTCTTCGCCTTCGTTCCCAAAATCCTGCTGCTCGACGATTTGAAGGACACTGCAGGGAATTTTTCCGCTCACTTTTATGTTTTGTATCTGCTGATGGTGACGAAATTTACCGACATGGGTGCGTATGCAATTGGGTCGCTCATTGGTCGCGATAAAATGGTTCCTCACGTTAGCCCGGCGAAAACCTGGCAGGGATTCGGCGGCGCAATCCTCTTCGCCTTCATTGCCAGTTTCGGAGCCTATTTTCTATTTGGAGATAAAATTCCGCTGATCACGCCGCTCCACGCATCGATCCTTGCGTTAGCCCTCGCACTCGTTGCGGTTCTCGGGGATTTGGCTGAATCGATTTTGAAACGCAGTCTCGAAGCCAAAGATTCCGGCCACAAAATGCCCGGCATCGGTGGCGTGCTTGATCTGATCGATTCCGTGCTTTTCACCGCTCCGATTTTGTACGTTTATCTGCTGATAATTTCCTAACTTTCTATGTCCGATTCCCCTCCTCCGAAGAAACTCGTCATTCTCGGCTCCACCGGATCGATCGGTGAAAGTGCTCTCAAAGTCGCACGCGACATCCCAGAGCGGATGGAAGTGATCGGTCTCGCGGCAAATCGGAGCGCCAAACGACTCGCGGAGCAATGCGCTGAATTTTCGGTAAAAAACTGCTCTCTCACCGACGAATCCTGCGTCGGTGATTTGCGTGACGGACTTCCCAACAATGTAAAAACGGGAGTCGGCCCCGAAGGGATGATCGAGCTCGCGACCTTGCCAGAGGCTGACATGATTCTCATCGCGATTGTCGGAATCGACGGACTCCGCCCTGCTCTTGCCGCCATCGAAGCCGGAAAAGACATCGCGGTCGCCAGCAAAGAAATTCTCGTCATGGCTGGTGAAGCGGTCATGACTGCTGCCCGCGAAAAGGGCGTGAATGTTTTGCCGGTCGATTCCGAGCACAACGCGATTTTCCAATGTCTCGAAGGTAAAAAATCCGAAGATGTTTCCCGGCTGATTCTAACCGCGTCCGGCGGCCCATTCCGCCAATCTCCTGCTGAGGAACTGGCAGCAGTCACTCTTGAACAAGCCCTCAAACACCCGACATGGGAGATGGGCCGTAAAATCACGATCGATTCCGCGACGCTTTTCAACAAAGGCCTCGAAATGATCGAAGCCCGCTGGCTCTTCGACGTCGAAATGGATCGCGTCGACGTCATCGTTCACCCTCAGAGCATCGTTCACAGCATGGTGGAATTTATTGATGGCTCGATTCTAGCCCAGCTCAGCACCCCTGATATGTGCTTTCCCATTCAATACGCGGTGACCTGGCCGGACCGCGTTCCCAACACCCTTGAACCTTTAGATTTCGCAGCCCTCGCCAAACTCGATTTCGAAAAGCCGCGATTTGATGATTTCCCCGCGCTCAACCTCGCCAAACGCGCTGGTCGCGAAG
>CALAHF010000070.1 GCA_937891465.1 uncultured Verrucomicrobiales bacterium | reverse complement strand
CTGCCTTTTTTCGGAGTTGTTGCTTGGGCCCAAAAGCGGTTCGAGCCGTCGCCGGCGCTTGTGCGGCCAATCCTCTGGCCGTTGCGATCCCTTGTCACCGCGCGGTGCGAATGGATGGCGGTATTTCGGGTTATCGATGGGGAGTTGAGCGAAAACGTAATCTTTTGAAAAAGGAAGCGAGAGGTTAGAAACGCAATCCAATGGACCTTTTCAAACCAGATCCTGCCGAAAATTTATTGCCTTGCAATGGTGTAGTAAATTACTACGGCCCCATTTTTTCGGGTGAAGATTCCGATCGAATTTTTGAGGGGCTTTTCAAAGAAATTCTTTGGAAGAACGACGAAGCCTTCATTTTTGGAAAGCACTACGTGACCGCTCGGAAAGTTGCGTGGTATGGCGATTCCGGATTTCACTATTCTTATTCCGGCGCGACAAAATTTGCCCTTGATTGGACGGACGAATTGTTAAAATTGAAGGAAATCGTTGAAGAAAAAACAGGCGATGATTTCAATTCGTGTCTGTTAAACCTCTATCATACTGGGGATGAAGGAATGGCCTGGCACAGCGACGACGAGAAAAGCTTGGGCCGAAATTCCAGTATCGCATCGCTCAGTTTTGGGGCAGAACGCCCGTTTCGATTCAAGCACAAACAGACTGCGGAAGTCATTCCGGTCATGCTTGATTCCGGCAGTTTGTTGGTGATGAAAGGGGAGACTCAAACTCATTGGAGGCATCGCCTTCCGAAAACGAAAAAGGTGAAAACGCCACGGATCAATCTGACGTTTCGAAAAATGATTGAAGGAACCGTTTCCGAATCCTGATTTTCGTTGCAGGTTATTCGAGTGAAAACTGACGAAAAATTCATGAAACTCGCGCTCCGCGAGGGTCGCAAAGGGCTTGGGCGAACGAGCCCGAATCCTGCAGTTGGAGCGGTTATTGTTTCGAAGAATGGCAAAGAAGTTCTTGGGCGAGGCTGGCATCACAAAGCGGGTCATCCGCATGCGGAGATTGAGGCTATTGCCGATGCTAAAGCAAAATTCCCGCGTCGTTCGCTCGCGGGAACGACGATTTTTGTGACGCTGGAACCGTGTTCCACGAGCGGGAAAACAGGCGCGTGCACGGATGCGATTTTGGAAGCGAAATTTGGTCGGGTGGTCATCGGAACGCTCGATCCCAATCCGGACCATGCGGGCGCAGCTGTTCGGATTTTGGCAAAAACCGGGATCGATGTGAGTGTCGGAGTCTGTGAAATGGAATGCCGCGAACTGATCCGTTTTTTCGCGAAGCACATCACGACGGGAAAACCGTATGTCATCGCAAAATCAGCGATCACGCTTGATGGCAGAACCACGCTCACCAAAGCTCGGGGGCAATGGATCAGTGGGCCAGAGTCTCGCGAAGATGTTCAGAAACTCCGAGCTGAATGCGATGCTGTTTTGATTGGAGGCGAGACGGCGCGGGCGGATAATCCATCGCTCACACTTCGCGGAAAACACGCCGTTGGGCGAGAACAGCCGTATCGGTTTGTGCTTACGGCGATCAAAGAATTGCCGGACGATTTAAACCTGTTCACTGATAAATTTGCCGATCGGACGGAGGTATTTCACGGCAAATCGCTGTCGCGAGTGCTCACCACGTTGGGGAAACGGGGAATCACTTCTGTTTTGCTGGAATCCGGCGGTCGGTTGTTTGCTCACGGAATTGCCAAGAAATTAATCGACGAAGTCGTGATTTATCAGGCGCCAATCATCGGGGGAGGCGGCAAACGCCTCATGCAAGTTGATGACATCATCGCTGATTTGGAAAATGTACGGGTCACAAAAAGCGGCGTCGACTCAAGAATTCAGGGAACGATTCGCTGAGTTTTCGAATCAATAGGGTTGCTTCATCGCACATACCCTGTTGGTTCGTAAAACCTTACTCCTCTTCGCTTGAAGCATCTGCGGCAGAAGCTTCTGCTGCCTCGCGACTTTTGATGAGATTTTCGATTTGATCGAAATGACCTTGATGAACGCGCCGGCGTTCGTGCTTCGTCCAGATGATATCACGGAAGTCTTTGAGGTCCGATAATGGGAATTCTTCGGGCTCGAAATAAGTCCAGCGCTCCGCTTTTTTGCTCTTGGATTGAAAGCGCCATTTGCCGGCATGCTGATTCGCACGGTGAAAAATGATTTCACCGTCCTCTTTTCGATCTCGCCATTCGTGCCTTGCCATGTCATAGGTTTGCCATCCATGCGCGCGTTTTTCAAACCCACGGCCACTAAGATAGCACTTTTTGTTCTCGGTAGCATCGTTCTTGGAGCGCTGTTGTCGCCGATTGTTTACCATGTTGGCCAGAATATGGTCGAGGCGGGAACGCTGAAGGGCGGTTGGCTTCAGGGTATCCATGATTCGATGGAGCGGGCGACGTTTGCCCGGTATTTTAATCGTTCACTGACGCTGGCGGCAGTGTTGCTGCTGTGGCCAACGATTCGGTGGATTCGGAGTGATCAGCCGGAGAAGGATGATCGGGGCTTTCTTTTACTGGAAAAAAATCCGCGCCGCTGGATTCATCTGCTGATTGGGTTTTTCGTCGCTTGCGGGACGTTGTTACTTCTCGGGTATATTTACACAAAAACGGGGGTCTATGATCCGAGAGATCCGGAAAAAGCACTTTCCAGGATCCTCATCAACGCACTGACTTCTGCGATCGCGGTGGCGTTTTTGGAGGAATACATTTTTCGAGGAGCCCTGATGGCGCTGATTTTGCGAACGGCAAAGCCGAAAGTGGCGCTGGTTTTTCTGACGGCTTTTTTCGCGTTTATCCATTTCCTTCAGCCACCCAAAACAAAGGCGTTTGAAACGGTATTGAAAACGATGGAGATTGATTGGACTTCGGGTTTTTGGATCATGGGCCAAATTTTTGGTCAGTTTGGAAATCCGGCGTTCTTTCTGGCAGAGTTCACCGTGTTGTTCGCGGTGGGCTTGATTTTGGGTTACTCACGTTTGAAAACAAAATCGCTCTGGCTCGGGATCGGACTGCACGCGGGCTGGGTTTTTGGAATTAAGTTTTTCAGCCCGTTTACCCGACTCACCAAAGACGCCAAAGAGATGATTAAAGCGATCAAGGGCGAAGGAAAAGAGGACTTATTTTTTACCTTCTGGCAGCAAATTCCGTGGTATGGCGACAGTTTACGAAGCGGTTTGAATTCGGCGCTGGTGGTGACTTTCTCCGGAATTTTGATTTGGATGTGGCTAAAATACCGCGAGGCAAAAAATCGCGATCCGTTTGAGGATTATCGAAACGATGGCTGAGAAAACGATTCGGGACCGGTTGCACGAAACCGTGGATGCAGCAGCGAGTTTGCTGTATCCAATCACGTGTCCCAGTTGCGATGTTCCGTTGCCCTCGAGCCGAGTTCCGCTCCCCATTTGCGACGACTGCGGTGCTGGCATGTCGCGGATTGCGCCGCCGTATTGCCGTGTGTGCGGGCAAGCTTATGAAGGCGCGATGTCCGCCGATTTTCAGTGCTCCAACTGCGCTGATCGCAAGCTGGCGTTCGATTTCGCAATCGGTGGCTATGCCGCTGAAGGATTGCTCCGTCAGTTGATGCATCGCTTTAAATATGAGCAAAATATTTATCTGGCTCAGTTGCTCGGGAGATTGCTTGAATCGACGTTGACGGACAAAAGGATCGTGGGCAAAGATTGGATTTTGGTCCCCGTGCCACTCCATCGGCGACGATTCAGAAATCGAGGATTTAATCAGGCCGTGGAATTGTGCCGCGTTTTGAAAAAGCGGAACCCAAAACGGTTTCAGGTGAAAAAAGCGATTCGTCGGGTTCGCCACACGCCAAGGCAAGCGGGGCTGGATCGCGAGCAACGGTTGTCTAATTTACGGGGTGCGTTTGCACTTTCCCGTTTTGGAAATATGGCTGAAACCCTAGTCGGAAAGCGAATTTTATTGGTCGACGATGTTTTGACGACGGGTGCAACGGCGTCGGAATGCGGTCGGGTTTTGCGGAATTCAGCAGATATTGCCGAAATCGGGGTGATTACTGTCCTTCGCGGATGAACCGTAAAATGGTTGTGTCGCGCGGGTTCGTGGGTAATTTTGGGGTTCACGAAACTGAAAAACACGACGTTATGGGTATTTTCAAAAAACCATCGATCAAATCCCTCGGAAAGAAGAAGCGGGACATGCCGGAAGGCTTGTGGCACAAGTGCCCGTCCTGCGGCGCGATCATTCACGAGGCCGACTTGCAGCAACGTTTTCGCGTCTGCTCGAAGTGCGAGCACCACTTCACGCTGACCTCTCATGAACGGATTGAATTGTTGATTGATCCGGGAACGTTTAAAGAGACCGAAGGGCATCTTGAGTCGGTGAACCCGCTTGGTTTTAAAAGTTACACCGACAAGGTGAAGAATTATCAGCAAAAGACCGGTTTGAAAGAAGCGGTTTTGACTGGAAAAGGATCGATTTGTGGTGCCCCAATTACAATCGCGGTGATGGATTTCCGTTTCCTTGGTGGAAGCATGGGATCTGTTGTTGGTGAAAAGGTTACGCGGGCAATCGAGCTCGCTACGGCAGAGAATCGGGGTGTGGTTGTGTTGTCTGCTTCTGGCGGTGCACGGATGCACGAGGGGATTCTGAGCCTCATGCAAATGGGCAAAACCAGCGGTGCGTTGGCTCGACACAGCGAAGCCAAACTTCCTTTTATTTCTGTTTTGACTCACCCAACAACCGGCGGGGTGACTGCGAGTTTTGCGACCTTGGGTGATGTGATCATCGCCGAGCCGAAATGTATGATCGGTTTCGCCGGTCCACGCGTGGTGAAAGAGACGACTCACCAGAATTTGCCTCCTGGATTTCAGTCTGCAGAATTTATGCTGGAGCACGGATTGGTCGATTTGATTGTCCACCGCTCCGACATGCGCGAGAAATTGGGGCAGTTATTCAACTTCATGCTTCCGAAAAACGCCGGGTCAGCCGCTGCGTAGAGGGGCAACTGCTCGTTTGTTGGGGTTTTCAGGGCCTGAATTGGCAGAAAATGAAGGGGAAGTTGTGTTGATCACATGTCTTCGTCTACCGTGGCATTCCGAGTTTGTGCGAGTCTATCGACGCGGCTCGGAATTGTGTCATGGAAACCGCTATTACCAAAACTGAAAAATTGTCGAACACCAAGGAGTTGGTCGAAGAACCCGAACAAAAATCTGTTACCGATGAGTTCCTGGATCTGGAAGAGCTTCTGGAAGCCAGACATGGTAAAGGCGGTTTAACCCATTCCGTGTCCCTACAGATTGCGAATGAGCAGGGAGATTATCCGTATTCAAAGAAGATTTCTGCGAAGCTGTATGAGCAGGAAAAATTAAGGTTGCAGTCCGAATTGCTGAAAGTTCAGAATTGGGTGCGTGAAAGCGGGGAACGTGTTGTTGGGCTTTTCGAAGGACGGGATGCAGCCGGAAAAGGGGGAAACAATCAAGCGCTTCATGGAACATCTGAATCCGCGCGCTGCGCATGTGGTGGCGCTCGAAAAACCTACAGACCGGGAAAAGGGGCAATGGTACTTTCAGCGTTATATTGAGAAACTGCCTACAAAAGGGGAAATGGCCTTTTTCGATCGATCTTGGTACAATCGCGCCGGCGTTGAACGGGTGATGGATTTTTGTGATTCGCTTGAATATTTGGAGTTTTTGCGTCAATGCCCGCTGATCGAACGGATGTTTGTGAATAGTGGAATTCGACTCTTCAAATTTTGGTTTTCTGTAAGCCGAATCGAGCAATTGAGACGATTTCATTCACGGAAGACAGATCCTTTGAAACAGTGGAAACTGAGCCCGGTTGATCTCAAATCGCTTCACAAATGGGATGACTACACGAAAGCGAAAGAATCGATGTTTTTCTATACGGACACTGCCGATGCCCCCTGGGCGATTGTGAAGTCTGATGACAAAAAACGGGCTCGCATTGAATGTCTGCGACATTTCTTACATTCGCTGGATTATCCTGACAAAGACTTGGAAATTGCGTGTGCTCCCGACCCAAAGATTGTGGTGCGCCCCTCAGAAATTTTCAAAAAAGGGGATCATCCAATTAAGGAATTGGCTCCCTGACGTGATGACACTTTAGAGATTCGTTTTAACCAGTGATTTCGGGCTTGAAACCAAAACGGAACGGGTTAATTTCCGAATCTCCGATAAAATCGTCGCGAGAAAAGCCATTTTAGCTCAGTTGGTAGAGCAGCTGATTTGTAATCTGCAGGTCGTCGGTTCGAGTCCGACAAATGGCTCCA
>CALAHF010000069.1 GCA_937891465.1 uncultured Verrucomicrobiales bacterium | reverse complement strand
GATCGATCAAATGCGGGAAGATTACCCAGTGACTGAACTCTGCGACGCCTTCGACATCTCACTCAATTGATTCGGTGCGTTGGTCCGCCCAAGATTGAGGGGGGGCAAGCCAGCTGTTCACTCAGCTGCTCGAGCAGCCTCCAAGTAACGTGGCTTCAGGATCTTTAGCGCCTCCTCAGCATCGGGCACGAAGATGGAGTAGTAGGTGGTCGAGAACATCGACTCGTCGATCTCGGCCTCGAAGACCTCGTTCTCAACTAAGTCGGTCCACCAGAGTTGATGATTCCGCATGGCATCGAGAGTATCGCCGGCTTTTCCGCCTACTTTTTCTATGATGGTGGTCTGGTCCTCGATCTCCAGATCGACGAATGCTTCCACAATGAGCGTGGGCTTCTCGTCCAGTTCATCATCCAGTCGGCTCCAGAGCTCCGATCCGCCCAGATAGTCGCCGGTTGCGAACAGATGCTCGCAGGCACCTTCGTCCGAGCCGACCCAGCAGATTTTCTTGCAAAACGGACATTCCGCACTCGGCGTCCCTTCAAAATCTTCTACAACAGTGGTAGTCATAATTCTCTCGCTCTCGCTGACAATATCACAAGTAATCGGGTGGCGTCAACGATCGAAGAGCGCGTTGACTCATAAATGCAAACACCATGGCGCAAAGTAGAAACCATCAGCCACAAGCCCGAAACGAATACCTTAAAAATAGACGTGGCGGCTACCGGAGATACGCTGGGAAGGCCGCAAAAACGAGAAGCTCCTTGATGAGTTTTGAAAACTCACTGGTCACAAACGGAAATACGCCATTAAACTGCTCAAAAGGGAGCGCGGGCCGAATCGAGCGAATGGCCGCAGATCGAACCGGAACGATGCCGGGAAACATTCGCCCGGTTTCATCACGCAAACGCTAGGCGATTCATTCGGGAAGAATTGGAAGTGATTGGAAAAGCTGAGATTCAGAAAGCCGTGGAAGCATGGCCGAATATTCGGAAAGAGATCGTCGATGACTAAGAATTAAGGAAATTTGCTAAAAATGACCTGAGTAATTTAATGCGCGCTACGCTGAGTTTTACCTTGTGATTTGCTTTTGGTTTTGTGAGGGTAACAGCATGAAAGCCTCTGATTTTGAATAATTGCGAAACCTCCATTTAACATGAATTCCCGTTACGATTGTTTCGCCAATCCTTTAATCAGGGTTTTCGCCCTATTAACCGTTCTTTCACTGGTAAGCTTTCACGGAAGACAATCCGGAGCTGCGGAGCCACCGGGGATCCTCAGCCATCAGGGCCGTATCGCCGTAGACGGAGTGAATTTTAGCGGTACGGGCCAATTCAAGTTTGCTCTCGTCAACGGAGCCGGCGACAACAGCCACTGGTCCAACGATAGCACCAGCACCTCGGCCCCTGAATTACTAGGACTGACTGTGAATTTACGCGAAGCTGAGGGTATTTGGAACAAGGACTCTTGAAAAACCCTTAATCGGCCTGCATATTGTTCCATGCAGTATTCCCGGGAACGACTTGAAAGGTTATTGCGAATCCTCGCCGCCCGAAACAATGAACTCCCCCGACGGGAGTTAAGTCGAATCTATTCGATTTTAGAATGGGAGATAAACGAAGCCCAAAAAGCTGGTTTCGTTGAATTGATTGAACGGAAGCCCCCTATTGGCCGTCCTTCGATAGTGGTTAAGATCCTTAGCAAAACTACAGCCGCGAAACTCCCGCCACTTCGGAGTGAAATCGAAAAACCAATCTCCAACCGGCACTGGCTTTTCGCCATGTTCACGGCCTACAAGACGGTAAAGGGCGGAGGTATGAGTCTTCTCGGCTATATCGAAGCGTATCGGGAAGCCTATCCGCAGGCGAAAAGCAGGAACGGCGCTTACGCGAGTTGCAGTCGACTCTTACGGAATCCAAGAGTATTTGCCGCTCGCCAGTGGTATTATGCCGTTGCCAACGGTGAAGTGCCAAGCGAAGCGCAGCCCAAAACAGAATCGGAGATCTGGCAATACTTGAAAGACTTTGGATCTTGGCGTTTTCAGTTCAGCCCACAATCAGGCCACCGCTATCAGGAGAATCGTTGGTGAAAAACGCGCGAT
>CALAHF010000068.1 GCA_937891465.1 uncultured Verrucomicrobiales bacterium | reverse complement strand
AGCTCAAGAAGCTCAAGAAGCGCGAGAAGCGCGAGAAGCGCGAGAAGCGCGAGAACCTGTGGAAGCATGAGAAGAATGATGCCGTAGAAAGCAACGATTCCAACTGCACTTATGATTGGCTTGGCTTCGCCAGTTCCGAGGCGCTCATCCACACGTGCGGAATTGAGGATACCACTAAGAACTTCGCGAACTACTTTCGCGATGATGTAGGTGATAAAACCAAGAACCGCTGCTCCAAGAATCTTTGGAACGAAATCGAGGAAGCTATTGAGAATTCCCTGAAGTGAATCAACCAGATCTTTCTGATCAACCAAGTTGAGGACAAAAATCAGGATGAAAAGCAGAAAGCCATAAAATACGAAGGCTCCCACGACTTTCTCTGATCCAGATGCGTCCTGGCCGAGAAGTTTTGCGATCTTGTCGTCGATGTTGATTTTGGACATCGCTTTCTCAACAAGTTTGCGCACGAGTTTGAGGACCCAAAAGCCGATGAGGAGGACGATAATCGCAAGGATTCACTTGCCTATACCCATCGGGAGGAGGTCAGCGTAATCTTTTATCTATCAACCCAGTTCCGGCCGGCAACTTCTTCAGCTGCGAGAATGAATGGTAATTGCATGGTTATTTTGTGTGGATACGTTGGCTGGTTCGATAATTGGGTGAACCTGTTTAGAGTGCTTCCAAGTTTGGAGAGTCACAAAAAAACTGAAATTTTTCGCGGAATGGGCTCAGCGCCGAATTTAAGAAGATTCTTATAAGTATTTAACGCCTTGTCTACGAAAGATTTGGTCACTTTTCCTTCAATTCTCGGAATTCGCCGTCACTTCGTCTCAAAATCCGTTTCCATTCCTTAACGTCCTCAGAATCAGGGGCAAAGCCGATAAAATGGATCGGAGCCTCGTGCGGAAGCGCCTCCTGCATTTTATCGATCGCTCTTCGCAAATCTGTATACGGAATGTTCTTGATTCCACCTTCAGGGCGCCACTGAAAACTCGCATCCGAGATTAGAAAAATCACGTTCGGACGCATTTCGAAGGCTTTTTCCAAAACGGCTATCAATCCGCGCGGATTTGAAACGA
This sequence comes from uncultured Verrucomicrobiales bacterium, assembly GCA_937891465.1. Taxonomy (GTDB): domain Bacteria; phylum Verrucomicrobiota; class Verrucomicrobiia; order Verrucomicrobiales; family DEV007; genus JABDJT01. Next base: position 12,167 of record CALAHF010000068.1, on the reverse strand, counting down.
CTCCGCGGCCCGACATCGAACCACTGGTGACCCATTCATCTTTGACCCATTCCTGAGCCAATTCCTTATTTCCTGGAGTTGCTGCGAGTAATTCAGCGCTGAACGGCTTGTAATTCTGAGTGAATTGAATCATCGAAAACTGTGCGGAAATCGGCAATCCCGCGATCATTTTCAGCGTCTCCTCCTGAATTCGCTCCAGCGGCACTCCCGCTTTCTCTGCTTTATTCACCACTGACGAAGAAACATCAAAAAGCAGCACAATGCGGTCTCCGTCAGCCTTCACCCCGAAGAAACTCATCCCGCTGCCGGTTCCACCGCCACCGCCCATGCCGCTGCCAAGTCCGGAGCCCAACGCCGCTGAGCCAACCAATCCGTTCACTTGATCCGAAATAAGTTCCGATGGATCCAACGGCAGCATTTGATCCAAATTCACCTGCGGCAGTTCCGGTAGCGCAAAATCAGACGGCCTAGTAGAAACCAACTTGTCATTAAAAACCGGTTTTGGAGCCATCGCCTCATGCTTCGCCACGTTCATTTTATGTTCCGGCGGCTTCGGGGGTATTTTCACGACCTTTTTCTGCACTTCGAATCGCGCTTCCGGCCGCGTAAAATATTCAGCCACCGTCCACAATCCAAAAATCGCCAGTCCAATCAAATGCACCACGATCGATCCCACAATCACCGACGTGATCATTGCCTTGCGACCAGATTTCACTCGGTCTTCACCGGAGGGCTGCCGCTTCACTTTTTTAGGTTTCGGAGCTGGCGCTGGAGCAGGTTGATCGAGTTTTACGGTGATGCTCATGGTTTTATTCGCCGTCAGTGGCTCCCGCTAAAGTGACTCCCGTGATCCCCGCTTCCGCGCAGGCATTTAAAACATCGACCAATCGCTGATGCGGCACCGTGTCGTGAGGTGCAAGCGTCACCAGCGCATCTGCTTTTGCTGAATCCGCTGCTTTCTTAAACCGCACTAGAAAGGCTCGCAGTTCCGGTAAATTTCGTCCGTTGGGAGTATCCAGCGCTTGTTCGTTCAGCACGATTTGCCCATCTGGCTGAATAATAACCCGCGCTTCATCGGGAATATCGACTGCTTCCTCCTGCGAAACCTGCCCCGGCAACCCCATGGGAATGTCTGACTCCTCGACGACCGGTTTCGCCGAAACCATAAAGAAAACGAGCAGCAGAAACACCATGTCAATCATGGGGCCCATCTGCATTTCGACAACTTTGGTCGATCGGGATCTGGAACGGCGGCGACGCATTTCAAATTAGTTTTACGAACAGATAGGGTTGGTCCATCGAACGTACCCTATTCGTATCAGAGCAGTCTTGCGGAGCCGATTCTCGGCTGTCCTCAGACCGCTGGCGAGCCAGCTTGTCGCCCTGTAGGTTCGTTGGAAGGTTAAATTTCATTTGGCGTAGGTTCCAAAAATCACATCGAGCGCGCCGACTTCGGCGGCCATGTCCATGAATTCGCGGATCTTTTTGGTGGGCGTGTTTTTGTCCGCCCGCAGGTAAATCTGCAGGGGCGGGTAGTCTTTAAATTTTATACGAAGGTGAGCCATCAACTCGTCCTTTGTCGCTGGCCGGTCGCCGATGTAATAATTTCCTACGCCGTCGATGTTCACGATGTCGCGCTCGACCTTGCTGGGTTTGACAGAGGAAATCGCGATGGGGAGGGTAATCGGAACGTTGATCTGCTGTTCGGTGATCCGTTGGGTCACCATGAAAAAGATCAAAAGCAGAAATGTCATGTCAATCATCGGCGTGATGTTGAACGCGACTTCTCCGTCTGCTTTTTTTCTGCGGATCATTTGGGAAGGATTCGGGAGTCAGGATTTACGCTTCGGGCTCAGCCGCAACTTCTTCAGCGGGAGTGGATGCGCCTTCGAGTCGAATTTCGCCGGATAAAATATCGATCGCGAAACTGGCGTGGCGTTGAATTTTTGTCATCACTCCCTGCAATCGGTCGCGGAAAAACAGGTAGAAAAACATCGCCGGAATTCCCACGAGAAGTCCGCCCGCCGTCGTCACCATCGCAATTTTAATACCGCCCGCCAATTCCGCGGGTCCCGCATTTCCAGAGGTTAGTTGATCAAACGCCTGAATCATTCCCCAAACCGTTCCCAGCAATCCAATCATCGGAGCAAGAACCGCGAAGACATTCAGGTAATTGATCCACACCATCTGTTTGTGCTCTTCTTCGTCGAGCAATTCGCCGGCGGCATCAACCATGGAAACCTTGTTCGCTAAATCACGCTCAAAATTAACTTTCAGTAACGCACTCGAAATGACGTTCGCGTAGCTGTTTGGCGTCGATTGACAAACTTGATAGGCCGAGCCGACATCTTTCGAGGCCATCGCGGCATTCACCTGATCGACCATTGTTTTGGGGACCATTTTATTGGCGTTGATTTGAACAAAGCAATAAACGGCAACGGCAATCGTGCCGATCGAGCAAATCAAAAGCACGTGCATGAAACCGCCGCCCTGTTTGTAAAGATCAAGCGCCGATTGCGTTTCAACAGTCGTGCCGTCTTCAGTTGTAGTGACGGTGTCGGCATTGCCATCCTGGGCGAAGCTGATCGCTCCGTTGGAAAAAATCAGGGTTGCGGAAAGCAGGGTAATTTTCCAAAAATGGCTGCTACTTGGTTTCGGGTGGGTCATCAGTCGGTTCTGTGGTTGTGTTAAAATTCTGAAAAATTTCCTGAGCTTTCATCGCAGCTTCGGATTCAGGATAAAGTTGCACGATGTCTGCAAAACAGGCTTTGGCGAGATCTGCTTTATTTGCAAACTGATAGACTTCACCAGCGGCAAAAAGTCCTCGCGAAGCAACTTCCACTTTCGTTCCATGAAACAAGTAGGGCCATAAAAATTGATCGATCGTGGTGTGATACAATCGATTTCGATCGGGCCGAACGGTGTCGTCTTCTTCCCATTTGGGATTCTCTTCTTCGAGTTGTTTCAGTTTCTCAAAATCCGCACGCGCCACGATGTAGCGAGCTTCGATCAGCATCGTGGCATCTTCCGTTTCGGTCGCGAGCTGTCGGGCCTCGGTAATTGCTGTTTCCAATTCGCCCAGCCGAATCAGCGTTTTGAGCCGCCCTTGTTTCGCTGCATTCTTTGATCCCTGATCCCACGCTTCTTTGTGAATGATGCCGAACAATTCGAGCGCACGCTTCCAGTGAAAGTCGTTTTCCTTTTTCAACAGCGCATTGCCGAGAGCAATTCCAATCGTTCCGGTGTTTGATTTCGGGCGATGGAGATTGCGATATTTTTTATCCCAAATCAGGTCAATTTCTTCGACTGTCGCCGTTCCCAATTTCGCCATCAATTCCGTTTCACCGGGGATCGGCCCGAAGTCGATAAACTTCACGCGGTCAGCTGGAATGGTCCGCTGCGAAGTTCCGGTTCGGCCATTTGGCAGACGCACCGAGGTCGAATAAGTCACGATGTTGTCGGTAATCGCATCGATCCGACACTGAATGGATTGACCATCCGGCAGATGAATCACATCAAGTGCGTGTGAGCTGGTTGCCAGAAAAATAGCAGCAACGATTGGCAGAAGAAACCGATTCATGTTCCGACCTCCTCGTTGGCATTCTCCTGAACTTCGGGCTCGATTTTTTTCGGAACGAGCGGTTCGAGTCGACTAATTTTCTCGCCGACTTTCTTGAACTCGTCGTAGCGCGAGAGATCGTCGCGACTGGCCAATTCCTGATACACTTCGAGCGCTTCAGGAAGCATTTTCAAATCCTCCAAAGCCTCTCCGCGTGCCCAGTATGCTTTTGCATTCAGCTCGCCAAATTTTCCGTAGGCCACATAGACGCGCTCGAAATAGGCCGTCGCTTTTTTCGTCTCGCCTTCGGAAATCAGAATCTGGCCGATATCATAAAGTGCCTTTGCTTTGGTTGCCGCTGCGATCGTCCCGCCTTCCAGCATCGTTTCGAGCGTTTCCTGAGCTTTTTGTTTCTGACCTTGGGCGGCATAAATTCGCGCCTTCGCTAACTGGATGTCGCCGAGCCCGGTTGAAGAAGCCGTTTCTTTCTCGAACTTTTCGTAATACTTGATCGCCTCCGTATAATCTTTCTCCGTCTCGGCGATCGCTCCGAGGCCTGCGTAAATTTTATCTTTCTGAACCGCTCGTGGATTCCATTTTCGAATCTTGGTGAACATTTTTTTCGCGACCAACAGGTTGCCCGCTTCGCGCTGCGCATCAGCAATTGCGACAGTGATCATTGGATTGTGAATTTTCGGATCAGCGAATTTTCCAGCTGCCAATAATCCCGACTGACCAAGTTGCGGGCTTTTCTTTGAAATTAGATTCGCCCGGGCAAAAGCTGCTCGCAGCGCCAGGGTTTTTTGATCTTTGGCTTCGGCCGTCGCCATCGTTTTTTCGAGACGCAATAGCAGCGCCTGCCGTCCTTCTTCGCCGTCGTTTTTGTAGGCTTTTGGCAAGGCCGAAAACAAATCGACGACCGTGGTCATGTCCGGATCATTCCCAAATTCGTCGATGGTCTGCCAGTAAATTTCGCGGGCTTTCGCGGGCTGATCTTGGGTTGAATCGACCCACCCCATCCAGTAAACCGCCTCCGGCATCCGATTGCTCGTCGGATATGTTTTCACAAATTCCTCGTAGTGCCCACGCATCTGCTCGAACTCTTCAAGCAGTTTCATGGCTTTGCCTTTCTTAAACCAAGCGTCTTCAAAAAATCGAACCGAACTTGGCCGGACAGCTTCGTAAGCAGCGAATCCTTTTTCAGCATCGCCTTCGCCAAAGTAGGCATCACCGAGCAATAGGTTGGCTTCATCAGCCATTGGGTCACCCGCGTAGGTTGCCAACCAGTCTTCGAAAAGCGCGATGGATTCGACATATTCCGCATTCGAAAATGTGCAGACAGCGATTCGAAACAGCGCTTCTTTTTTATACTGCGGCTGATCGTGGCGGTCCAAATAGCCCTGCATGTGCTCGCGCGCAGGGACGTAGTCCTTCGCAAAAGAAAGTGCCATCCCCGTCCAGTAATCTGCGGCTTCGACCATCGGTGAATCCGGAAATTTTCGGATGACTTGATCAAACTGAAATTGAGCGCCGTCATTGTCGTCCTGCTGAAGATAAAGGAAGCCCTGCATGAAAACCGCTTTCGGCGCGATGGGATCTTCGGGGAATTTTTCGACGAGCTCGCCATAGGCCAGTTGGGCTTCTGCAAAGTCGAGGCTCTCCTTCAACGCTTCCGCTTTGAAGAATAGAACCGTCGCCAGATTTTCACCCGTTTCTCCGAATTTTTCGACATAGAGATCGGCCGCTTCAATTGCTTTTGGCCAACGCTCGATTTCCATCCAGCATTGAACCAACGCCAAACTTGCCGAATCCACGACCTTATCCTGCGGCATCGTTTTGAGCATTTCCTCCATCACCAGCGCGGCTTCGCGATACCGGCCGAGTCCTTGAAGTGACATCGCTAAACGAAGCCGGAGTGCCGAATCGAAGTTTTCCATTTTCTGAAAATTCTCCATTTCGCGGCGAACCCGTTTCAAAATTCCTTCCAGCTGAAAAACGATCGACTGCGTATTTGGACGCTTTTTCAGCATGTCGATCCTCTCTTCGATTTCAGCAATCTTCGCATTCTGATATTCCAGTAATCGTTCGCGAGGCCAAATTCGCTGGAGGCAGGCGATCGCGTTGTGCCAGTCTTTCGCTTCGAGAAAACTCGCGCCCAGCTGCATCGCCAGCGTCTGAAAGCTAATCACCTGAGTCATCTCATTCATGCGGGGGTATTCCGCTTTCAGGAGTTCGAGAGCTTTGTCATTTTGCTTCGCCGCGAGTCGTGCGTAGAGCTGTAAAACCACTGCCCGGCTGGCCGCTTCAGGAGCTTTGTCGCGAAACTTCGGAAGCTCGCCTTCCAGAAAATCCGCCGCGAAAGCCGGAAATTCCTGCTGCAAATACAGCGTTGCAAAAAGAAGCAGGGCCTCGTAGCGCTTGAACGCGTTGAAATTTTCGTTCGCCCAATATTCGCCGAAAGCTTCCTGCGCTTCGACGAGTTTCTGTTGAGTCATCAGGCAAATGCCTTTCCAAAAACTCAGTTCATCGCGAAACGTCGGAGGGAGCTCGGGATCTTGAAAAGAGCGATCGATCCATACCAGAGCTTCATCGAATTTCTTCAGGCCCACCTTGGAAATCGCGACCATGGGCGTGTGAATTCGTGCCGCTTCCTTTGCTTGCTCGTCGGCACCGTAATCAGTCACGAATTTTCCCAACGCCTGCTCGGCTTCCGCAAAATTCGATGCCGCAAACGCTGCGCGACCGCGTTTGAGCAATTCGACAGGGCCTTCCGTTTCAATCCCCGCCACCGCAGGTGCTGCCGGATCTGGGGCAGGATCTTGCGCGACGACGATTCCCCCTGCAGTCGCGAAAAATACGACCGCAAAACCCAACAAGATCGAGTTGCGGAGGAGGAGCATGAATTCAGGTTTCGTGTTAGAAAACGAGGAAGTGCCAATTCAAGCCTACCAAGCGCTGAGAACAAAGAAAAATCGGCGCCAATTACCATCTGATCTAGCGGTTAGTCTTCGTGGGGCTCCTTAGAACGTTGAAACCAGAAGAAGTGAAGGCAGAAAATAATGGCGGCAGCGATTAGTGACGGGATGAGACCAACTGATTGATAGGCATAAAAAACCGCCCCGAAGATTGCTAAATACCCAAGGCCTGTTGCAGCCCCTTTTTCGATTGGATAGTCCTCTTTCGATTCCCGATTCCGGAAGAAAAGTCCCAGAACTAGCAAGAGGAAATGAGCCAGCATCCGTAAGATAACCAGAGCGAAGATAAATAGAAACGCAGCGAAGATGGTCGTTCCAATCAAAGGCGGGATATCGAACGGCAGGTCTATCGTTTCGCGGTTAAGGCGCATTTCTCGATCTTGGAGACTCCGGTCGCGCATTTCCAGCGAAAACGGACTCTACGATCCAACAGTATGCGTTCGATGAACCAACCCTATCGGATCGTAGAATTCCAGACGTAGCCGAACTTTCAAAAAGTTCTGCGGAGCCTCGATTTCTTGCCGGATGCCGAATTGTGCGCAATGGTCGCGCCATGAATTTATCTGGAAAAAAAGTGCTCGTCACGGGCGGTGGAAGTGGAATCGGACTTGGTATTGCGCAGTCTCTGGTTGAAGCAGGTTGCGAGGTCACGATTACGGGACGGACGGAAGCAAAACTTGCGGCTGCGGCGGAAACGTTTGGCGAAAATAAACCGGCCGTTCGCGCGCGTGATGTGGCGGATCGGGATGGGATTTCTGAACTGATCAACGAAATCGGGCCGCTCGATATCGTGGTGAATTGCGCGGGCGTGAACATCGCGCAGCGCCGCATGGAAGTGCTCGATCCCGCTGACTTTGACAAACTGATCGCGGTGAACTGCACGGGCTTTTTCAACGTGATGCATGCAGTTCTGCCTTCAATGCGTGAGCGTCAGGATGGAATCATTTTCAACGTGTCATCGATCGCCGGAAAACGAGCGTTGCCTCTAGCTGGCGCGGCTTACGCAGCTTCGAAATTCGCCGCAACTGCTCTCGGAACCGAAGTCGGTGCGGAAGAGGCGCCGAACGGAATTCGCATCACCAATGTGTACCCGGGCGAAGTGAATACGCCGCTTCTGGACGATCGCCCCGTGCCGGTTCCTGATGACGTAAAGGCGAAGATGGTTCACCCGGAAGACATTGGTATGCTGGTCGTGGCAATTGCAGGCCTACCGGCGCATGTGGTGGTGCCGGAGATCATCGTGAAACCGCTTTATCAGGAGTATTTATAAGAACTTACAATTTTCTTACAACCCTTTTACGCACCCCTGACAACTCTTTTCAGAGTGGTGCGAGGATTGGGGCATGATAAGAAAAATCAACTATCTCATTCCTGTTGTCGCCGGCGTTTTCGGCCTCTCACAATTCGCCGCAGCGCATTCGGTTGAACTCAAAACCCGGGTCGACCGACCGTTGATCGTCAAAAATGGCGTTGAACAAAAAGTCATCATCAAAATCGATGTCGCTGGGCTTCCGATTGAAAAAAAGCTGACGCGAATGCCATTGAACATCGCCTTGGTTTTGGATCGATCAGGATCGATGACCGGCAAAAAACTCGAGCAGGCCAAGCAGGCTGCTGAAATGTTGGTGGATCAACTTGCCGCGGACGATGTGTTCTCGCTCGTGATGTATGATTCAGATGTCGATGTGCTGATTGCGGCTCAGAAAGTCGGCAACAAGCGTTCGACTTTCAAGCGGGCGATTCGCAACATTCAAGCGGGCGGAAGCACGGCGCTTTACCACGGTGTTGAGACCGGTGGAAAGCAGTTGGCTGAATATTTTGGCGACGAAAAAATCAACCGCGTGATTCTCCTTTCGGACGGAATTGCAAATATCGGGCCGTCGAGCAACCGTGACATTTCCATGCTCGGTCAGGCCCTGGCGAAACGTCAGATTTCAGTTTCCACGGTGGGGCTGGGAGATAATTACAACGAAGATCTGATGACCTCGTTGGCCGAGGCAAGCGACGCGAATTACTACTACGTCGCTGATGTCGAGGAGCTGCCGAACGTTTTTGAAAAGGAACTCGGTGAATTGCAGAGTATCGTCGCCCGGAAGATTGTGGTCGAAATTATCTGCCCGAAAGGCGTGAAGCCGATTCGCTTTTATGGACGTGGTGAGGCCTTCGAAAACCGTCGTGGCTCAGTGAAATTCGGCACGCTCGCAGGAGATCAAAGCCGTGAATTGATCCTTGAAGCAATGGTTGATCCTTCTGTATTCGAAGCGGGAGCGCCCATGGCGGAAGTGGTCATGACGTTCGACGACGCGGTGAAAAATGAGAATGCACAGTCGATGAAGCGCGAAGTAGTCGTTGGTTACACTGATGACAAATCGCTCGCTGAAAAAACGCGTGACCAAGACATCGTTGCCGTTGCTGCGATTTATCAGAACGTCGATGAGTCGAAAAAAGCACTCGCACTCGCGGACTCCGGCGACGTTGCAAAATGCCGCACCCAGATCTTTTCCCAGATCGGAAATTTGAAAAAAGCAAAAGAAGCGGCTCCTGCAGCATGGGCGGATGCGATTCAGGAAGAGATCACCGTTTTGGAAAAAACTGAAAGCACTCTGGACGAAAGTCGTGGATTGGAAAAATCCGGTCGGAAGTCATTTCAGAGTCGGATTTACAGCCAGAGCAATTCGAAACAAGCCGTCAAATAATGTCCCTGAAACTTAACTGTTGAGCGCAGATAGCGTTCTCGCCGTAGGATTTTTTGAATCCGAAACGGCGGGGACGTTTTCCGTTTTTCAGCGTATTGTAGTCATTCCCCTAATTTAGAATCTGTGAAAAAACTCGCCTCCATTTTTGCAATCGCGGTCATCGTGCCAAGTCTCGTTCTGGCTTGGTTAGCGTTGAGTGCGTTGCGTGATCAGGAGATCGTCGTTCAAAGCCAGCGTGCGATTTTGCACCAGACGGCGACCGATGCGCTCGCTTCTGATCTGAACACATTCATGAATGATGTTCGGCTTTATTTCCAGGGAGTGGTCGGAGATTTGGTGGATGAAAAAGGAGCTGAAAATCTATCGACGACGTTCGATGCCGAGCTGAAATCCAGATGGGGACAGGCGTTGGTGGGTTGCGTGGTTACTGAGCAGGGCGCTATTCTTTCTCCATCTGCAGATACAACGGATCCCGAATCGCAGGAATTTCTCCGTTACAACCGGCTTTTTCTTTCCAATCAAACCCGGGCGGAGGTGTATGCGACAACCAGTCCGGTGGGGTACTTCATTAAAACAGAAGAGGTCGACCGGGAAAAAGCAGAGACTGAGAACAGGATGGTTTCTTCTTTTAAGTTCAAGAAGTCGGATCGAGGTGCACCTGCTCCTAAATCTGCGTCATCTGAGCCTGAAGCTCTTGCTAAAACCGCTGCGCCTGCTGCCAGTGCGATGCGGCCGGATGATGAAATCAAAAAATCAAAGGCGAAAAAAGGGGCTCCGCTTGCACTTCCCATGGAGCCCGGTGCCATTCCCCAAGAGGCATCGGAAAAAGTGAATGTCGCCGTGGCAAATTCGAAGTTAATGAGTCAAAGCGTAGCTCGGAGAGATTTTTCGTCGGTAAACGATTATGAAACTCAGAAACAGCAGCTTCGTTATCAAAAAAATGCGCAGAAAGAGGCTCCGGAAATTCAAGAGAAACTTGCCGATGTCGTCGCCATTCAAAGTAATTCCCCGCCGCAACAGGATGCTCCAGCGGGAGGGAATTTAAGCTCCGATGGGTTGATGCCTCAGCGAGGGATTGTTTCGCCTCAGAAACCGCGAACGGTCAGCCCGTGGGTTCAAATCGGCAATGGCGAAATCGGTCAGAGAGAGCAGGCCATGAACAAGACGGTGACCAATGTGTTAGGCAATGGGGTCAATGCCACTTCCTGGTCCAGCCTCGATGTCGACAACGCTGGATTGAACGAAATTATCGGAGATCAGCCAGAAGGCGCGATTGCCCGGTTTTTAAATAACGGGCTACAAGTTTTGTTGTGGGTACGCCATCCGGATGCGCCTGGGAAAATTTTCTGGGCGGAATTGGATCTCAAAGAAATTCGTGAACGGCTCTCCGAAATCGTAGCTGGAGCCGCGTTTTTTCAGGAGAACAACGAGGAGGTTTGTCTCGCTCTTTTAGATTCCGAAGTCGATGTCGTAGGGCAAACAGTAGCCGGTTTCGCAACCGATTGGCGCCGTCCTTTTGTCGCTTCGGAAGTCGGGGAAATCCTCCCGCATTGGGAAGTCGGCGCCTATTGGGTGGATCCTGATTCGCTCACCAAATCGGCTCAAACCGCGCGATTCACGTTGTGGTTGCTCGTTCCTATTCTCCTCGCGGCCATCGTCCTTGGTTCGATATTGATTTTCCGCGACGTGAATCGTGAGATGTTTTTGGCGCGTCAGAAAACCGACTTTGTGAGCAATGTGAGTCACGAATTAAAAACTCCGCTGACGTCGATTCGTATGTTCTCGGATATGCTGAGCGCATCAAAAGCTATCGAGACGGAAAAACGCACGGAGTATTCCGGGATCATTTCGCGGGAGGCGGCCCGGCTTACGCGATTGATCAATAATATCCTCGATTTTTCAGGGATGGATCGTGGCGATCGGAATTACCAATTTGAAAAACTCGATGCTGTAGCTCTCGCCAAAGAGACGGTGGAAAATTACCGAATGCATCTCGAGGCCGATGGCTGCGAACTGAAATTTCAAAACGAAAACGGCGAGTCTGCCTGGATCAATGGCGATCGCGATGCACTTTCCCAAGTGCTGGTGAATCTGCTCTCAAACGCTGATAAATACGCCTGTGGTGGGAAAGAAATTATCCTCAAAATTACCACGCCGGATCCGAAATCAGTCGCGATTTGCGTGATGGATCGCGGACCGGGAATTCGTCGAAAAGATGCCTCGAAGATCTTCGAGAAATTCTACCGCGCGGACGATTCCCTTTCCACCGGAATTCAAGGGTCGGGCCTCGGTTTAACGCTCGCCAAGCAGATCGCCCAAGGGCACAGCGGTGACCTGAACTTTCGAAGCCGCGACGGAGGCGGTTGCTGCTTCACTCTGACATTACCTATTTCTAAGGACTGAATGGATCGTAAAACGCCATGAAAAAAAGTGAGACCAAAATTCTAGTCGTCGAAGATGATCCAAGCATTCGCTTTGGACTGACGGAGGTTTTTGCCGCCGAAGGCTATGCCGTAGCCGATTGCGAGCGCGGAGATGAGGCCGATAACACCATTGCCGAAGAATTGCCGGATCTGATCATTCTCGATGTGATGTTACCAGGCAAAAACGGTTACGAAATCTGTCGTGATTTGCGGAAACGTGGCTGCAACCTGCCAGTGCTGATGTTGACGGCGAAGGGGCAGGAGATTGATAAAGTCGTGGGACTTGATTCTGGCGCGGATGATTATGTAACGAAGCCATTTGGCGTTCACGAACTGGTAGCTCGGGTCAATGCACTGCTTCGCCGGGTTCAGCGAATCGATGCGCCAGCCGCTGCTGAAGCACTCAGTTCCGTGGAAGATTTTTCGATCGGGAAAGCGATGATTTCCGAACGGACCTACGAAGCAACGCGGGACGGACAAGATCCCGAGCGTCTTACACCAAAGGAGATGGAAT
>CALAHF010000067.1 GCA_937891465.1 uncultured Verrucomicrobiales bacterium | reverse complement strand
CAAGTCGAGCCAAATAGACCAATGCCGCCGCCACGAGAACTACCAGCCAAATTCCACAATTTCTAAAAAGCCTCTCGCAACGCCTGTATTTCGTTTCATCCGCCATCATAACCAGCCTATCACGGCGTAAAATTCTTCCCACTCTCAACTTGACTTCTCGCTCTAAATTTGCATCTTAGCCGCCCGCTGAGAAGTTGGCGGAACGAACTTTGGAACAGCACGATAGCTCAGGGGTAGAGCAGAGGACTCATAAGCCTAAGGTCGGGAGTTCAAATCTCCCTCGTGCTACCAAATTTCAACAAGGAATGTATTTTCCAGAAAAACTTTTGGAACGGTTTTTCGTAAATGGCCCGAGTGAGTCGAATTTATTAAAATTTTTGCTTATTTTCCGTTTGCGCCGGTGGATGATCCACCTATATTCCGCCCCTTCCGCTAGTGCGTCCGAGAAATTTTTCGGCTTACTGGCGGTTATTTGTTTCGATCAATCCGGCTGGTAACTGGGCTTGCTTTTGAATCTGTTGTTCTTGTTTGAGCTACGGGTTACGGCGAGCCTCTTTTGTCTCCGGTGAGGGAATCGAAAAGATCTGACGTGATAAGCGCGTTGAGATTGACTTAAAATTTAAAAACCGGAGACGGAAACGTTATGCCGACTATCAACCAACTTGTCCGTAAAGGACGCAAAGATAAGCCAACAACATCAAAATCACGAGCACTTGATAAGTGTCCGCAGCGTCGTGGTGTTTGTCTTCAGGTTTATACAAGAACGCCAAAGAAGCCTAACTCGGCTTTGCGTAAGGTTGCTAAGGTTCGCCTTACTAACGGTCAGGAAATCATCGCTTACATCGGTGGTGAAGGTCATAATTTGCAAGAGCACTCAATCGTTCTCGTCCGCGGTGGACGGGTGAAGGATTTGCCGGGTGTTCGTTATCATATTGTTCGCGGTGCACTTGATACCCTTGGGGTTGATGGTCGTCGTCAATCCCGTTCTAAATACGGGGCTAAACGTCCGAAGGAAAGCTGATCGCCTAAAGCGGTTACGCCTTCTTTTGACATGAATGTTTCCACATTGAAATAATCCTATGTCGAGAAGAAAGAGAGTTTACGCCAAGCCTGAGCGTCGCGATATGCGATACGATAGCACGTTGGTGGCCAAGTTGGTCGCTAAGGTGATGTCGAAGGGTAAAAAAGCACTTTCGGAGCGTATTGTTTACGCGGCGATTGAGCGTGCAAACGACGGTTCCGATGCAGTTGATCCACTCGAGGTCCTGATTCGTGCTGTTGAAAATGCCAAGCCTCGTGTCGAGGTGAAGAGTCGCCGTGTTGGTGGTGCTACCTATCAGGTGCCGCTGGAAGTTGCGATCGGGCGTCAGGAATCACTCGCGATGCGATGGATTGTGACTGCTGCTCGTAATCGCCGTGGAACTCCGATGCATGTCGCTTTGGCGAATGAGATTCGGGATGCTGCCACCAATCAAGGTGGGGTTATTCGTAAGCGCGATGAAGTTCACAAGATGGCTCAGGCAAACCGTGCCTTTGCTCACTTCCGCTGGTAATCGCTGATTCTATTTCTTCGTCTAATTGACGTCCTTCGTTGTTTTATTTTTCTTCTACAGAAAATGAGCGCAGATCCCAACTCTCCCAACAGAAATATGCCGCTGCAGTGCACGCGGAATATTGGGATAGCTGCGCACATCGATGCCGGGAAAACGACGCTGACTGAGCGAGTGCTCTTTTATACGGGCATGATTCACCGCATTGGTGAGGTTCATGACGGTCAGGCGACGACGGATTGGATGGAGCAGGAGCAGGAGCGTGGCATTACAATTACTTCGGCTGCTGTAACTTGTAACTGGAAGCAGCTTCCGGAAGATGGGGTTTATAAGAATTTCACCGCGAAGGATCAGCGGGTGAATATTATTGATACTCCCGGTCATGTTGATTTTACTGCTGAGGTTGAGCGCTCGCTTCGGGTGCTTGATGGCGCGGTGGTTGTCTTTTGTGGAGTGGCTGGTGTTCAGCCGCAATCCGAAACGGTCTGGCGCCAGGCGTCCCGTTACAATGTTCCTCGAATTATCTTTGTTAATAAGATGGATCGCGTCGGAGCTGATTTTACGGCGGTTGTCGAAGATGTTCGGACTAAGCTCAAGGCAAATGCGTTTCCTGTGCTGATTCCGATCGGTGCTGAGGGTGATTTAAAGGGGCAGATTGATATCCTGAATCGCAAAGCGGTTATCTATTCTGATGACGATGTTTTTGGTTCTACTTATTCGGTTGAAGAGTTGGATGAGGCTCAATCTGCGATTGCTGATGCGGCGCATGCTGAGCTTCTTGATGCTCTCGTTGATGCTGATGAGGAGATTGGCCTCAAGTTTCTCGAGGAGGAGGAGATTTCCGTTGCTGACATGAAGTTGGCGGTTCGTCGGTCGGTGATTGCGAATAAGTTGATCCCTGTGATCGGCGGTTCTGCGCTCGCTAACATCGGGGTTCAGTATCTAATTGATGCAGTGGTTGATTATCTTCCAAGTCCTCTCGAAACGGTTCCGGCTCAAGGTCATGCGCCAGGCTCTGAGGATGAGGTCATTGAGGTGGTTGCTGATGATAACGCGAAGTTTTGCGCGTTGGCATTCAAGCTTTGGTCGGACAAGTTTGGTAAGCAGGTTTTTATTCGGGTCTATTCCGGTTCTGTTTCCAAGGGTGATCAGGTTGTGAATCCCCGGACTGGGAAAAAAGAGCGGATTGGACGTTTGGTTCAGATTCAATCGAACTCCCATACTGATATTGATACCTGTTACTCAGGTGATATTGCGGCGATTGTCGGGATGAAGAATGTTAAAACTGGTGACACGCTTTCTGTCCCCAGTTTTGATATTATGCTCGAGCCGCCGGCGTTTCCTGAGCCTGTTATCTCGATGGCGGTTGAGCCCCGGACGACGGCTGATCAGGAAAAGCTTTCAAGTGCGTTGGCTCGCCTTGCGGATGAGGATCCAACGTTTGTTGTCTCAGTTGATGAAGAGACTGGGCAAACGATCATCGCTGGAATGGGTGAGCTTCACTTGGAGATTCTCCAGGAGCGAATGAAGCGTGAGCACGGAGTTCAAACTCGTGCGGGTAAGCCTCAGATTGCTTACCGCGAAACAATTTCGAAATCAGCTTCGGGTGATTATAAATTGGAGAAGCAAACCGGTGGCAAGGGTCAATATGGTCATGTCATCCTGAGGATTTCTCCAAATAACCGAGGGAAAGGTTTTTCTGTCGAAGACAAGGTTGTTGGCGGCGAGATTCCTAAAGAGTTTATCAAGCCGGTGCTTGCTGGTATTGAAGAAGCGATGAATACCGGAATTATTGCCGGGTATCCTGTAGTGGATGTTCATGTCGAGCTTCTTGGTGGCTCAAGTCACGATGTTGACTCGAATGAGCAAGCGTTCCGGATTGCTGCGATTTTGGCGGTTAAGGAAGCGTTCCGTGAAGCGGATTGCCGCTTGTTGGAGCCGATTATGTCAATGGAAGTGGATACGCCTGATGAATTTCAGGGAAGTGTTGTTGGTGATTTGAATCGCCGTCGTGCTCGTATCACTGAATTGGAGGCGAAAAACGAGCTGAGTGTCGTTCGTGCGGAAGTTCCGCTCGCAACGGTATCGGATGGTTACGCGACGGATTTGCGTAGTCTTTCCAGTGGTCGCGCTTCTTTCTCGATGACTCCATCACATTTTGAGGAGGTTCCTGAATCGGTGCTTGATAGCATTGTGGAGCGTCGAATGGGAGTTGCTGCGTAAGTGGTTGGCTTTCAAATTTTAAGAAAACAATTTTTAACGAATATTAACGAATAACGAATCATGCAGGGACAAAGTATCAGAATTCGCCTCCGTGCCTACGATCATCGACTTCTCGACAAGTCGACGGAAGATATCGTAGAGACTGCAAAACGTACGGGTGCAATGGTCGCTGGACCAATCCCGTTGCCGACTCGTATCGAGAAGTTTTCGGTTAACCGTTCTCCGCACGTAAACAAGAAATCTGCTGAGCAGTTCGAGATTCGGACTCACAAGCGTCTTCTTGATATCGTGAACCCAACAGCATCGACTGTTGATGAATTGAAGAAGCTTAATCTCCCTGCTGGTGTGGACATCACCATCAAGATCTAGTTTTCGCCCTTCGCATTTTTTCTAAAAACGAAAACAATTTTGCTATGAGTATTGGATTGATCGGTAAAAAACTCGGAATGACCCGCTTCTTTGATGAAGACGGTGTCTCCATTCCTGTGACCGTGATCGACGTTAGTGACAATATTTTCCTCCAGAAACGCACAGAGGAAAATGACGGCTACACAGCTGTTCAAGTCGCTTTCGATGATCAAAAGGATTCACGTTTAAATATGTCGAAGCTGGGCCACGCGAAAGCGCACGGCGGAAAAGCTAAGCGAGTCATCAAGGAATTTCGCCTCGAAGAAGGTGAGGAGCTTCCTGAGATTGATCACCCGGGAATGTCTCTTTTCGAAGAGGGGCAATTCGTTGATGTGATTGGCACGACTAAGGGTAAAGGTTTCCAGGGGGTTATGAAGCGTTATAATTTCCACGGTCAGCCTGCGGCTCACGGTCACATGATGCACCGTCGAACAGGTGGTATTGGTGCAGGAACGGATCCTGGTCGTGTTTGGAAAAACAAGGCTATGCCAGGTCGTCACGGTAGTTACCGTAAGACGGTTCAGAATTTGAAGGTGATTAAGCTTCGTGATGAGGATGATGTGATCCTGATCAGTGGTGCAATCCCCGGTGCAAAAGGTGGGTACGTTGTGATTCGCCCGGCAGTCAAAAAGGCACTCGCTCCTCAGGATTTGTCCAAGAGCGCTGCACCTGCGAAAGAGGCGTCCTCTGATGAGGCTGCGTCCGAATAAAAGAATAGAAATTGAAGGAATTTTTCAACTGAAACCAGTTTAAGATTATGGCTGCAACAGCTTTAACAACAGAAGCGGCAAAAAGCGCTAATATCGGAATTATCGAAGAGAGCTATCGTGGCCGTCAGGCTGTTCACGACGTTGTCGTGGCGATGCGATCCAACCGCCGTTCAGGCACTGCTCACGTTAAGACGCGTGCTGAAGTGTCAGGCACCGGTAAGAAGCCGTTTCGCCAGAAGGGCACTGGACGTGCTCGTCAGGGTGGTAACCGTCCTCCGATTCATGTTGGTGGTGGTGTCGCTTTTGGTCCTCGCAATACGCGGAACTATAAAAAGGATGTTACCAAGTCAACTCGTCGCCTTGCTTTCTCGAAAGCGCTTAGCGAGCGGATCTCTGATGGCGATGTTCTTACTATTAGTAGCTTTGCGGTCAGTGACGGAAAAACGAAGTCTTTCGCCAAAGAGGTTGGTGGCTTGGTTGATGATGTGAAGAAAGTTCTCATCGTTAGCAGTTCATTCGATGAAGAGACAAAGCGCGCTGGGCGTAACTTCCAGTCGGTTTTGCTGATGTCAGCAGCCGAGGTTAACACGGAGCAAATTCTCCATCACAACACAATTATTCTCGTAGAAGATGCGATGGAGACGCTTGCGTCTCGGACCGTCGAGAACTGATATTTTTACCGAATTTTCAAACGGATTAGTTATGAAAGACTTATTTCAGGTGATTGACACCATTCAGCTTAGCGAAAAGGCAACGATTCTCACGGAAACAGAAAATGTTTACGTGTTTAAAGTTGATCAACGCGCGAACAAGTTGGAGATTAGACAAGCCGTCGAGAAATTGTTCTCGAAAAAGGTTACTGCTGTGAGAACAGCTAATTATCAGGGCAAGAAGAAGCGCGAGCGTCGCGCTGATTTTGGTCGCACTAAAAAGTGGAAGAAGGCTTTTGTGAAGCTTGCTGAAGGCGAAACTATTGAATTCGTATAATTTCGAATCAATCGAACTAAATATTTTTAAACCGGGTCAGAACGATGCCACTTAAAACCTACAAACCATTTACTCCGTCGAGCCGCTATAAGGTGCTGCCCGACTTCGCTGAGATCACGAAGACAACTCCTGAGAAGAGTCTTTGTCGTCCATTGAAAAAGTCCGGAGGACGTAATAATCGAGGACGTATCACGTGTCGCCACCGTGGTGGTGGTCACAAGCGGAAGTATCGCATGATCGACTTCAGGCGGAATCGTCGTGACGAAGCGGCGAAGGTGCTTTCAATTGAGTATGATCCAAACCGCACGGCGCGGATCGCGCTGATCGAATACGGCGACGGACAGAAGTCTTACATCATTGCTCCACGTGGGCTAGAGGTTGGTGCTTCTGTGATGTCCGGAGAGAATGCTCCAATCAAGCCGGGTAACGCGCTTCCAATTTCTGCGATTCCAACAGGATCAGACATCCACTGTGTGGAGCTTATTCCTGGTCGTGGTGCACAAGTTGCGCGAAGCGCTGGTCAGGCCTGCGTTCTTTCTAACCGTGAGAAAGGCTATGGACTTGTGAAGATGCCATCGGGTGAGATTCGCAAGATCAATGAAAAGTGCTATGCCGTCATGGGTGAAGTGGGTAACCGCGATCACATGAATATTGTCAGCGCGAAGGCTGGCCGGACTCGTTGGCTGGGAATTCGGCCTTCCGTTCGCGGAATGTGTATGAACCCGGTTGATCACCCAAATGGCGGTGGTGAAGGTAAGTCGAAATCAGGTGGTGGTCGCCAGCATTTGTCGTCGCCTTGGGGTCACGTTAAGGGGCAAAAGACTCGCCAGAAGCACAAGCCGAGCGATAAGTTTATTATCGAGCGCCGGAAGAGTAAGAAACGCCGCCGTTAATTGGTGATCACTTTGTATAATTCAAAACGTATTTAAAAATGGGACGCTCACTCAAAAAAGGACCTTTTGTCGATCAGAAGCTTTTGATCAAGATCGACGCAATGAATGACTCGGGTCAAAAACGCCCGATCAAAACCTGGTCACGTCGCTCAATGGTGACTCCGGATTTTGTTGGTCACACCTTCCTCGTTCACAACGGCAAAGATTTTCTTTCCGTGTTCGTGACTGAGAACATGGTTGGCCACAAGCTCGGTGAATTTTCTCCAACTAAGAAAACTTCCCCTCACCAAGGGCAAGGTGCTAAACGATAATTTTACGAAGCAATAGGGTTGGTTCATTGAACGGACCC
Organism: uncultured Verrucomicrobiales bacterium; assembly: GCA_937891465.1. Classification (GTDB taxonomy): domain Bacteria; phylum Verrucomicrobiota; class Verrucomicrobiia; order Verrucomicrobiales; family DEV007; genus JABDJT01. The sequence goes on along the minus strand of CALAHF010000067.1, from coordinate 6,182 downwards.
TATTGATTCGAAAAACAAAAACGAAATGACCCTGTTGAATCGACAGACTAACCCTATTGGCTCGTTCGCCGCGATTGTGATCGCGGTGCTCGGCGGGGTGTGTGCTGTTGACTCGAAGGGCCAAGCGTTTTTGGGAAGTGATCCAATAGAAGTGAGTCCGAAGGTTTTGGCAGACGATGCCATCACCGTTCCCAGGGAGCCGCAGTTGGTTGCAGATTCAATCGAGTTGGCCGAGACGAAGGCTGCTCTTGAAGCACTTCAAAAACAAGTGGAGCGAGAGCGGGATAAGGCGAAAGCCGCCGAAGCTAAGGTTCGAACGCTTTCTGAGAGTTTGGCCGAAGCGAACCGGGTCCGCGAAGAGCAGACCAAGGCGCATAACGAACTTCAATTAAAAATGCAGGCTTTTGGAGTGGATCTGCTCAATGCGGATCCCAAGAGTCTGGAGAGTCGGTTGTTGAAAGCGGTTCGTGAAATCGATCAGCTCCGCCAATCAAATCAATCTCTGGGAGGTGAAGTCACCTCTTTAAGTGAAGTTCTTTTTCATTATTTACAGGCCGTTCCAGAAGCTGATTCTGAAGCTCGGAAAATGGCTGAAACGGCTCTGAAGCAAGCCAACGCTGCGTTGGGGCTCAGTGCCGGACCTGAAATCAAGGTTGCAAAGAAAATTTCTGACGCGAAAGTTGTCAGCATTGACCCGGAAGTTGGCTTGCTTGTTGTCAATGTTGGGCGTATAAGCGGCGCTCGCATTGGCATGCCGCTCGAGGTGGTGCAGACAAATCGGCCGATTGGCTCGGCGATTGTGGTTGATGTGCGAGATTCAATTTGTGGGGCGGTATTGCAAGATGTCTACATGGCAGGAGCTGATGTAAAAGTCGGGGATGCAATTCGCCTCAAGCCTGATGAAGGTTAGTAACACACTTTAATTTTAATTTTTTTATAATAATAAAACACTGAGGACATGGACGTGACTTCGACATACAAATTCGCTCGGGTTTCCGCAAGGAAGGCGCGCGATGTTACTCGTGAAATTCAAGGGCTTCCAGTTTCTGATGCTCTGGATATTTTGAATTTTACGCCTCGTAAATCTGCTTTTCTTATCGGTAAGACGATGAAGGCAGCTCTTGCTGATGCGGAGAATAATTTTGAGCTTCCTTTGGATGGTCTCTTTGTGAAAGAGGCGACTATTGGTGAAGGTCCAACTTTCAAGCGTTTTAAGCCTCGTGCTCGTGGTTCGGCATCTCCGATTCGCAAGCGAACCAGTCATATTCGTATCGTTCTTTCTGATGATGCTCCAGCTGAAGCCAAAGAAGGCAAGAAGCACGTGAGTCCTGAAAAGGCGAAGTAAGTATTTTATTTTAAGACACCGAAATAATTTTTAGATATGGGACAAAAAGTTCATCCGATCGGATTTCGCCTCGCAGTCACCAAGGACTGGCGCTCGAAGTGGTATGCACCACCAGAAGAGTATGCGGACCAACTGCACTGCGACCTTAAGATTCGCGATTTTTTGAAGAATCGTCTTCAAAAGGGTGCTGTTTCCAAGGTATTGATCGAGCGCGCTTGGAATAGCGTTCGGGTTACTCTCCACACATCGCGTCCCGGTTTGATTATCGGTAAGCGTGGTGCTGAGATTGAGGGCATGACGAACGTCATCTCGAAGATGTGTGCGGGTGCTCAAGTCAAAATTGACATTTTTGAAATTAAGCAGCCTGAGACAGATGCCCAGTGGGTTGCTGAGCAGGTTGCGACTCAGCTTGAGCGTCGGATTTCTTTCCGTCGTGCGATGAAGCGGACGATTCAGACGGCTATCGACTTCGGTGCGAATGGAATTCGTATTCGTTGTGCGGGTCGTCTTGGTGGAGCTGATATTGCTCGTGCTGAGCAGTATCGCGAGGGTAAGGTGCCGCTTCAAACGCTGCGTGTGCCAATTGATTACGGTTTTGCTGAAGCTGAAACGACATGGGGAATTATTGGGGTTAAGACCTGGATTACTCACGACGAAGAGAAGGCTAAGGAAGCTAAGGCTCGCGGAGCGGGTAGTGATCGTCGTGGCGGAGGTCGTGGTCGCGGTGGACCTGGCGGCGGCGGAGGTCGTGGTCGCGGTGGGCCTGGCGGTGGTCGCGGTGGGCCCGGTGGTGGTCGCGGTCGCGGCGGACCTGGTGGTGGCGGCGGAGGAGGACCTCGGCGCTGATTTCGATTTTAAGTAAGTAAATAAATTTTAATAAAGACGAAAGGGTTTGAATTATGCCTTTGATGCCTAAAAGAGTTAAGTTTCGTAAGAGCCACCGCGGGAGTCGCGCTGGTAATGCGAAAGGTGGAACCAAAGTTAGTTTTGGTGAATTCGGTCTTCAGTGCCTTGGGCGCGGATGGATTACGAATCGCCAGATTGAAGCTTGCCGTATTTCAATTAATCGTTACCTCAAGCGTAAGGGGAAGGTTTGGATTCGAATCTTTCCTCACAAGCCGATTACAAAGCGTCCTCCTGAAACTCGAATGGGTAAAGGTAAGGGTCCTGTTGAGGCCTGGGTTGCCGTGGTTCGTCCAGGAAACGTTCTTTTTGAAGTGGGTGGCGTTCCTGAGACGCAGGCCAAGGAGGCGTTGCGCCTTGCTTCTAATAAACTTGCGGTGAAGTGCCGTTTTATTACCCGTCAGGGGTAGTTGGGAATTTGTTTAATTAACCGAACACCATCAGAGTCATGGCGAATATTGTAACAGAACTACGTGAACTTAGTAATGGGGAATTGGCGACTCGTCGTCGTGATCTCAAAGAAGAGTCGCTTAATTTGCGGGTCCAGCGTGAGTTGGGTCAGCTTGAAAACCCGGCTCAAATCCGGAAAAATCGCCGCGAAGTGGCAGTAATTGAAACGTTGCTCTCAGAGCGCCGTTTGCAGGTGGTTTCTGAATCAGCTGAATAATTTTTGAATTTTAGAACGAACGTAAAACGATGAGCGAAACTGTTGATCAGAATGCTGCCGAAGAGGGCAAGACTCAAGGATTGCGCAAGACCCGTGTGGGTGTTGTGACTTCCGACAAGATGGATAAGACGATTGTCGTCGAAGTTGTCCGTCGTGTGCCTCACCCGCGATTTAAGAAAATTGTGAAACTGACTACCAAGATGTTTGTTCATGATGAGAAGGATGAGGGCGCGATCGGTGATCGTGTTCTAATCAAGGAGTGCCGTCCGCTGAGCAAGAAAAAGCGGTGGCAGTTGGAGGAAGTGCTTGCGCACTGATTGTCCAGTAAACGTAAACGAAGAAAACTTTTAACGAATTTTTGGTGCTATGATCCAGATGGAATCCAAAGTGCAGGTGGCTGACAACACGGGAGCTCGTGTCGCCAAGATGATTGGCGTAATTGGCACGCGCTCAAAGTCAGCCGGAGTTGGTGATATTATCACTGCTCACATCCGTGAGGCAATCCCCACGGCAAGTGTGAAAAAAGGAGAAGTGGTTCGGGCTGTTGTGGTTCGGACTGCAGCTCCGGTTCGCCGAGCTGATGGGTCAGTGTTGCGTTTCGATCGAAATGCAATCGTGATTCTCGATGCCAATCAAAATCCTCGCGGAACTCGTATTTTTGGGCCGGTGGCTCGTGAGTTGCGTGAAAAGAACTTTATGAAAATTGTTTCTCTCGCACCAGAGGTGCTTTAAGGAATCGGACGAGACTGCAATTTTTTTGAAACGAGCAATCACAGAAAGCGATGGCGAATAAAATCAAAACTCACGTAAAGAAAAACGACGAAGTTGTTGTTATCTCAGGTGCTCACAAGGGTGCTTCAGGTAAAGTTCTTCAAGTATTTCCAGAAAAAGGTCACGTTCTCGTTGAGGGTGTGCGCTTGATCAAAAAACACACCAAAGCCAGCCAGGATCGCCCTGAAGGCGGGATTATTGAGCTGGAGGGCCCAATTCACATTTCCAACGTTAAGTTGGTGGGCTAAGACCCTGAGAATTTTTTAATCTATTTTAGTTATGTCAGAAGCACCAGCAATGCAAACACTCTACAAAGATGCCGTCATACCGGCGCTTCAAGAGAAATTTGGATACAAAAACGTCAACGAGATCCCTAAGCTTGTTAAGGTGACCTTGAACAGCGGTTTTGGTCAGGCGGATGATCGCAAGGCTGCTGCTGAAGCGGTCATTGAAGATATTGGTAAGATTACCGGACAGAAAGCAGTTCCGACTCGGGCGAAGATTTCTGTATCGAACTTCAAGCTTCGTGAAGATGAGGTGATTGGCGCGCGGCTAACGCTTCGTGGCCAGCGGATGTGGGAATTCCTGGATCGCTTTATTAATGTGGCGACTCCTACGATTCGTGACTTTCGTGGTCTTTCTCCAAAGACATTTGATGGCCGGGGCAATTACACGGGCGGCATCAATGATCACACTATTTTTCCTGAGATTGAATTGGATAAAGTGAAGCGTCAGATCGGATTTGATATCTCGATCGTGACGACCGCGAATACTGACGATGAAGCTCGTGAGCTTCTGGGATTATTAGGAATGCCTTTCCGCAAAGTTAGCGGATCGGGTGAAGGTGAAGGCGGAGAAGAAAAAGCCGCGTGAGCCGAATACATTTAAACGTTTTAGTAAACGAAATTTTAACGAACAACCACCGAGGACAGATGGCAGTAGTCAGTGACCCAATCGCGGATTTTTTGATCCGCTTCAAAAACGCGACCCGCGCTCAGAAAGAGGAGTTTCGTGCTCCTTATTCTAAGATTAAGGCCGAGATCGCACGCATTCTTCAGGAAGAAGGTTATCTTTGGTCTTTCGAGGTGAACAAAGATGGAACGCATCCTGAGATTGTCGCAAAACCGAAATATCTCGGAACCACACCCGCATTGACGGACCTAAAGCGGATTAGCCGTCCCGGTCTTCGTTCGTATGTAGGATCTGGCGAGGTGCCGAAGGTTCTCGGAGGAATGGGGATTACGATTTTGTCTACCTCAAAGGGAATTATGGTCGGGCACAAAGCTCGGAAACAAAATGTCGGCGGGGAATTACTCGCCACCGTTTGGTAAGCCGCTAGTGGCCCCTACAATTTGTAACGCAAAAATTTTTAACCATCTGGAATCATGTCCCGTATTGGTAAACAACTCATCAATCTCCCCGAAAAAGTCAGCGTGTCTTGCGATGATTCTTTGAATGTAACTGTTGAAGGTCCGAAAGGAAAACTCGAGTGGGTTCTCCCTGGGGGGATCTCGCTTTCACAGGAAGATGGCGCCGTTAGCATTAATTGTGCATCGGAAGAGCGTAAGGCCCGTGCTTTGCATGGCCTCTCTCGCAGCCTTGTTTCAAACATGGTCGATGGAGTCACCAACGGCTTTGTTAAAGAGCTTGAGATTCAGGGTGTCGGTTTTCGCGCCGCTGTTAAAGGCAAGGCGCTCGATCTTAGTCTCGGATTTTCCCACCCTCTGCTTCACCCAATCCCGGAAGGGTTGACCGTGACTGTTGAGGAGAACACAAAAATCAAGGTTGAAGGGATCGACAAGCAGTTGGTCGGTCAGTTCGCCGCCGATGTTCGGTCTTTTTACCCGCCGGAGCCCTATAAAGGCAAGGGAGTTCGCTATAAGGGTGAGCATGTTCGTCGGAAACAAGGTAAGAGTGTCCAGTAATTTGTCTCTTCACCTGATCTATCAGAAAACTTTATCCATACTGAAAAATGGCCCAATACATTCGTAAACAAGCTCGCGCTCGCGTTCGTCGCCGCATCCGGAAAAAGATTTCTGGAACGGCTGCACGTCCTCGTCTCGCTGTTCACTTTTCAAACAAAAATGTTTACGCTCAGCTCATTGATGACGTGACCGGAAAGACGATCGCTTCGGCGTCGACTAAAGACGGTGAAGTTGGCGTGACTGGAGCAAGCATAGCTTCTGCAACAAAAGTGGGCGAAGTGATCGCTCAACGAGCTAAGGCGTCGAGCATCGATGCCGCAGTTTTTGATCGTGGGGGATTCATTTACCATGGCAAGGTGAAGGCACTTGCTGATGCGGCCCGCGAAGCCGGTCTGGAATTTTAATCGACGCCTTGAATTTACCTAATTTTTAAATGAGCGAAGAAACCGAAAATAACACTCCAGAGGAAACTGTAGATGATGCTGCTGTCGAAGCGGCTGCTACCCCTGAGGAGAAGGCTGCTACCCCTGAGGAGAAGGCTGCTACCCCTGAGGAGAAGGCTGCTACCCCT
>CALAHF010000066.1 GCA_937891465.1 uncultured Verrucomicrobiales bacterium | reverse complement strand
CCGGACCGACGCCCCGGTAAAAAATCCTTGAATAAGCGAATTCCTATCAGTCAGTGACATGACTCGCTATCTTTGGATCATCTGCCTCTTTTTTCTTCTGCCACACCTCAGGGCGGAAAGTCCCCGCGCGTCGATGCCTGAGGGGCATAAGGCGCTGCTCGAGGCCCACTGCACCAAGTGCCACAATGCGGACAAGCAGAAAGGGCGAGTCCGCCTCGATGATCTACCCTACACGATCGACACTGTCGAAACGGCGGAGCGCTGGCAGAAAATTCTCGATGCGCTGAACTCGGGCGAAATGCCGCCGGAAGATGAGGAGCCTTTGCCGGAAAAAGAAAAAACGGATTTTCTCGACGACCTTGCCAATTCCATGGTCGCCGCGCGGAAGTTGCTGGCGGATCAAAAAGGAGCCATCACGATGCGGCGGCTGAATCGTCGGGAATATCAGAATACGATTCGTGAACTTTTAGGCGTGGAAATTCCTGTGGGTGAACTTCCCTCAGACACGGGGTCGGGGAATTACGATACGGTGGGCGCGAATCTTTTCATGTCGGCGAATCAGTTCGAGCAATATCTCACCCTCGGTCGTAAGGCGCTGGATTTGTCTTTTGCGCGCGAGTTAGCGGTGAAAGAGGAGCGGTATTGGCGTTACGAGACGGAGGCGATTTCTGAAAAAGTGGCAAAAGTGGTAGAGAATCAAATCGACGCGAAGGCGCGTGCGGAAAAATGGGTCAAACAGGTCGAGGAAGCTGCCGCGAAGCCCGAGAACGCAGAGATCGTAGCAAACCTTCGTGCGCAGGTGAACGATCACGAAGGCAACTTTCGCCGTTTGTGGAAACAGATCCCCGGCGCGCCATCTCCGGAATCGTTTGGCTTTCAGACTAAAGAAAACAATGCAGACAAAGCCCACCGGGCACTCGCTTCTTACTGGCTACCCTATCATCAATACTATCTCGAACAGCCCCGCATCGACACGGGAATGTATCTGGCGATTCAGTCAGAACATCCGTCCGTTTTGGAAAATGCGGCGATCACCTTCGCGGTGGGGTGGAGCGCCAAAACGGGAGACAAATGGCCGGCTGGAAACTATGTGATCCGGATTCGTGCCGCGCTCACCGGAGATGGAACGCCTGATCGACGTTTCCTGGAATTCGGCGTCAATCCGCGCGGAAATCAGGCGCTTAGCGTTCACGAAGTCACCGGCACAATGGACAATCCACAAGTTGTCGAAATCCCTTTCCACTTTGGCGATGCCGATGCTGAACGCGCGGATCGCACGCTCTACATTCGTGAGAAGGGAACCCACGATCATTACATGGTCACGAGAGAACTCCATCGGGAAGGCGCAAAGCAAATGGAGATTGGCCGAGGACGTCCCTACGCCATCTGGGTTGATTGGTTGGAGATGGAACGCATTCCGGATTCTGATCGCGAAATCCCTCACGGCCTGGCGATGCTCGATTCACTGCCTCTCGATGAGGCTACGAAAGAACCTGTTCCTTCTATCGATAATGTCCGGGCTGCATTAGAGCAGTTTGCCAAAGAAGCCTTCCGTGGTCGCGATCCGGGCAAAAAGTATATCGATGGTCTAATGCAAAACTACGAGACCCGCCTTGCGAAAGGTGATCACTTCGTGTCCGCGATGAAGAACAGCTTGGCGGTGATTCTTTCCTCTCCGATGTTTCTTTACCTGACGGAGCCATCTCCGAATCCTGATCCCCGGCCGCTGACAGATATAGAATTGGCATCGCGCCTCTCGTATTTCCTCTGGGGATCCCAGCCTGACGAAGAGCTGCGGCGAATTGCAGGGGAAGGTGGACTTTCCAACCCCAAAATACTGGCCGCGCAGACGAATCGCCTTTTGAATGATTCCCGTTCACGAAAGTTCTCGGATTCCTTTACCTACCAGTGGCTGGGGCTGGATCGGCTCGACTTTTTCCAGGTCAACTTGCTCAAGCATCGCCGGTTCGACAATGCGACCAAGGTGACTGCCCGGCAGGAGATCTACGAAACGATCGCCTATCTACTTCGAGAAAATCAGAGCGTGAGAAATTTACTTCGATCTGATTTTGTGGTGATCAATTCCGTGCTGGCCGAGTATTACCAAATCCGCGGTGTCGTGGGCGATCAGTTCCGGCGGGTAAGACTTCCATCCGGTTCGCCGCGAGGCGGTTTGCTGGGCATGGCCGCCGTCAGCTTGATGGGTGGGAACGGTGAAGAGACCAGCCCCGTCGAACGCGGAGCATGGGTTCTCCGCAAACTTCTGAATGATCCACCACCGCCCGCGCCTGCCAACATTCCTCAAATCGCCCGCCTCGCGGGTCAAGTCCTCACAACCGAAGAGCGTCTCCTCGCTCATCAGGAAGAAGCCCAATGCGCCAGCTGTCACCGGCGAATAGATCCAATCGGGATGGGGCTTGAAAATTTCGATGCGGTCGGGGCATGGCGCAGCGAGGATACCTATGTCGTCAAAGATGACGAGGGCAAGCCTGTCAAAGGACAGGAGAAAACGTGGACCATCAATCCCGCAGGCCAACTGCACAACGGGCCGAAGTTTGCTGATTATTTTGAACTGCGCGATATCCTGGCTGACAGAGACGAAGACTTTGCCCGCGGCTTGACCGAAGGTCTGGTTGAGTATGCACTGGGGCGCCCGGTTGGTTTCAGTGATGAAGCTTTTATCGATTCCCTCGTCGAGCAGCCGAAAAAAGATGACTATGCATTTCGGAGCTTTATCCAAGCAATTGTCAGCAGTAAAGAATTTCACACCAAGTAAACTTTTATGAATCATCCCCATCATCGTCGACGACACTTTCTGAAATCCAGCACCGCGCTCATCGCATTGCCATTTCTGGAATCCCTCGGCTTTCGCCGGTTCGCTTCTGCGGCACAAGTCACCACACCGCCGAAACGCATCGCCTTTCTCGGCTTCGGTTGGGGGATCACGGAGGAATCATGGTACCCGGACATCAAAACTCCGGGACCGGACTACGAACTTCCAGCAGGCCTGAAACCACTCGCAAAGCACAAGGAGGATTTCTCGATCGTTCAGGGCCTCTGGAATCAATACTCCGTCGAAGGACATGCCGGCAGCACGTGGTGGCTCTCGGGAGCGAACAAATTCGCCCAGCCTGGGCAGAGCATGCACAATACGATTTCAGCCGACCAGGTTGCAGCCGGGCAACTGGGTATGCACACACGCTTGTCTTCCCTGCAACTCAATGGCAGCGAGACCTCAGGGCACGGCCCGGGACTGTCGATGGCCTGGGATCAAAACGGAAAGCCAGTCGCGGGGCTGGATGATCCGGTGCAAGCCTACCACCGTCTTTTTTCCAACGACGAAACTCCGATCAAAGAGCAAAAAGCCCGCCTCACCGAAAAGCGTAGTGTTCTCGATACCGTCCTCGAAAATGCACGCTCCCTGCAGCGCGGTCTCGGGAAAGACGACACCGAGAAGCTCAGCGAATATTTCCAGAGCATTCGCGATATCGAAACCCGGCTAAGCAAAGAAGAAAAATGGATCGGAGTGCCCCGTCCAGAATCTCCCCTCGCTGAACCACGTGGTGAAATGCAGGGTAAGAAGGAAGTAGCGCTGATGTATGACCTGCTCGTCGCTGCATTCCAAACGGACAGCACGCGCGTAATCACCTATCGCCAGCCCGATGGCGGAATCTTTCTGAATAGCATCGGGGTCGATGTTCATCCCCACGACATGAGCCATTACGTTACCACAAAAGGTGAAAAACTGGCCGCCTCTCAAAAGCGTGACCTGACCAACAGCACGTTACTCGCCGGGCTCATTGATAAGCTGAAAGCAACCAAAGAAGCGGACGGCAGCAGCCTGTTCGATCACATCGCGTTGGCTTACGGCAGCAATATTCGCTCCGGTCACCATCTTTCCAACTGCCCAACGCTCCTCACTGGTGGCGGGGCCGGAGTCAAGCTGGGCGAAAATATTGTCACCCCGAAAGAAACTCCGCTGTGCAATGCCTGGCTGACGATGCTGCAAGGAGTTGGAGTGAACGTCGAACGCCACGGAGACAGCACCGGCGTTCTGAAACAGATTATCGCCTGAGCCGTTTCTCCAGGGAAAACGAACCAACCCTATTGGTTCATCGAACAGACCCTGTTGCTTCGTAGGACGCGCATGAATTATTCAGTCGCTCCCTCCCGCTTCAGCACCATCAGGAAGTGGTTTTGCTGAATGTCAGTCTGAAACTCGCGGGGACGGCGTGCGGATTCGTTGTCATTGGTTGAACACCATTTCAGCGTCCCGTCTTCGACGGAGATAATTCCTTCGTAGTCCTTGCCATCATAGTCACCCGAAGTCCCTTTCACATCGATGCGCATTGAAGTGCCGCTTCCCCGAATTTGGTAGGTGCCTGTGCCCATCACCTCGCCGCTGAACCGCCTTGCGGTGATCGTGTCATTGGTGAACTCCAGATCGATCGGGCTATCCGGCTCACCATCGCTGTTTGCCATATAGCCTTTCCATTTACCCAATACACTCGCCGCTCCCCCGTCTTCATCCGCGTTCGTTGCGGATTCTTTCATCATCTTGGCTTTCATGATTTGTTCTTTTACCCATTCCTGATCCGCCGTGCTCAAGTTGGATACCAAATAAGAAATCGTCCCTCGCCCCGTGATTCGCAAATTTACCTTCAGGTTTTCACCTTCTCCAATTGGACCCCCTCAAACCCGGCCGGACCGACGCCCCGGTAAAAAATCCTTGAATAAGCGAATTCCTATCAGTAACACAAAAAATGACTCAAAAAATTAATCAGGCCACAATTATATCCACATTTTCCGAGAAATATGGAATTACAGTTGATCCCGAAGAAGTGAAAAAAGTGGGCGCTCTAATCGGAGATTCATTGGCATTTCATGCCTCGATCGTACAATCAGCGGTAAAATCAAATATAAAATACGCTGGTATTTCCATTTGTTGTTTTGTCTTGTTTCTGATTTTTTTTGATGGTTGGATGTGGAATCTACTTGGGTTTCTCGCAGTAGGTTTTTTCTTTTTATTAATGGTTTTGCCGAACACTATCGTTTCATACCTAAAAAAAACCTCATCGGATCTTCTGGAAATTGGAACCTTAGGGTTGAAGGTTATCAAAAACGTCGTCGTTCAACTTCGCGAACGCATCGATGGAGACAGAAAAAAATATTTTGTTGATGATGGTGGCAGGGATGAAGGTATTAAATCCAAGGTAAATGAATTTGTGGCCGCTGTTCCCTCGCCAGTCGAAATGATCCAATTTGCCATGCTTGGTTATTTTAGCCCCGCATTAAGTATGGCGATAACAAAAAAGATTCCGAACAAATGGATTCAAGGTTCTTTACAAAAATTTCTTAATGGCATTGTTGATAAATTAACCGAAGTAATAATATCACTTATACCCCAATCGATTTTACAGATGCACAGTAAGATTTTGAATAATGTTTTAGGCAGCATTAATGTAGCATCAACAACATCGAGTAAAATTCTTTCTTCTGTAGGATCAGCGCTAGAAGTCGCTATTAACAACCTCTTTGATCCTCTTATAAAAGTTCTAGAAGGTTCCGTTAAATTGATAGATGAAAAATTAGCTGCAGTTTTTAAATTTGCTCTTCGCCCATTCATAGCTGTAAGATTTTTCTTGCTGATACTGGCTGCTGCACCTGCTCTGATTTTAACGCTTATTTATATATACCGCCTTTAAAGCAATTTGTTATTAACAACCATCAACTGATCAATTGTGCGGCTACCAATTGTGCGGCTACAAAAACAAATACATAAATAAGCATTATGATCGATTAGTGAATACCGAGTCCCCAAATGGCTTGCACCCCCTCAATCCCGGCAGGACCGATGCGCCGATAAAAATCCTTGAATAAGCAAATTCCTATCAGTCAATCCAATCCCACACCTTGTGACAGTGCAATTGGAGGTAACGATAAAGAATGGGAGCGGTCGATCACACTGAGTTCATCAGGCAATTTCAAGGCCAAATCGTTTTTGCACCCCCTCAAACCCGGCCGGACCGACGCCCCGGTAAAAAATCCTTGAATAAGCGA
>CALAHF010000065.1 GCA_937891465.1 uncultured Verrucomicrobiales bacterium | reverse complement strand
ACTCCACCGGCAGCAACTCCACCGGCAGCAACTCCACCGGCAGCAACTCCACCGGTTGCGGCTCCACCGGCAGCGGCAGCGGCTGCTGCAAAAGCGATCACGCTCGCAGCTATTCCAACTGCGATGGCCTTGGCGAAAGCTGACGGCTCCGAGTATTTGGTCGCATCGGATGATGGAAAAGTGACCCATTTCAAGACGGCAGATGGATCGCAAATTCGCCAGCTGACACATGCGGGACCGATTCACCATCTCACCGTTGCACCTGATTTTTCGACAGTCGCCGTTTCTGGAAATACGGAAGGAAGTCCGATTCGAGTTTTTAATTTAGCCGACGGGAAACAGCTTGTTGAAATTGCCCCTGATCCGTTGAGTCAACCTTTGCTCGATTATCTGGGCCGCGAGTCGGCCATCGCAACTAGGTTGAAGGCGCACTGGGACAAGAAGATTCCGACTGCGGAGAAGTCTTCGAAAGACGAGATGACGAAAGCGTCAGAAGCAGCCGAAGCCATTGCAAAAGCACGGCGCGACATCGCAGCCAAGGACGCGGCCCTCGTGAAACTCAATGCGGCTTTACCAAAGCCTGACGAAGCTACCTTGACTAAGGCTATTGATGAACTGACAGCGGCCAGGCGGACGCTTTCAGGCGCAGAGCGAAATCGCGATTTGTCGGTAAGACTCGCTGGAAACGCGTTGGCGGATCAAGCTGGAGCGGCGGCGGCGTCGAAAGAAGCGGAGACATTGATCACTGCGCTAACTGCTGAAGCGGACGTCATTCGCAAGGCGGCTCCGGAGTCGGTGAAGAAGATCAAGACGGCTGGACTCGCGTATTCACCCGATGGCTCAACTTTGGCCCAGGTATTGCCCGACGGAACCGTAAGGCTTTTTTCAGGCAAAAGCGGAGCGTGGCTCGAAAATTTCCCCACTGCTGGCGAAGTGCAATTCGTAGCATTTGCGGCAACGGACAAAGTGCTGCTGACGGCGAGGAATGACAAAAACCTCATCGCGTGGAGCGTTCCTGGAGCCAGTTGGACGCTCGCAAAGACGCTGGGTGATGGAAAATCCACCGAACTGTTTATTGATCGAGTCACTGCGCTCGCCTACAACCCCGACGGTTCAAAATTAATCACCGGCACCGGAGTTCCTTCACGAAATGGTCAATTGAAGTCTTTCAATACCAGCGATTGGAGCGTTTGGGCAACCAACGATAAGGCCCACGAAGACACGCTGACAGCCTTTGCCTTTTCGCCTTTTGGAAAAAAAGTCGCGACCGCTTCGACAGATAAAATGGTCAAGGTTTTCGACGCCGACACGCTTGAATACGAATCCACATTTGAGGGGCACACCAGCCACGTTCTGGATGTAGATTGGAATACGGACGGGCTCACGTTGGCAACAAGCGGAGCGGATTTGCAGGTGAAAATTTGGGATATTGCCGAAGGCCAGCAACTGAAAAAAGTCGAAGGCTATACCAAGGAAATCACATCGATTGAATTCGTTGGCGGTACGGACACAACGCTCACCGCGAGCGGCGACAAAGCCGTCAAATTAGCCAACGCTCCCCTTCCTGAGGCCGGAGACACCTTTCTTCACACTGCCTCGTCGAATCTTGATGGATCGGTGATTATCGCCGGCGGACAGGACGGAGTGCTTCGGGTTTGGGATGGGAAAGCTAAGAAGCTGCTTCACAATTTTCCTACTCCAACCAACGAATCTGTTGCCGCAGCGAAATAGGCATCGCTCCGCAAATCGCATTGGAACTATCCACGCGAAATTGAGACTCTCCTTCCATCATTTCAGAGCTGCTAGAGAAGGTTCGTGCTCACGCTGAATGCAACGTCGTTAAACCGTGGTGAAAGCCCATCGATCCGCTATTTGTTAGGATTTTTCTTGCTTCGCGAAGCTCCCAATCCACACACGATGGTGCGAAGGACATCCTAACACCACGTTATTTTTTTGGTTTTTTCCTAACATTTTCGCCTTCTCGGGGTATTCCTTTGGTATTCCTCTTTTTATTCTCACAGAAATGCGAAATTTTCTAAATGGGTTCACGCTTTTAAGCGTGTTTTCCGCTCTATTCTCAGGTTCATTCAATGCGCTTTCTCAAGACGTATTAGAAGAAAGATCGCCGTATAATATCCACAGAACTCATTCAAAAATTCAAATATCTGTCGGTAGCTGGGGTGAAATCGAATTTTATCCGATCATACTGGAGCCATCGGATTTTTACCTCCTAACCTCTGAGGATTTTAAGCAGTCCAGCACAAAAACAGTTTGGAGGTTTGATGCAAACGACGGGACAGCCGTTCAGAAAATACTCATCAATTCCGGACTCTCTCCCGAACTTGCCAGCCGTCTTGTGAGACCACAATTCCTATCTAAAAACGCGACCATTAATTTGATGGAAATAACTCCTCCTGAGGAAGTTATCCTAGGACTCACTCAAGCTCAGCGAGCCCAGTTGTATCCTCAGCTGATGCCAAAAAATACAATCAGCCCGTTTTTTCAGCCATTTACACTTCCCAACGGCGGCATCGATGCCGTTTCTCATCGTCCAACTGGGCTGCCACCGGACCAAATTGATCGGATTAGAAAGCTCAGCTTTACCTTAGGAAGCACGACAAGACTATCAGACATCAATCTTCTGATGGGAAAAGCCATGAATGACGACGAACGGTTAAGAATTTTAAAGACTCTTTCCAGAAATTCATCTCTTTCAACTCGACTGAAGCTTCACCCAGGGACCAATTTACAGAAACTAACATCCTACTGGGAATGCGGCGGCAAAAACAAAGACATCGGCCCGATACTCGAGTCCGTTATTCGAACTTCCGGCATCGATCACATCGATCTCGTTCACCTTCTGCCACCAACACCGCGAAAACTGCTCCACACCTATCCTTCTCCTTCAGGCGAGGGATTAGGCGATGATTTGCCCGATTGCTTTTGGACTTCCTTTGCATTCTTTGCCGACACCCCGCCAGATCGCCATCTGGATTTTGTGGGCCACATCTTCAATGAGCGTTACGAGCTAGCTGAAAAGCCACTTCAATTTGGAGACCTCGTCCTTTTTACCAAAGATGGCCCGACAGACTGGATTCATGCCTGCAACTATATTGCAGGAAACCTCGTCTTTACCAAAAACGGAATGAGCATGGGGCGTCCATGGACCATTTCGCCTCTTAACGATGTCGCACAGAGTTATCTTTCCGGCCAGGAAATTACAATTTCGTTTTTTCGGTTAAAGCCGGGATACCAACGCTGATGAAAGTCTCAACCCGCTTTCATTTTTTGAGTGGCCTGCTGATTTTTCTGCTAGCCGTTCCCACTGGTTTCACCCAGGACATCATCATCAAAGGTGGCCCGATAACCCTTTCGGAAGAAAGAGTAGAGGCGTTAGCGTCCGTGCACCAGTGTAAACCCGGCCCGTGGGGAGATCTTGAGTATTACTACACCTATCTTGAGGCACCGCCGCACTTGATGGCGCTGATAAATACGCCCAGTTCAAGAACGATCTGGGATCTGCCCGGCAAGAATCCCATCCAGCTCCGGGAATTTTTAATTCAGGCCGGAATGCTAAGTAGAAACGTGGATAAAGTGCTTCAGGTCTCAGTTCCTTTTCAAGGTGGTCCCGACTACCGCCTGTTTCCTCCGACAGAAATTGTTAAATCCCTTCCCGATCAGGTTCGCGCTGTCATCTATGCCGAGTTGCGAAAGTTTGCCGCAAACCGGGACTATCGCTTCCCTGTAATCATTGAATCCCGCGATGTTCAGAGCTGGTTTAAAGGGAGCGACTTGAAACCTGAAACCATCGCTCTGATCGAGAAACTTTCCTATCCCATGGGCAATTCTCTCGTTTTTTCAGACACGGCGGCAGTTCTCAGCCACATAAGAAGCGACTCCGAAGAACGAACTTTTCTAAAAGCACTCACGCGCACACGAAGCCTTATTTTAAATTTAAAAATCACAGCCGATTCTGATTTCAAAACTCTCCGGAGCTACTGGTCCGCTGGATATAAAAGCAAAGATATCATTCCAATATTTGAATCCTACGCCAGCACTCCAGGGGTTGAACGGCTGGATGTCTCTCACCTGTTGCCACCTACCCCGCGCAAATATCTCTATACCTTCCCAACCTTTTCACTGGGAGTGGATGGGACATTTCCTGACAGTTTTTGGACCGCTCTCAACTTTTTCCGATATCAGCCCTCTGATGAATTCAACGATATCGAAAGCGTAATGTCCTACGCTCAAGCAAATTATCTGCCGGCACAAAAGCCCTACGGCTTCGGGGATCTCCTAATCTTTTCCAATCCGATCAACAAGCGCAAGCTCCATGCGGCGGTCGTCATCGCCGACGACATCGTCTACACCAAAAACAGCCGCTCCCTGCTTCGGCCTTTTATGCTCATGAAAATCGACGATCTACTTACCCGCTTTACCTACGATCTGAAACCTAACATCGAGGTGTGGCGAAAGGTCGAGCGTTGAGACAGAGGTTGCAGGAAAGTAGCGACTCCTCCATTCAGCCATTGATTGGCAGTTCAAACCCGCCGGGGACTCTGGAAACCGCTCCGTAAACGCTGGAATCGATGATTTCGGAGATTGCCTTGCTGATCGCTTCCGGATCTCCCTCGCAGCGTTTTGCAAGACTCGTTGCAATTTTCAACGGGGCAATTTCGAGCGGGAAATCAGAAAAGCTCAGTTCAATCTGACCAAGTTCGTCCCTATCCGCCTCGATTTCAAAATCGACTTCTGTTTCGAATGAAACGGATAACTTTCCTGCTTCAGCACCTCCAAAGTTCAACGCAACCACATCCGCAGGGTTTTGTTCACCAAAAAGCACCATTGCCGCTTCGATCGATCCCAGCTTCGGCGCCCAGGGGAATTCATGAGATAAATTTTCCAGGTCTTTCCAACTTTTTGCTTCCACCACAATATTGCTCGCACGAAAGAACGGCTTCACCAATTCGCCATCGATTTCAGCTTCTTGAAACTCCAGTTCAATGAAAAACTCTAGGCGAGGTAGCAATCCTGAATCGGGGGATTCGAAGATTAGCTGACCTAATTTGCCGGAAATCGGTGAAAACTGAGTGCTCATAAAATTTCAATACAGATAAGTTTCTGTGATCGTAGACCCAGATGATCATGTTCCGGGCTCGAAGTTCAACCTCGAAAATTGAGCTTTCGAAATCAACACACCAACGGCTTTCAAGCAAAATCGATCGATCTGTTCAACCGGTTTAAAGTCACCGGCGTATGCTTCACCATGAAACCGTTATTGATCACTAAAATCGCATTCGCAACGACACTCATCGCAATGTCCTTACCCAACGATTCCACCGCAGCAGACGGTGAAAAGCCGTGGGCGTGGCGAGGCCAAACCATTGATGAATTCGATGAAAGTCTCACTGAAGTCCTCGATTGGCAGGTTGTGAACGATGGAGTTATGGGCGGGCTTTCAAAAGGAAACGTCGAGATCACCGACGAAGGCACTATGAAATTCACCGGAACGCTTTCGTTGGAGAACAACGGCGGTTTTTCAACGGTCCGAAGTAGCGGAGAGCAACTCGACTTGAGCAACGATTCTGGGATCCTCCTTCGGGTGAAGGGCGATGGCCGTGAATATGATCTGCGCCTCGACTCCGACGCAACCTACCGTGGGATGCCGGTTTCATTCGCTGGCAAATTCATCGCGGAAAAAGGCGATTGGCAGGGGGTCAAAATCCCCTGGAGCGCGTTTGAGGGCAGCTGGCGCGGGACCGATCTTCCCAATGAGAAGCTCAATCCGGCAGTGATTCGCCGGGCAGGCGTTTTGTTAGGGGATAAAAAAAATGGGCCGTTCAATCTCGAGATTGACTACATTCGCACCTACGGAAAGGGTAAAGGCGCGGCGGTGGAAGCTCCAATAACCAAGGCAAAGCCGACTGAAAAAACAAAAGCGTCATCGAAATCCGCTTCTCTCATCGCAACCGCAGTTGCTGACGGACGATTTAATACTCTCAAGGCGGCCCTTGATGCGGCCGGTCTGACTACCTTCTTTCAGTGGGATAACAAACTCACCGTTTTTGCTCCCACTGACGAAGCCTTCGCAAAGCTCCCTAAAGGAACCGTTGAAAACCTGCTGAAGCCGGAGAACAAGGAACAGCTGGTTGCGATTCTTTCTTATCACGTTTTTGCAGGATCAGCGGTGCTGGCGGACGCTCTCCGCGATGGCGAGTTGAAAACCGTTGAAGGGACTTCGGTCAGGGCTTCTTTTTCAGATGGTCGAGTTCGAATCAATGATGCATCAGTTCTCGATGCCGATATCAAGTGCACCGACGGGATCATCCACGTGATCGACACCGTTCTGATGCTAGAGTCCAAACCAAAGCCGAAGAATCTCCTCACCACCGCTGAAGGCGCCGGATCATTTACCACACTCCTCGCTGCTGCCAAAGCGGCAGGACTCGTGCCTGCTCTTGAAGGCAAAGATCCCCTCACCGTTTTTGCCCCAACTGATGAGGCGTTTGCGAGGTTGCCAAAAGGGACTGTCGAAAGCCTTCTCAAAGAAGAAAACCGCGGCAAGCTGATCAAATTGCTGACGACTCACGTCGTTTCCGGGAAGGTATCCGCCGGTGACGCATTGAACGCCGGCAAAGCAAAATCTCTGAGCGGCGCTGAACTCAATTTTAGTATCAACAATGGAACGTTAAACGTAAACGGCTCTGCCATTCGCACGACGGGAATTGATGGCAGAAATGGAATCATCCATGTGATCAGCTCCGTCATCGGATTTCCCGAAATTGAGGAAAAAACAGCGAGCTCGCCAACCGCATCAGTGACCAATGCTGACGCCACCAAGTTGATCATCGCAGCGATTGAGCGCGGCGTTCCTCTCTACAATCGCGGCGACATCGCAGAGTGCGCTGAGATCTACGAAAATTGCATTCTCGCCCTTTCTGAGAACAGTGGAGTCCCTACAAAGACGCGGGAGATGCTCAGTAAGGTGGCAGATGCCGGCAAGGAACATGACGTGAACCGGCGCGCATGGATTTACCGGAGCGCACTCGACAAAATGTTTGCGGTATTGGAGACACAAGGTTAAAACGCCTTCACGAACCTTTTAGATCAGTCCCTCGAGCTGGCGGACAATGCTCAGTTCTTCACGGGCCTTGAGTATCCAAGTTTCCACGGTGGATGAGGTCGTGGAAATTCGGCGGTCGGTTTCTGAATTCTCCACGTTTGATTCTGGATCGAGTCTGCAGCCAATTATTTCGGGCCCCTTGCAAATCTGTTCGCGTGCCAATGCCGAGTGCTCTCCAATGCCGCCGGAGAATACGAGCCCGTCTAATCCGCCCATCAGCGTTGCGTAGGTTGCAATGGCGCCGCGGATACTGTCAGTGAAAATCTGAAGCGCCAGATAAGAGAGCTCACCGCAATGTCACAGGATTTTGGTGTTCTCATACCAATCCCCGGAAGTCCACAAGGGCAGGTATCACTCTTGCGCTTCCGACTTCCGTGATGGACCGCCTCCCGAGAAACTGAACTGCGTGATCACTTGATCGGAAAGTTCGTCGGTCAACCCCTTGAAGGAGTCTGTCTGCACCAAGTGAGGTTGAAGGGGCCCCATGTCGCCAACATCATCGAGAATCACAAACCGGTTGGGCACACCGTTGCGGTCCAGCCATCCCTTGATTTCAAGACACCTGATGTCCAGGAAATCGTCATCTGATGCCTCGCAGTCGATATCGCCGCAAGTGGTCCCTCCAAACCGTCCTCCAATACGGTCGATCATATCAACCAGCCCCTTCAGTTGTTTAGGATCAAATTGCCAACTCGAAGACACGACGATAATCGGATCGCAAGCATCCACGATACGCTTCAGCCGACGCACCTTGTCCGGTTCGAGATCCTCCGGGGACTCCGCCCAGCAGCTCAATACGCCATCCACGTCGAGGAAAAGCACATCGCCGACGAGCCTTTTCGAGGTGCCTTTCCTTGATCTGGATTTTTCGGGTTCTTCCATGGCCTGCTCTTATGCAAACTTCCCCTTCGACCAAGGTCAAGATGAATCCAAGTCGCTCAGCTTGGCGATTCTGAAGTTCCCCCGAAACGGTAGACACGTTGCCCTTGGTTTGAGAACATCAAAAATCAGATCATCATGTCAAACACAGGCAAAACCTACACAGAAGAGTTCCGCAGAGATGCCGTTGAGTTGTTTCAGA
>CALAHF010000064.1 GCA_937891465.1 uncultured Verrucomicrobiales bacterium | reverse complement strand
CCACCCACTTCTCCGGAATTTCCGGAAACCTGCTGTTTTTTTCGCAAGTTTCAATAATGGGGTCAGATCTATATCCTTAGGACCTTAGGAATTAGGGGACAGGCTCGAATGGCGCTGCGTTAAGCAGGGTCATCGCGAACAAAACACTGGAAACATAAAGGCTTGAGAGTCTCAAATCTACATCCAAATCGAGGAAATTGAGTTTTTGTCAATATCCACGAAAACATCGAAGAATGCTCTTAACGCAGCACCATTCGGGACAGGCTCTGAACATGTTTCCTAAAATCGAACGACTGGATTGACGCACAACTATTTTCCGTCGCCTGCATTCGGCTTGTTAGCATCCAACTGCTCTGGTTTTTCTAGATTGGGTAGCGTGAACGTCGCAACCACAGCGCGGTGGTCAGAGGGATAGGGAGCAACGACGATATCCGCGTTCTCTTTGTTTTCTCCGACGATCTTGGCTTCAGTCACTTTTACGCCTTTGCCTTTGAAGTAAACAAAATCGATGCGGTCGTGGTGGGTCTTGGGGGCATCGGCCGTCATGATGGGCGTCCAGGTGAAGCCGGGCTTTTTCATCTCGTCGGGATAGAGCGTGCGCCAGGCATCGGCAAAGCCTGCTTTGGTCATTGCCAAAGAGTTGGGATATTCGACTTTGATGGGGTGGCGACCGGACTTGGCAGCGGCTTCGGTCCAGTCAAGGTGTGAGGGCTCGTTGAAATCGCCTACCACAAAAACAGGAGCCTCTTTGTCGGGGAGAGAACGGATCTGATTGAGAAGCGCTGAAATTTCCCCGCCGCGTGCTTCTTTTGCGCCTTCAATCGCCTCGGCTTCGGTCTTGATGAAGGGA
Source organism: uncultured Verrucomicrobiales bacterium (assembly GCA_937891465.1). Taxonomy (GTDB): domain Bacteria; phylum Verrucomicrobiota; class Verrucomicrobiia; order Verrucomicrobiales; family DEV007; genus JABDJT01. Next base: position 6,015 of record CALAHF010000064.1, on the reverse strand, counting down.
GTATCCTTGTGTTTCTCCCACTTTGGTTGGATGCCTAAAAGTTGGTAGGGCTGATAAGGATTTGATGGGAGGTGCAGGTTAAAGAGGTAAGCTTCCTGGCCGGAAGGCAGTTTGACCTTGATGCCATCTCTCATCTCCTCGACAATCTCATAACGCGTTAAGATGACCCTGTTCCCGGGGTTCACATGGTGATTCCAGCCCAGCAACCGGGCCAACTCCTCCGCATTAACACCGTCAGGGGAACGCGTTTCCTGAATGCCGACAATATCTGCCTTTGCCTCCTGAATCACCTTAGCGGTTTGGGACAACGCTTGCCCACGGAACGTACCGCCGCGATAGATATTGTACGACATGACTTTCACGCTGGACTCTTCGCTTTGTGCGGGCAGAGGAGTTATAAAAGCCAGCCCGATGGCGATCAGAATTCCTAGAGCTGTAATCGTACGAATTCTGTTCTTCATCATCTAGTTATTTCTTAGAGATCTCTAACTCGCACCAAACCCAGGGATGGTCGGACAGGCAACCGTCGGCTTTTTCATTCGTATCGTTCTGGTTCTTTGGGCCCCAATCTCTCTTGGCTTCTAAGAGCTTGATCGGCCTCGCCTGACTGTAGAGGATGTGGTCGATTGATTTCTCTTTGGTCGCATTCTCTAAGTTACAACTTTTCAACAGGCCGCTCATGACAACGCTATCGGTCCATTCATTGAAATCCCCCCCGACAATGACGTCGTAGGAGGCATCTTCTGCCTTGATGTGCTCCGCCAGACTATGGTGTTTCGAGCCCTCCCAGGCATCGGCTGTGGTTGGCTGACGCTTGTTGTGCGCGTATCCCGGCAAGTGCAGTGAGTAGAGCGCGAGCTTCCTACCTGCGATTTCAGTCTCTACTCGAACGGCGCTGGCACGCCTCCAGCCACTGCCTTCCACCAGGATATCCTTAGCCCCTGTCAATGGGGTGCGGCTCAAGATGGACTTAAACTTGCCGCCGTATTGACCGGTTACATCGCCCCAGTCGGGAGACTTGTGATTTGCGGATGAAACGGTTCCAACATGAGCGTGCTCCAGGCCGAGCGCTTCTGCTACCCGAAGTGACCAATCCTTCACTTTTTCTCCCCGGTTAGCCTTGGGAACCTCACTCAGCAATACGATGTCGGCGTTCAGGGGCTTGAGAAGCTCGGCAATTTGTTCAGGTGTTGCCCATTGGCCGCAAGCGACGTTATACGCCACAACCCGGAGCTTGGTCGTGCTTTCTTCCTTATTATGTGAAGCTGCCTGAACCCCAGCCGCTTTCTTAAGATCCCGAGGGAACACGATCTGTGACCAGATGGGCTTGTGATCAGACAAAGGGTTTTTTAGTTCAATGATCGCTCCGTCTGTTGCCTTCGCACCAGCCGAAGTGTTGTAGAAGATGTGATCGATCACCCCGTTATTCTTTTTTGGGTCTTGGGCGTTGTAGGTAAACTCCCGGGAGAGATCAATCTCCAGATCGTTCCATGTGGGGCTGAAGCCAGCATCCTCGATCGTCTTCATGGAAGCATCGCCGATGTTATTGTTGAAATCCCCAACGACGATCACTCTTTCGGTTGTCTCCTTATTGAGAACTTCGGTCGCAAGGCTGTGGGCATGGCCCTCATTGGCCTTCGATCCGCTGATATGTAGCGAGTAGAAGGCGAAGGAAACTCCATCAATCTTAGTCACTGCTCTGACAACCGACGCGGGATTCCAGCCACGGCCAGTGAGTGTGTGTTCCTCAGTATTTTCTAACGCTGTCCTGCTGAGAATCGTCTTGTACTTATCCTTGTGATTCGCCGATGAGATCTTGCCCACAAAACTATGTGGCATCCCCAGCACCTTGCCGACGCGAGCGGTCCAATCACCATCCGGGGCTTCGTCAAAACCGATGATATCCAGCTTGTATGGCTTGAGCATCTCCCCAATCTCTTCCGGGGTCGCGCTTTTGCCGAACTCTACATTGTAAGCAGCAACACGAACCGTGATGGGCTTGTCAGGTTCTGAATCGGCAAGACAGAGTGGCGCTCCGCACAAGCAGGTAAGAATAAGGGATAATAATTTCATCTTAAATTGTTTTTCTTTTAACGAAAGTTTTTGTGAGAATGAGGCCTACTTCTTAAAGACGTCGGCGGGAAGGACAAACTCAAAAGGCAGGCCGGGAATGTCGGGTGCGATACCGATGCGGATGGTCTGACCGGGCTTGGGCTGGGCGCCGTCCTCAAGCCGCCATTCGAAGGACATCTTGGCCCTGTATTTGCGCGATTCGCCCGCGCCGATTACGGTGGAAGACCAGTCGCTCCGGCCAGCGGTCTTGCGGGAGAGGGGCTCTTCCCCGACGAAGACGCAGAGGGGCTGACGGCTCGACCTGAGGCTCTCAACGACCGGCGAACGCCCCTGCTCAGGATACTCGGCCACAGCGTCTAACTGGAAAGTGGTTTCCGATTCACCCTTCCCGGGTTTGAGCACTATTGTCTGGACCCCGCTATCGGTGGCCTCCGTGGCAAGATTGAATACGAGGGGCGTCTTACCATCCCCCCAGGTGGCCTCAGCAATGATAAGGCTGTCTTCGCGGGGGTAAGAATAGTGACTGGAGAGCACGACTTGGCCAACGACCCGGATCTGGCGCGTGCCGGGGAGGAGGGGACCGCGCTTGAGTGAGTTCCCTACCTGATCCTCGATCGCCTCGTGGTAGAACAGGTAGGCTGACGCCGCCTGCGGGTTTCCCTCGTTGGGTTCGATCTGCCAAGAGATCTTGGGATAGGGTGCCTGCCCCACCCTGCCCGGCTTGATGACGGCCTCGCGAAGGCGCACCGTGACCTCGCCGAGGTCTCGCTCAAAGGGGGCGAAATCGGTCGTGAGGGCCGGAATGGAGGACCGGTAACCCGGGTTGGGGATCTCGAGAACGACGGGCTTCTCCGTGCCGATGGTGGCCCGCAGCTTCAGTTTGGGAGGGGTGCGAGGAAAGACCCTGGCAGAGAAGAACGCACGGCCGTCCGCCTCCCGAACGATGATAGGGCCGAGCATGGGGAGCCAGCCTCCACTTCCGTCTTCGACCTCGAGGCTGTAGGTCGGCCTGTCGCTGGAGGCCTTGTCCCAGCTCTCGGTCTTGGTGAGGATGCCAGTGGGATTGCGCTCAATCTTGAAGAGACTCTCCGTATCCCTCAGCAGGTCCGAGGAAATGGGCTCGCCCTGCGCATCCCGGGCCGTGACGAGGAGCAGGAGACCTTCATGGTCAGGGGAAAAAGAGAACTCGGCGCTTCGAAGGCGACCTTCGTCGCCCTCGAGGAGCATCCTGAGCCCGAATCCATGGCCACCCGCGAATTCGTGGGAGTAATTGGAGCCGAATAACTCAGTTTTTGCGTCATCATACCATGGCGCCCGGAATCCGCCGACCTTCTCGAGGCCCTCGATGGCCATGCTCTCCCCGAGCTCGGCGCGATGCACGAGGAAGTCTCCGCCCGGCAGTTCCCCGGATGCGAGGACGGGCTCGGGGGCCAGCCTCCATTCCGACCTGCTGAGGAGGAGTCCCGCAATCGCGATGAGAACAAAGAGCCCGCTCGCGAGGAGCGCCTTGGCCAGAGGTGAGGTTGCGCGCTTGTCGTCGTCGGAAATCATGTCACTTGTTGCTAGGAGGGTGGGCTGGATTCAAGGTATCGGTGTCGGCAAGACAGAGTGCCGCTCCGCAAATGCTGACAACAACAAGGAAAGATAGGTCAATAACTTTCATTTCAACGTTCTTTGTTTTCTAACCATTCAAATTGACCTGCCTCCGATCCCCGTGCTGCTCATGTTCACGGTTGATGCAGTGTAACTCCAGATCAGCGGACATTTCAGTGAGCTTCATGTCGACCCAGCCGTTCGCATGGCCTTTTCCAAAATAGTAACTGACTGCCGGTTGGTTGATGAGGTGGAGATGATCCCGTTGATCATGCTGCCACTCATGGGTGTGGCCATAGAAATAGGCTCTGGCATGCGTTCGTTCGGCAAGCAGTTTCAACAGAGACTCCCCATCACGCATGCCCTTGATAGGCCGCACGCCCCGGTTGGGATACGGGTTGAAGTGACCAAAGATAAGAGCTGGCTTATCCGCTTGTTCGTCGAGTTTTTGGGCGAGCCAGTCCAGCTGTTCCTCTCCCAGGATTCCCTTTCTGCCTGAATCCAAGAGGACGAGGTTCGCGTGCGGGAGTTCAAGCACGCCCGCCTGAATGCCCATTTGTTCTTTCTTCAGGAAGGGGAGCAATTTCCACAGGTTGTCTCGATTGTCGTGATTTCCAATCGTCACATGAATGGTGATGCCCGCCGCGCGAAGTGGCTCAACCAGCCTGAGAAACTCCTTGTACTCGGCTTCTTTCCCATTGCTGAGAGCGCAGTCGCCGTTGACGATCAAGTGAGCCGGTCGAGGATTGAGTGCGATGATACTCTTGGCGGTCTCTGCAAGACAATCCGCCATGTTGACCCACTCATGCTCGCTCTCCTTGACGGGCGAATCTGGCCACTTCGTCCCAGGGTAAGTTAGATCAGGATCCGCACTGATGTGCGTATCCGCAAGCAAAGCCACCCGGTTCTGATCCAACCGAGCACCTTCACTATCCGCGGCTGCCAACGAGCGTGACGTCATCATCGCCGCGCCACCAAGAGCGAGCGAGCGCTTGACGAATTGACGACGGTTGATTGGTGGGAGTGTAATTGGCATTTTGAATTTTTTTGGGATTATCGAGCTTCGTAAATGGTCAGGTGAAGACCCGTTTTTCCGAGACTTTTTTGGTCAGCCGTCAATGTTGACGGGGTATGGGGGGATGCCGAGTTTTTTGAGCCGGGCCTTGTAGTCGGTGGTGGATTCACCAGGGGTGGGCCAGACAGTGGACGGGGTGTGGGAGGCGTTCATCCAGGTGAGAACCTTGGCGGCGATTTTCTTGTTGGCGGTGGCAATGTCGTTTTTTTGCTGGGGATCTTTTTCGAGGTCGTAGAGTTCGACAGGGCCGCCTTTGATGCGGTGAGCGAAGTACTTTCCGGTGCGGATGGCCTGGCTTCCACCGTATTCCCAGTAGAGGTATTTGTGTTGTGCTTGTTCGGCGTGGTTGCCGATGAGGGTTGGGAGAATGGAAATGCCGTCGTTGGGCGGAAGGTCCGTGGCCGGTATGCCGGCCACTTCGGCAGCGGTGGGGAGGAAATCCCAGAAGGCCCAGGAGTGGTCGTTGATCTGGCCGGGTGAAATCTTGCCGGGCCAACGGGCGATGGCGGGGACGCGGAAGGCGCCGTCGTAGCTCTCGCCTTTCAGCCCGCGAGTGGGGCCGTAGCTGTCGAAGTGATCGCTGATAGAGGTGACGGATTTGTCGCGGTCGTAACCGTCGTTGCAGTGACCGTTGTCAGCGGCGAAGAGGATGAGGGTGTTGTCGTCGAGATCGAGTTCTTCGAGAAGAACGAGGACATCGCCGACAGCGGTGTCGAGGCGAGTCACCATTCCAGCCCATTCTTTGGCTCCGATGGACCAGTCTTTGTCTTTGTAAGGGCCGAGTTCGGGAACAATCAGCGGGCCGTGGGGAATGGTGGGAGCGAGGTAGAGGAAGAAGGGCTGCGCTCGATCTTTTTTGGCATGCCGCCGAACGAAGTCCAGCGAGCGGGCGTGGATGAGGTCGAAGGAGTACTGAGCGTCGTCGGGGGTTTCAATGCCGTGGGGGCGGACGTTGCCTTCAGCGTCGTAGTGGCTCTGCTGCTTGTGATCGTGACCGAGGTGCTTGGGGAATTCGATTCTGGATTTTTTCTCCCAGAGGTAGGCGGGGTAGTAGGAGTGGGCTTTGCGTTGGTTGAGGTAGCCGAAGAATTCGTCGAAGCCCTGATTGGTGGGGACGGCGTCGGGTTGGCTGGAGAGGCCGAGGCCCCACTTGCCGAAGAGGCCAGTGGCGTAGCCGGCCTCGTGGAGAATTTCGGCGACGGTGACGTCGTTCTTGAAGAGGCCTTCGCGGTAACCCTTATAGGCGTTGCCGCGGACGCGGGCGTGGCCGGGGT
>CALAHF010000063.1 GCA_937891465.1 uncultured Verrucomicrobiales bacterium | reverse complement strand
AACTTAATGAACGCCCTCGGAAAGTTCCAGGGTTGGGCACTCCACTTGAACTCGACTCTGCCACTGAAAGTTCGCGCCAAAGCGGCGTTCAAATCGGCACTATTCTACGCTAGATGGTATCCCGCAAAATGGATGCCCGCTCTGACAGCCGGACGTGGTGTCTCACCCGAATTTCGCAGTGACATGCGAAAATAAAAAGCTTCAGCCGTAAGCTCTCGCGTCGGTTGTCCCACGCGATACTGCGCTACGGTCCCAAGCTCGACAAGAAACAAGTCTTGTTAGGCCGTTTTGTCGAGATCGGTGCAGAGCTGTTCGCGATGACCTCAAGCGTGGCCTATGCCGAGCATTTGCTGGCGAGCGGGAAATCTGATCTGAAATCGGAAGATCTCGTGAAACTCGTGCGCTACTTCTGCAAATTCAGCCGCGTGAAAGTGGATGGGTTGTTCCACGAGGTTTCGCGGAATGCCGATGCAGAAGGGTATGTTGTTGCAAGGATTGGAGTGGAAAGCTTAGAGGTAATCAAAGATCCACAACCTCAATCAAACTTCGGGATCGAAGCGCGAATTTCATCGAGTAACTCACGGGTTCCGTGTTCTGCCGTCCATTTGTGGATATAATGCCAATCGAGGGCTTCATCTCCTTGAACCGCAATGATATCGCGGACATCGTCTTGATCTTTTCCTCGCTTTGCGATTCCAAACCAGCGCAGCTTCATAATGATAACGTCTTCCGCAGTCGGAATTGATGCAATATTGTCGAGTTGAGGCGAAAAAATTCTCTGACGCCGATTGAATCTCGCTTGGTCGTGAGGATCGTCGCTGAGAAGGAATAATTCGATTTCGAAAGCAATCTCAGGGACATGCAAATGATAGCGCAGCGTTCCAGTAACCATTTCAAGTGATCCCTGAGCCCCAAGTTGAAATTCGGGTCCGAGTGCGTTCGTGAGCTTTGATAACGCGTTTTGCTCAAGTGATAAAACGAGATCCGCACCTTTGGTCGAGCGGGGAATTCCTTAGGCCATACTGGAAAGGCTTCCCACAACTAGGTAGTCAATCCCGGGTGATTCCAAGGTCACAATCAGCTTTCCCGTTGCATCAAAGCCGTCTTTCATGACTCTAGCGGCAAATCGACCGACTTATAAATACCGTGCTCGTGAACCTGTTTGAGCCGGCGAAGGCGTTTCCTGAGCAGGTTTTCAACTTCATCTTCATCCAACTCGGGAAATTGGTTACGAATTCCGGAACGCGTCATCCCAAGGGCATTCTCAAACAGATGAAATCCGTCTTCAAAGCGCTCCGCGATGGATTGCTTCCGAGCACGAAGCACACGGTCTCGGTAAATTGATTCAGCCAGCTCTGGGATCGATTCTTCCATCGTTGAAAAAGGGCAGCGCAATGCGGTTGAATGGCAAACTCGGCGTCTGGGTGCCATTATGCCGGCAGATCCAAATACAACCTTGGGAAATAGGCGTCTAACACTTCAGGTGGAAACCGGAGAGCAAGAAGACCTTTCGGAGTCGGAGATTGGATCAAGCGGTGTTTAAACGCGAGATTGATGACTTCGCGAGCGGCGGTGTCGCGCAGGCCGGTGATCAATTTCACATCGCCACGGGCGATTTCGCCGTCGATATAGATCGCGCGGAGCAAACGGGCGAGGGCTTCGCCGTGCTTTTTGGGAGCCAATTCGTAGTGAATGTATTTCTCCATCCGCAAAGTGATTGATTTAAGCTGAAGCAGCTCTTTCATGGACCGAATCTGGTCAAGAACAGTCACCAGAAAGAAGTGTGAAAACTCACCCAATCCACTTCCACTCAACCGGTTCCGGTCTTCAAATGACTCCAAAATATCAGCTCCGGCGAGGGAATCGTAGTAGCTCTGCCGATGACGGGCCAGGCCGCGCGAAAGTGACCACAAGCCACCTCCATCGACCTTGGCTTGAATCAGGCAGGCGTGGGAGTGAAGCCGTATGACTCGGCCGTTTCCATCGATGAACGGGTGGACCCAGGCAAGCCGATGATGTGCTGCGGCAGCGACCGACAACCGGTCTGTTGAGAGCCAGTTTTGATCTGAAAAGTAGCGATCGAACTCTGCCAGAATGGTAGGGATTTCCCGGGGCAGGGGACGCTCATAGCGGCCGAGGGTAACTCCGCTGTTTCGAAATGCTCCCGAATTGGGGTGAGTAACCGGCTCGGAATCCGGCAAATGAGTGAAGAATTCAGCATGAAGCCACTGAATGAAATCGGGAGAATGGACTGAGAAATGTGCATCAGAGCCTTCGATTTTCTCCCGCATTAGACGCTCGGTTTCGATGTGCGCGAGGACCGAAGTCTGGTGATTCGGCTCGCGCGAGGCCTTTGAAAAATCTTCAGCGAGGGCTGTTTTGACCTCATAAGGAAGCGTTTTTCCGCCGCTAATGAGATTCGAATAATAGCTGTTCATCACCGAAATTAGCTCGGCAATTTTCTGCCGAGTCCGCTCGCCTGGCACGATCTGCTCAAGCGCGCCAGCCTCCCGATAGATCTCCGCCGACAGCCCAGCGAGCAGAGAGCAGTGCTTCTCAGAAAACGAGGGATTGAGGCTGATGTCGGCGAGGATAGCCATTCTTTGGGGAAGCTTTAGTTCATAATGTGATGATTGTCACGATGGTTTAAAATTAAAATAATTGTCACATAAGACACTCATTATTAATAATTAAATGCTCATTTTTAGAAAAATACGATGATATTTTGAATGAAAGAATCGATGGAATAAGTGATGATCTTTACGCATTTAGAAAGAGCTTGTCGCGCTTGAGGATTTGGCGCTAAAATAAGAAATGAAGCGAATTTCTGTCCTCCTGGCTTTCTTCCTTTCCGTCCCGGTATATTCGGATCCCAATTTCGAGGTGACTCACCAAAACGGGATCGAGTTTGCTAAACCGGATGGGATTCCGCTGCTGTTGGACCTTCATTTACCCAGGGGCGTGGAGAATCCTCCATTGATCGTGTGGATTCACGGAGGCGGCTGGAAAGGTGGATCGCGCACGGGAAACAAAATGGCCTGGGTCGCAAAATATGGCTATGCGATGGCGAGCATCGAATACCGTTTAAGCCAGGAAGCTATTTTTCCGGCTCAAATTCACGACTGCAAAGGCGCGGTGCGTTGGTTGCGGGCGAACGCCGCAAAATATAGCTACAACGCGGACAAGATTGTGGTTGGTGGAAGTTCAGCGGGCGGCCATCTCGTCGCGCTGATGGGCACGAGCGCCGATGTTGTGGAGCTCGAAGGTTCGACGGCGGGGAATGCGGATCAGTCTTCGCGGGTGCAGGCTGTGGTCGATTATTACGGGCCGACAGATTTTGTGGTGCGTTCAAAGAATCAACCTGCAAAAACGGAGCAAGAGGGTGGTGGTGTCTTTCATTTACTCGGTGGAAAGGCGACTGAGAATATCGAGTTGGCGAAACTGGCCAGCCCCATCACTCATATCAGCAAGGACGATCCTCCTTTCCTGATTCTTCATGGAGCGAAAGACAAAGTCGTCTACCTTGATCAATCGGAGCTGTTTCACGCCGCTTATGAAAAGGCGGGGTTGAAATCGAGGCTGATGATCAATCCCAAAGGCGCTCACGGCTGGAAGCCCATGATGGATCAGGAGCGCACGGCTATTTTGGACATCCTGAAATCGACCTTCAAATAGCGGTGTTTACTTTTTCAGGCTATGAAAACCTTTCTAATTGCCCTTCCCGTTTTGGCTGCTTCTCTGACGACGTCTGCTCAAGGCGAGCGATTGTTCAAAAACTGGGATAAAAACGGAGACGGATTTTTGGAGAAAAGTGAGATCCCAAGAGGGCCGCGAAAGATTTTTGATCAGAAGGACGTCAACGGAGATGGGAAAATCTCAATGAAGGAGCATCTTGGCAAAGCCAGAAAGCCCACCGCTAAACCAGAGCAAAGGAAACGGGAAGCGGTTTCAAATGACGGCGCGACGTTCACGATTAATCAAAAATGGTCTCAGCATCCCGATGGTTATGAGCGGCCAGTGTGGGCAATCGAGCCGAAAAGCAAAGCTGGGAAAGCACCTGTGCTGATTTATTTTCACGGAAACGGCGGGAATGCAGGGCGAATGATCAACAATTGGGCCCGGGATTTTCCTGATCATTTAGTCGTCGCGCCACAGGGGTATTTGCGAAGTTGGAATATCCGGGGGGAGCAATCAAAAGCGCCGGACATCCAGTTTTTCCGCGAGCTGATTGCGACGATTGCAGAGAAGTATCCTAACGCGGACATGAAAAATGTCTCGCTGATCGGCACTTCGAACGGGGGCGGGTATATACACCGCATCATGATTGAGGTGGATGAGCCGCTTTTCAAAAACGCAGTTCCGATGGTGTCTTCATTCATCGCAGCCGAGTTTCACGACGACAGTTTCTGGTTTCCGTTGAATGGAAACACCGAGAACTACGACACAAAAAAGAAGCCTGTTCCAGCGGGGCGGCGGATTCTGTATGTTCACGGCACCGATGACAAAGTCGTTCCATTTCACGGCGGCATGCGCGGGCGCGCTTCGCTACACCTTTCAGCCTATGAAACGGCGTATCGATGGGCAGGAGTTCATGGTTACAAAGGTCCGAAACTCACGGAAAAAGATGGCAAAGAAGCTGCGCCGAGTCTCCTCAAAATTCATTATCCAGATACCCCGGTGACGCTGATTCAAGTCCTGGGTGGAAGTCATGGCCTCGCTCCGCATCGTGAGGCTGCGATTGATCTGGTGAAGGCGTTTATTGGGGCAAAAAAGTAAGCCTTCAGCCTTAAAATACGTTCCTTCGCAGTTGGCGCAGCGCGGAGGAAATTCGGAAGATTTTTCATCTTCCGCTACAAATCGATAGGTGTAGCGGTGGTTGTGAACCGGCGTTAACTGATCCCTACGATCCAACAGGGTGCGATCGTCAAATCAACCCCGTTTGATCGTGAAGGGAGAATTTCAGTTTACGAATTCCGCTCTGCTCGACGTGCTTCGTTTTTCAAGCGCAAACCATTCAAACGAATGAAGCCTGTCGCGTCGTCTTGATTGTAGGCTTCTTCCTTGCCTTCCTCAGCGCCTTCCATCGATGCAATGTCTTCATCATAGAGGCTGTTCGGCGAACGACGGCCCGCAGTGATCATGTTGCCCTTGTAGAGCTTAAAACGGACTTCGCCGCTGACCATTTTCTGGGACTCGGTTACGAGCGCCTGAATCGCATCGCGCTCAGGAGCAAACCAGAAACCGTTGTAAACGAGCTCAGCGTATTTTGGAATGAGACCATCACGGACACGCATGACCTCACGGTCCATTGTGAGGCTTTCCATTTGGCGATGACCCGCCATCAATATCGTGCCGCCGGGTGTTTCGTAAATGCCTCGACTTTTCATGCCGACGAAACGGTTTTCAACCATGTCAATCCGGCCGATGCCGTGCTTTCCGCCGAGGAAATTGAGAACGCGCATCACGCCGTAAGGATCTAGCAGCGTGTAGCCATCCTGCGCGCCAGTTGCTTTGACGTCGCCGAGTTTGTCGAGAATTTCGTCCATTCCTTCAGTCATCAGACCGATGCAATTTCCTTTTTCGAACAGCATCTGAAGCATCTGCGGAGTATCCGGAGCTTCTTCAGGAGAAACCGAAAGCACATACATGTCGCGGTCAGCTTCGCCAGTCGCATCATACCAAACGTCTTCCAGTATACCACTTTCAAAACTGATGTGGAGGAGATTCCGGTCCATCGAATACGACTTTTTCATCGAAGCCTGAATCGGAATATTGTTCGCCTCAGCGTATTTAATCATCTCTTTCCGACCGGGAAACTGGTCGCGGAAACGCTGCTGACGCCACGGGGCAATCATCTCGATGTCCGGCGCGAGTGCGTTGGTAGAAAGCTCAAAGCGAACCTGATCGTTGCCTTTTCCGGTGGCTCCATGCGCGATGGCATCGGCCCCAACTTCGCGAGCGACGCGAACCATTCCTTTCGAAATACAAGGGCGGGCGATCGAAGTGCCGAGCAAATACTGGCCTTCGTAAATCGCTTCCGCCTGAACCATTGGGAAAATATAATCCGCTGCGAATTCAGATTTCAAATCATCGATGAAACACTGGGATGCACCGGTGCTGAGTGCTTTTTCCTCAAGTCCGTCGAGCTCTTCTTCCTGCCCAACGTCCGCGCAATAGGCGATAACCTCAGCTTGATAGGTCTCTTTCAACCACGTCAAAAGCACTGAAGTGTCCAGGCCGCCGGAGTAGGCCACCACGATTTTATTGATGTTCGAAGCGTCGCTCATAAATTTAGATTTGGCCGCATCTTACGCTGGGATTGAGATCGTGCAAGACGGTGATGCAGTCGGTTCTGACGGCTTTTTCTGAACTCACGTAATCGGGTTCAAAAAGATCTTGCGGAAAGTTCGCATATCGCTCTATAGACTTCAATAGGGTTTGCTTCACATGAGATTTCTGATCGTCACCTTTTTTCTTTTCGTCGCCCGGGTCGAGTTTGGCGCGGATCGGCCGAATGTGATTGTTATCATTGGCAAGTATCCACAAACCGATGCTGGTGAATTGCTCCCTTTCCCTCGGTGTGAGCGATGGAAATGCTTTTCAGATGGCCGGCTTTTCGATATCAACAGTGATCTATTCGAAGAAACTCTTGTAGATGGTAGTAACGAGGTGCGCGCTCGATTTGCGGAAGCAGTCACGGAACTTCGCTCGGCCACACTCAAACTCTGGTAACTCCCACTTTTCATGCAAACTCTCGATATCACCGTTCTCGTCGTCTACATCGCCCTTGTGGTGGGAGTCGGCGTCTGGTTCGCGAAACGTAGCCACACTTCTGAAGGCTTTATGAAAGCTGGCGGACGACTGCCAAGCTGGGTGGTCGGGCTGTCACTTTTCGGCACCTTTTTGTCGAGCAACACTTTCATCGGTGTTCCCGGAAAAGCCTATGCGGGAAACTGGAATGCGTTTGTGTTTTCGCTCTCAATCCCGATTGCGGTGCTCATCGCCGTTCGATTTTTTGTGAAGTTCTATCGGAATTCTGGCGAAATTTCCGCCTACGAACATCTCGAAAAACGATTTGGTTTGTGGGCGCGGATTTATGCCGTGGTTTGCTATTTGCTGACACAGGTTTCGCGCAGCGCGACGATCATGTTGGGTGTCGCGATCGGTTTGCAGCAGGTCACGGGGTGGAGTTTGCCGACGATCATTCTCGTTTCAGGAATTCTCGTGACCGCCTACACGCTGATTGGCGGGATTGAAGCGGTGATTTGGACGGATGCGATTCAAAGCGTCGTGCTGGCGGTCGGGGCGTTGCTGGTCATCGGAATTCTTATTTTTAAGCACCCTGAAGGTGCCAGTGCTGCGTTTTCGATCGCGAAAGACGCAGACAAATTCTCGTTGGGAAGTTGGTCGGTCACCGATTTTGCAAGTTCGACGGCGTGGGTGGTTTTGATTTTCGGTCTATTCATCAACCTGACAAATTTCGGAATCGATCAAAACTACATCCAGCGCTATCATGCAGCGGAATCCGAAGCGGCTGCGAAGCGTTCTCTGTGGATCGGCGCGATTCTCTACGTTCCGGCGTCGCTGATGTTTTTCATAATCGGTTCGCTGCTTTTCAGCTTTTACCAGACCTCGCCGGAAGAGATCGCGGCCATTCAGGAAATGGCGGGTGATCGGAAATTCGAGGACTCGATTCTGCCGCATTTCATGGCCAATCATCTGCCTCCTGGCGTTGGCGGATTGATTCTCGCTGCCTTGGCCGCTGCTGCGATGAGCACGATCGACACCAGTTTGAACAGTTCAGCGACGATTACCCTTCGCGATTTGTGGGGCCGACTTATTCGTGGCGGAAAAGACGTCGGAGAAGTTGAATCAATGAAGGTGCTTCGGTGGTCGACGATTTTTTGGGGGATTCTCGGAACCGGAACGGCGCTGTTTTTGACGAATGACGCCGCGAACATTCTCGATATTTGGTGGAAGCTATCAGGGATTTTTGCTGGCGGAATGCTTGGGCTTTTCCTTCTCGGTCTTATCGTGAAGCGAGCAGGGAATCCAGCGGCGGTGACTGGAGTCGTCGTCGGATTGATCGTCATTTTCTGGCTCAGCTCAGCGGATCGCGAATGGATGCCGGACCACCTGAAATCGATGCTCCACGGGAATCTCACCATCGTCATTGGCACCCTTTCGATCTTTCTGGTCGGACTGTTAGTCAGTCGCTTTCAAAAGGCTTCGTAATCATAAAAACCATTTTCACGAACGAACCCTATCGGTTCAACGAACATACTCTATTGGATCGGAAAAACCTTTCATGACACCAACCTACACGGGTATTGTCCCGCCAATGATCACACCGCTTACTGAGCGGGACACGCTTGATGTCGCGGGGCTTGAACGATTGGTTGAACGCCTTGTCGATGGCGGAGTCAGCGGGATTTTCATTCTGGGAACGACCGGCGAAGCGCCGAGTTTGAGCTACCGACTTCGTCGGGAATTGATTCAGCGGACCTGCGATTTGGTGAAGGGCAGGGTGCCCGTGCTGGTAGGAATTACGGATACATCACTGGTGGAATCCGCTGCGTTGGCTCAAGAGGCGGAACGGATGGGCGCTGATGCGTTGGTGACGTCGGCACCTTATTACTTTCCCGCCGGACAGCCTGAATTGAAGGAATACATCGAACCGCTGGTGGAGGAGCTTCCGCTGCCACTGATGCTCTACAACATGCCGGCGCTGACGAAAGTTTCGTTTTCGCCCGAAGTGGTGGAATGGGCGATGGATTGCGAGAAGATCGTTGGCTTGAAAGATAGCTCGGGGGATCTGACCTATTTTCGAAAAATGCAGTATCTCGCGGCTAAAAAGCGGCCGGATTGGTCGCTGCTGGTGGGGCCGGAAGAGATTTTGGCGGAGACGGTGCTGCTGGGAGGTCACGGTGGTGTGAACGGCGGAGCGAATCTAAATCCCAAGCTGTATGTGGATCTCTACAAGGCGGCCGCTACTGGTGATTTGGCGCAATGCCGCACGCTGAGTCGACAGGTGTTGGAGCTTTCTCAGGCGATTTATTCAGTCGGGCATCATGGCTCGGCGATCATCAAAGGCTTGAAATGCGCGTTGTCGATACTCGGCGTTTGCGATGATTTTATGGCATCGCCGTTTCACCGATTTCGGGAAACCGAACGTGCTCAGATTACGCAGCAGCTTGAGATGCTCAACATTACGGCCTGAAGGGCGTCGCTTATTTTTTTAAATGCCAATCTTCGCCGTCAGCCATGATGCTCGCGTTGATTTCGAGAAGCTGCTTTTTCATCTTTTCGACCAACGCTGAATTTTCGGCAGTGATGTTAGTGGTTTGATTGGGATCTTTGGCCAGATCGAATAGCTGAAAATTCTTGTAGCTGCCGTTTTTGATCGCTGGAATCCATTTTTCGTCAAACATGTTGCTGGTGGAGAGATCGTAGTGGGGTTCAGCGACGAGCGAGTAGTTGCCATCACGCATCGCGACGACGGGGCGTGATTTTTGGAGATGCCAAAAGAGCGGCTGATGCCGGGTGAATGCGTCGGGTTTGCCCAACAAGATCGGCGAGATATCTGATCCATCGTGATGAACTCCCGCTGGCTTTTCGATTCCAATCAGCCCGCAGATTGTCGGCAGGATATCGACGAGTCCGGCTGGCTGACTTGCGACAACCCCAGTTTTTATGTGATTCGGCCAAACGAAGATTCCCGGAACGCGGATTCCGCCATCCCAGTTGGCTCCTTTGCGACCACGAAGCCCACCGGTCCGGTCATCGCGATAGCTGCCGTTGTCTGAGGCGTAGATAATGATGGTGTCTTCCATGGCATCGATCTCGCGGAGTTTTTTTACGAGACGAGCGATTGCGCGGTCGGTATTATCGATCGTGCCGGAGTAAATCGCGGCTTTATCCTTCACTTTTCCGTATTCAGAAACGATTTCATCCGGCGCAGCAATGGGCGCGTGGGGTTCGTGAAACCAAACGTTAAGAAAAAACGGGTCTTCTTTATCGTCGCGTTTTTCGAGCCAATCAATCGCTTCGTCGGCAACAAGCTGACAGGAATAGCCTTCAAGCTGGCCCATTTTTTCGCCGTTTTTGATGAAGTTGTTCGGATTTCGATGACTCGGCTCCGCGTTGTTCCATGTCGCAACCCAGTGATTAAAGCCGTGATCCGAAGGCGTCGGCTTCTTTCGTTTCGCCGTCGGCAATCCCAAGTGCCATTTGCCGATGTGTGCGGTGGCATAGCCGTTTTCCTTCAAAACTTCGGCAAGCGTAATTTCGCGTTCAAGAAGGTGCGAGTTCTGACTTTCGTCATGAATCCAGCTGTAAACGCCCGCTCGGATGTGATGGCGACCGGTCAGCATGACTGCTCGTGATGGTGAACACACGGCACATCCAGAATAGAAATCGGAGAATCGCGTTCCCGCAGCGGCAAGCGCATCGATTGCGGGAGTTTTCACCGGGCCATCGTAACAACCCACATCCGCAAAACCGAGGTCATCCGCAAGAAGCATGACGACATTGGGGCGATCCGCCGCCGAAGCGGAGGGCAGGGCAGAAAATGAGACAACTGCGCAAGCAGCAAAGGCGAAAAGGGGGATTGGTTTCATGGGCGGTTATTGAATCGTAGCGGGATATACAGGATTCTGGCAATGGTGATGTGAGGCGCGGTCCAAGTAGGTTTAGGGTAGGGGAACAGACATCGCTTGTTCTATAAAGTGTTTTAAAGAGTTATTATTAGCATTTAAAATACCGAATAAGGGTGCTTAAATTATTGAATGGAGTTTGGTAAAGAACAACTGAACGAAGCGTTAACCCTTTTGGCCGAAAGGTTGGAAGTTGCAAAATGTAATCCAGTTCACATGGTTGTATCTGGCGGTTCGGCGCTATTGGCGCGGGATATTGTTTCCCGACACACGCATGATATCGATGTCCTTGCCATGCGAGGGGAGATCGACGGCGAATTGATGCCTGCATGGCCTTTGCCGGAGTATGTGAAGAAATGCGCAGCCTTCATCGCTACGACGAAGCATCTGGATCCCGATTGGCTGAACGCAACGACCTCGTTGATGGTGATTCGGTTGGAGAATTTCCCACGCGAGGTCTGGACGGGGCTTGTGACCGAGTAATTTGGTCCAAGCCTGAAAGTGACGTTCATGGGGCAAATCGGGCTCATTTATCTGAAATCGATGGCTCGCGTTAGTTGAGATGAGCCTCGTGACCTTAGCGATATGGAGGCGATGGCTCCAACTGCACCTGAAATGGAGCGTGTAGCGCGATGGCTTTTTACGAATGAATTAATTCCCAAGACGAGTCCGAAACCGGCTTTGAAATTGTTGATTGAACTTGGACATGAAAACGTGGCAACCAAAATTGAGCGAGAGTTGGCGTGAAATCGTCATCCAAAAGATCTGGGCCCAGTGGGTCTCAATCGGAGGGAGTGGAGCGGCGAAGCCGCGTCCTAATCAGGAACCTGTGGATCCCGAAGCGCTCGTTTTGGTGACGACTTCGTTGGGAATGGAAGAGCCCCGTCTTGCTTAAATGTGCTTTGATTGGCTTTCCAAAAACGGCAAATTGATCAGTGTTCAGCGTCTGAAAAATATTCAACGCCCGACCCACTTGGGCGATGAAGGTTGGCTGCGTGAGCTTGCTGAACTCATGATTGAACGAAAATTTGTTAGCTGGAAATCCATTGCCAATTCGGTTTCGGATCCTTTGACCGTGAAAGAGAGCCGCCAATTCTCGGTTCGAAGTATGAGTCAGAAGCCGTTGTCGATATCTGCAGAATCATTCATTTTTAAACTGAGGAATTTTTTCGGAATGACCGCTCGCGCAGAAGTGTTCCACTGGCTTTTAACCCATGAATCAGGTCACGCTTCGGCGATTGCCCGAGACACGTTCTGGCTTCCGAAAACGGTTCAAAATATTTTGAACGAATGGGAAAACGCCGGGATCTGTCGTTATTTCATCTGCGGCGCTGAGACACTTTTTCAGGCGAATGTCCAAGATATTGATCTCGAAGACGAAGCGGAGAAACGGCGATTTGTAAAATAAGGGAGTTTACACCGCGCACTTTTGGACACAACACATTCCCGAAGCTTCAAACGCGGCTATCTCCTTGCCTGTATTTCTGATCTCGCTACGATTGCGGGATGAAATTGCTCCGCTTGATGGCCGTTGGCCTGTTTGTTTTTGGTTTTTCGCTACATGCCGCTGAAAAAGAATACGATGTCGTGGTTTACGGCGGCACGTCGGCCGGGGTGATTGCCGCGGTGCAGGCAAAGAAGGAAGGCAAAACGGTTGTGGTTGTGGGCTCGGATAAACATCTGGGCGGACTTTCCAGCGGTGGACTTGGCTGGACTGACACGGGAAACAAAACGGTCATCGGCGGATTGGCGCGTGATTTTTACCACCGGATCTGGAAGGAGTATAACAAAGATGAAACGTGGGAGTTTCAGGACCGCTCTGAATACGGCGGCAAAGGGCAGGGCACTGCGGCGATCGATGGTGAAAACCGGACGATGTGGATTTTCGAACCGAGTGTCGCTGAAAAGGTCTTCGAAGATTATGTGAAGGACTTTGATCTCGAAGTGCTGCGTGATGAATGGCTCGATCGGAAGGACGGCGTGAAAATGGAGAACGGAAAGATCGTTTCAATCACGATGCTGAGTGGAAAAACGTTCGTGGGTAAAATTTTCATCGATGCGACTTACGAGGGTGACCTGGTGGCGACGGCGGGGGTTGATTATCACGTAGGGCGCGAAGGCAAAGAAGTTTACGGCGAAGAGTGGAACGGCGTCCAGACCAGCGTTTTGCATCACCGTCACCATTTTGGTGCAGTGAAAGAGCCCGTCAGCCCATATGTTGTTCCCGGTGATCCGAAAAGCGGCGTGTTGCCCCGGATTTCGGCGGAGGATCCCGGCGAAAGGCACTCGGGCGATAATCGGGTGCAAGCGTATTGCTTTCGGATGTGTCTGACGAATCATCCGGAAAACCGGATTCCGTTTTCCGAGCCGAAAGGCTATGACGCGAGTCAGTATGAGCTGATGGGCCGAATTTACGAGGCTGGCTGGCGCGACACGTTTGGAAAATTCGATGTGATTCCGAATCATAAAACGGATACGAATAATCACGGGCCGATGAGCACGGACAACATCGGCTTTAATTACGATTATCCCGACGCGAGCTACGAGCGCCGCAAGGAAATCATTGCTGAACACGAAACCTATCAAAAAGGCTGGCTCTGGTGGCATTGCACCGATCCGCGCGTGCCGAATGAGATTCAGGAAAAAATGAAAACGTGGGGCCTGCCGAAAGACGAATTCGTCGACAATGAAAACTGGTCGCATCAGCTCTACATTCGCGAAGCGCGTCGCATGGTTGGTGATTTCGTGATGACTGAGCACGAGCTTCGAAAAATGAAGCCGACGCCCGATTCTGTGGGAATGGGAAGCTACACGATCGATTCTCACAACGTGCAGCGCTACATCAAGCCGGATGGATTTGTGCAGAATGAAGGCGATATCGGCGTCAGCACTCGCGGGCCTTACGAAATCGCCTATGGATCGCTCGTTCCCAAAAAAGAGCAGTGCCAAAACCTGATTGTGCCTGTCTGTGTTTCCAGTTCGCACATCGCGTTTGGTTCCATTCGGATGGAGCCGGTTTTCATGATACTTGGTCAAAGTGCGGCCACAGCGGCTTCAATTGCTATTGACGAAGGGATTCCGGTTCAGGACATCGACTATAAAAAGCTGAAAGCCAGGTTATTGAAAGATGGTCAGATTCTCGAATACGATGGCCCCGCTAATGAAAAACGCGTTGGAGTTGATTTGAAATCGCTCAAAGGAGTCGTGGTGGATGACGATTTTGCTAATTTCAAAGGGCCGTGGAAGCCGAGTTCCTCCGCGAAGTCATACCTGGGATTTGGATATAGGCATGACGACAATTTGGCTGATGGAAAATGCATTGCTACATTTCAAGGGCAGCTGCCAAAGGCGGGGAAATACGAAGTCAGATTTGCCTATACGCCGAATTCCAATCGCGCGACCAATGTTCCGGTGACAGTGATACACGGTGATGGCGAGAGCACAGTCGTTACAGTAAATGAGAAAAACGAACCGACAATTGATGGCGCTTTTGTTTCATTGGGAGAATTTCAGTTTGATGATCCAAAGGCAGCCACTGTAACTATTTCCAATGAAGGAACAGATGGCTACGTGGTGATTGACGCCGTTCAGTGGCTTAAGAAATAGGCCGTTTAGGTTTGTTATTTGGCTTAGGGCAATTTGTGACTCCATTTTCTAGAAAGCAGTCGCTTTTCTACCAGCGCTCTGTATAAGATAATGTTTCTTGGAGAAGATCTCCAAAAAAAATGGCAGAAAGTAGTGAAGCTGAGGAACCTGTGATAAAAGAAGCCGATGCTAGAACCATGGTTGCTCTTCTCGGAAAAGTAATTGGAATAAACGGCCCTGCGGCCGAAAAGCGCAGGAGCATCCTGATATGGCCCGCCTGAACGTTCCATTACTTGCTGAATACACGAAGAAAGAAGGCCCTCCCACGCGAAACAGGGCAACATCGCGATCAAAAATACCCTCAAAGCGTGGCCTAAACTCGAAGCGATCGTTGCGAAGAAAAATCTGCAACTGGGATCTCCCGCGCCGACCTCCGATAAAAATGGCATGGCGTGGCATCAAAAGTTCATGGAAGAAGCCAAGAAACGAAAGCTGCGGGTCGATTTCGTGGCTGTTCATTGATACCGCAGTCGAAAAGCGGATGAGTTTGAGGCGTTCGTGAAATCGCTCGCCAAAGAATTCCGCAAGCCTATTTGGGTTAACGCGTTCAACGGCTGGACCGGCCCGGAGGACGAGAATTACGAATTCCTGCGTGACTCTCTGAAATCTCTCGAGCGAAACAGCGATGTTGAACGCTACGCTTACTTCAATCCCAAAAAGGGAGCACCACACGACTTGTTGAAAGGTGATGGCTCGCTTTCCCGCATGAGCGAGTTGTATCGGGATGTGTGATTTATTCTGAAATTTTAACGCCCACGGCACTTCCCTATCTCCAGTTGACTCAACCTTCCTCATTCGCGAAGTTTCAGCCGATGACTCTCGAAATTTCAACTCCAGCACTCCTGTTCCCTGCGGTCAGCTTGCTGTTCTTGGCTTATACGAACCGCTTTCTGCATCTCTCTGCGCTGGTGCGGAATTTGTACCATGACTGGATCGAGTTGCGTGACGAAGCGTTGAAAACGCAAATCGATAATCTCCGTCGGCGATTGGAACTGATTCGATGGATGCAATTGCTTGGGGCAATGAGCCTGCTGCTTTGCGTCATTTCGATGGTGACGGTGATGATGGAATTTCAGACCGTGGGCATCGGGGCTTTCACGTTGGCGCTCTTTTTGATGGGTTGCTCGCTGTTCATTCTGATTCTTGAAATCTGGCAGTCAGGCGGTGCGCTTCAAGTGCTGATGGACAGGGTGCAAAGTGATGATGGAAAGCCCAGAAAATGAATGCCCGAACCGATGCCTTTCTAGCGTTGAATCTGTTGTCGGGCATCGGTCCGATGCGGGCACAGACGTTGTTAAAACATTTTGAAGGTGATCCTGAAGCTATTTTTGCGGCTTCCGTTTCGGATTTGAAGAGGGTGAAAGGGGTCGGGACGGAATTGGCGAGTTCAATTCTCGATTGGGAAAACCGAATTGATTTGCTGGAGGAAAAACGGCGTCTCGATGAACATGGGGTTTCGCTGCTGACGATTGATTCAGAGGATTACCCACCTGCGTTGAGGAAGATCTACGATCCGCCGTTTTTACTCTACATGAAGGGCAGTATTCTGCCGGCTGATCGTCATGCCATTGCGCTTGTTGGATCTCGCCGCACGACGCATTACGGAACCGAAGCCGCACGTCGCTTTGGATTTCAACTGGCCAATGCCGGAATCACGATTGTAAGCGGATTGGCTCGCGGAATCGACACCGCAGGCCACGAGGCAGCTCTCGCGGCAGGTGGACGAACCATTGCTGTATTGGGTTCAGGAATTGGAAACGTCTATCCCGCAGAAAATCAGGGATTGGCGGATAAAATTGCAGAAAACGGTGCAGTGCTTTCGGAATTCCCCGTTCTTTACGTGCCAGACAAGCAATCGTTTCCGCTGCGAAATCGAATCGTCTCCGGCATGAGTCAGGGCGTGCTGGTGGCTGAAGCTCCCGAGCGAAGCGGTTCAATGATCACGGCAGGGCAGGCGATGGAGCAGGGGCGGGTTGTGTTCGCAGTTCCCGGCCCGATTGATCGGCCGAGCTCAGCGGGGTGTCATCGTTTGATTCAACAAGGCGCAAAACTCGTTTGTGATGCGGCGGATATTCTCAGCGAGATCGATTCGTTTTCCGAATTGAATAAAGATGACGCTGCGTCGGAAGATCCGGGGAGTTCTCGATTGGATTCTCTTGGGCCGACTGAGAAACAAGTTCTCGCCGCATTTGGAAACGAGAAGGAAATGTTAGTCGATAATTTGGTTGAAGCGGCTGGGCTTCCGCTCGCAACGGTGAACGTAGCTTTGCTGCAGCTTGAGATGAATATGGTCATCAAACAGCTGCCGGGTAAGATCTTTTCGAAGTTGCTGTGATTTGGCGATTTACAGGGAATTAAAATTTACACATGATCTTGCAACAACACAGCTTTTTCCAATTTTGAACCCAGACCAAACATCAGACAACGCTGGCTGGCGCGTTTTTAAATGGATTTTCGGAACCGGAATTCTGTTAGGGGCAGTCTTGATCGGGATAACTCTGTTGAGGGTGCTTTCTGGTGAAGTTATGCCTGACTCAGAGTCCCAATGGGAATTCGCCGGTGGAGGCCGATTTGAGATTTTTGAGGCCACGGTTGCTGATCGACTGACAATCGAAAGTAATCGCATGATCCACAAAATGCCGGGTACGAAGGATCTTAGCAGTTGGGACTACTCGCATGGCGGTTGGATTGATTTCGAAATGGAAACTTCCAATCAAGTTGTTTCAAAAGGAATGCTGAAGATGAAATCGGAAGGTTTGATTCTGGTGGTTGGTGCTACGAATTATTCAGGAGAGCTGGAAGAGTTCGGGCAGGAGCTACATTCACGGTAGCTCCTGAAAAGAACCGGCTTCCCGAGGAATTTGCAGTGCGTCAAACCCTGACGACTGACGAGACTGGTAACCGCGAAAGTTGGCGCAATTTCAGACTTTTGTCTGGGATGCCTCGGCTGAAATTTGAAGGAGTGGTCAAACCGTCAGACAAGTATCGTTGGAACGAGCCTGAAGTAATTTTCCTTTGAGAAGGAGTTTGTCTGGGAAATTCGGAAATTACTAAACTTAAATTGGGTGAAGCAGCGGAAAAATACGGAGTCTCGCGAATTACACTAACAAAGTACAAATCTAGAAAGGAATGGCAAATCAGATTGGTAAGGGATGTTTCAAAATGGCCCCCAAAATTACCATCAAGTTCAATCATCAACCCAGTGTAGTTTGGCGGGTTTTTGTTTTTTGATGATGAGCAGGTGTCAATTAAATCAGGGATCGGAAGTTGTGGAGGAGGCTGAATGACTATGGGAATTTGGTCCGATTATGAGCATGGTCTTGAATGGAAAGGGACAATCGTAAAAGGCCAGAAAGTGAGATTGGCATTGGTTCCTTCTGATCATTCCGAAGCCTTTGAATTTATTTTGCCGACTTCGGAATTGGGAAAACCAGCACCGTAGTTAGACGTCGAGAATCCTAGCTCGAATGAGCAGGAAATTCGGACAATTTCCGGTTTCCATGGCGCTTTCTATCGTTATCTTCTCTAGCCTTGAAATTTCTGATCCATCCCCCCTTTTTTTTCGCCCTCACCGCAGGCATTCTGTTAGCTTTGTCAGGGCAGGTGAATTCGCAGGAAAAACCAGCGATTGAACCAATCACGCTGAAGGAGATTCCGGACAAATTCGAGGTCTTGCAGGATGCAAAGAGCTACGAATGGCAGGTAAACAAGAATGGCGCGATTTTATCGGGGAACACCCCGTATTTTCAGGGGGCGTTGACGTTGTTTGTAAATGGTGCCCCTTTCGAATCCAGTAAAGCGATTCGGTTTGATGGTGGCGCGGCGACCGATGACGGAGCGCTGCTGGCTTTGACTGGAAAAATGGAAGCGGATGGGATTGAGGTGATGCGACACGTGTTTTTCGACCTGGAACGTTCAGGATTGCGAGTAGTGGATTCCTTTACAAACCCATCCAAATCACCCAAGAACGTTCGGATCGATCTGAAGTCATCGTTTCAATATCCGTGGCAGGATTTGCATGGCTCGGGCGGACAATTGCTCGGCACAAAACCGGGAGCAGGCCTGGGGCCGCGCGATTTTGGGTTGGTGGTGAAATTTTCTCAGGCAGATGGACGGAACGACACCCTGTTTGTCACTTCGGGCGAGCGCGACGCCGTGAAGCCGGTAATTTCTTTTGCCTCTAACAATCGCGAGCTAACTCTTTCCTACAACCTGTCGATCAAACCGGGCGCGACGGCATCGATCCTGACATGGGCGGTTCAGCGAAATCTTCGAACTGCAGGAGATGCGGAAACGGAGCTGCGTCCATTTTACACTCGTCGTCGCCTGATCCGGCCGATGGTCGCGGAGCCGCTGGTGAAGTCCGTGATCAACTTTGATGCCCAGAGTTTCCCCGGAGAAGGTGCGGAGCCGTTTGATCTCGAAGCGTTGGTGAATTTAAACGAGGCAACAGCACGACGCGGTCTGAATCGTCGGGAGGAAGATGTGATGTGGATTTCTGCCGAAAACCAGCTGCCCGGAACCCTGAATCCTGAAGCAAAACTCACCGTGTCGACGCCATTCGGCGAACGTAAAACGGCGATTGCTGCGGTAGCTGCGATCGAAGGTGGTGGTGGAATTGGCCGGAAGCAGAAGGTTTATCTCCGCAACGGCGAAGTGTGGGCGGGCGAGGTTGTTGCGGAAAATCTGTCGATGAAAATCGATGAAGGCTGGGACGTGGACGAAATCAAGCCGGAAGAACTGGAGCTGCTATTGTGCCGAATTTCTAAAATCGATGGGACTCCGCCAGCGGACACCGATGTGTTTACTGAATTTCAGGGCGGAAATGTGATCGGTATTTCATCAAAAAATGAAGCGATCGGAAAACTCGGATTGCTGTCACCATGGGGGGCAGACGAAGTTCAGCTCGCCGACGTGGCTCGACTTTATTACGCACAGGGACCGACTCCGAAGTTCCGGCTTGAACGAACCGATGGTTCGCGTCTCACAGTCTTTCTGAGCGGAGAAACGATGAACCTAGGTGAACTGGGCGATGCGAACTGGTCCGATTTAGTCCGGCTTTGGAAAGTGGGGGCTGGCGAAAACGTTACAGTCCAAGATGACCTCTCAGATATCTGGCTGGAGTTTGATGATGTCGTCGATTCCGGAGATTTACCAAGTCCAGCATGCCTTCTGGCTGGAAACAATGTCCTAGCAGGAGTCATCAAAAACGATGCGGTGAATTTGGTTGCAGATCGCTCGGTGACTCCGGTGAATCCTCAAGACGTCGTCGAAATTCGGCGGTCGCTGGCAGCGGGAACAGATCGGATGCCGGTTTTTGAAGTGGAATTGCAAAGTGGCGATGTTTTAACCGGCACGCTTCGTGAACGAATGTTAACCATCGAAAGTGCCGGCAAGGAATGGCAGGTGCCCGTGCAACATTTTGTGGGATACCGCAATGGTAAAGGAGGTGCTCAATGAAATCAGTGACCGTAAAGATTCTCGCCATCGCCGCACTGGGCCTCGATCCTGCAATCGTAGATGCGCAGGGGAACAGCGGCACCGGAGGATCATCACTCCAATCATCAGCTCCCAATGCCAATGCCGCCCCGACAGTTCGTGGTGAAACATTGGTGCCCGCGGCCATGGGCATTCGGACGGATCAGAGGGGCAACAGCTGGAATATTGAAAACAACGGCACCCTCGGGCGCGTCGGAAGTTCAATGATTAATAGCGGAGTGAGTTTGCTGATCAATAATCAGCAATTTTACACCTACCAGCCAATGATGACGAAGGACGGCTCGGAGTTCGTGCTTCAGGGGCGTCAGGCGTCAACCTTGCAGGGATTGCAGATGATGCGACGCATCAAAGTCCTCGAAAAAGAAGGAGCGATTCGCTATCTCGAAATCATCACCAACGCGACGTCGAATCCGGCCAATATCACATTGAGTTTGCGATCGAGTTTCTCGGGAAATTTTAAATCCTACCTGACGGATCAAGGCAATACCGGCGTCGTGATGCTGGGCGAGCGGGAGAGCGCCGTTCTCGTGACACCGGGCTCGTCGCAGTCGAATCGGGCATTTCTCTTTTCGCTGACGTCGGCAAAAAGCGCTCTTAAACCAACCATTGCGAGTCAGAACCGGTATGGACTGACGTTTCAATACAACCTTTCAATTCCTGCCGGGCAAACCGTTGTCCTTGCGCACGCCGTTGCTCAGGTTCCGGTTCCGCAAGCGTTTGATCGAAAGTCTCTCGCAAAGGTTTTTAAACCGCTCGCGATGGAGCGTTTGATGGCTTCGATCCCATCAGAATTTCGAAAGCTGGTTGTGAACTTTCAATCCGATGGAGCGACCGGTGGCGCCTCGTTGCTCTCCAGCACCAGTGTTGATGCGCTTGGAGTTGAACGAGGGCGTCGCGATGTTCTTGCGCTTGGTGGTGAAACTCGTTTGATTGGCACCGCGAGCTGTGCGGAATTGAAATTTGCGACTCAACACGGTGAGGCTGTCATTCCTTTCGAAAACGTGGCGGCGATCGTGGGCCGAAAAGGAGGAGTGCGGGACGTTGCTCGAGTTTTTCTGAAAGATGGGCAGGTATTCTCAGGAGAAGGCGATGCGACCGAACTCAAATTCGTGATGGCGAGTGGCGGGAAGATGAATTTGAATCTTCAAAGCCTTGATCGCCTGGTTCGCGCGGTGGATGAAAAAGACGAATCGTGGGGAGCTGATGTTTCCGCGATGATCGAGACTTATGCAGGTGACCGAATCGCGGTTACCAGCGCCGACGCCGTTCAAATGGGCGGGCAGACGGCATGGGGGCCACTGAATTTCTCGCTCGAAGAGGTGGTCTGGCTAGCGCCGCTTGATGACGAGCCCGTTGGCCACACCATTGAATTCAAAGGCGGTTCACGCTGCTTTGCGTTTCTCGCAGGCGCTCCGTTGGTGGTCAATTCCGGCATTTTTGGAGAACAGAATCTGGATGTTGCCGGAATTCGAGCCGTGGTAACGCGTGAGGCTCGCGAAAGGGCTGAAAAAGCAACGTCCGGCTACGGAAACGGCGATCCTGCGATTCTCCAGCCATATCTGACAACGGGTGGGAATCAGCGAATTGTCGGCCCCATCGCGGATGCAAAACTCACGATTTTGACAAACAGTCAAACCATCGAAGTCGCTCCCGAAGAAGTCCGCAAACTCGCAAATACCGGAATTCCCGATGGTGGAACCACACCGGTTTTCCAATTGGAACTCTGGGGCGGCGGTGTTTTGTCCGGCGTGCTCGCGAATGATACGATTTCGATCCAGTTGCGTGGTAAAGAATGGCGCGTGCCGGTTCGGGATATCGCAGAATTGATCACTCCCGTGCCTCAACTCGCTGCCGAAGCCGAGCAAAGCATCGGAAAACTCATTCGCACGTTGGGTGATGAAAAATGGCAGACCCGCGAAGCCGCGACCGAAGAGCTGGTCGAGTTTGGGTATTTGGCAAAATCCGTTCTCGAAGAGCAATTGCGCACCAACCCCGATCCCGAAGTTCGTCGCCGCATTGAGCGTATCTTGCAAGTGATGGAGTGATTTTTCGATCCAATAGGGTTGGTTCGTCAAACATACCCTATCCGATCGAAACGGCTTTTTGAACAGACCCTATTGATTCATTGAACGCAGCCTGTTGGATCGAATTATCGTATTGTCGCTGATTTTCGAAACTGGTTGGGCGTCATGCCGTAGCGCTCGCGAAAGACGGATTGGAGGTAGTGGGCGTAGCTGAAGCCGCAGCGTTGGGCGATGTCTTCGATGGTGAAGGTGGTGAATCGCAGCAGTTCTTCGACGCGGCGGAATTGAAGGCGCTGGAGTTCGGCCTTGGGATTTCGTCCGATTGCGGCTTTCATGCGCCGTTCGAGGGTGCTTCGCGAGGTTGACAGGCGGCGGCACAATTCGCTCACAGTAATTCCTTCGAATACCTCGTCGCGGATGATTTGCAGGGCGCGGGCGACGAGGTGGTCATCCATCAGCAATTCGTCAGAGGATTGACGGAGAACGATGCCGCGGGGAGGGATGAGGCTAGGCTTATCGGGAGCGGGTTTTCCGGCCATGAGGTCGTCGAGGATTTCGGCGGCGCGGAAACCAACGGCTTCACCATCGAACGCGATGCTGGTGAGTTGGGGCGAGGCAAAGGTGCAGAGTGTTTCTTCGTTTTCGGTTCCTACCACGGCAATTTCTTCGGGAACGCGGATGCCAGCACGGGTGCATGCATCGAGAATACGAACGGCAAGTGAATCGTTTGTTGCAAAAAGCCCAACCGGTTTGGGAAGATCACGGAGCCATTCGATGAGGGAATCCTGCGCTTCTTCCCAATCAGCCGGTGCGGACTGCTCATCGACGTGACGCTCACGGCAATCGCAATTCGCGGCGCGAACGGCATCGATGAAATTCTGGTTCCGGTCGCGAAAGAAAGACTCGCTTCCGGTTTGATAGGCTGCGAAATGCCGATAGCCGCGCGTTAGAAAGTGATCCGCAACCGTTCGACCAATCAGAGCGTTGTCCATGCCCACGAAAGGGAAGTCGTGTTTGAGGTCAGTGGATCGCAATTCAACGGTCGGAAGGCCCGTCTCGGCAATGAGATCCGCCATTTCCTGAGTGTGCGTCCGGGTGAGGATTCCGTCGCCGTCCCAATTTCGCAGCCAGGGCGGGGGATCTGAGTCGAGCGCACGCAACTCCACGTAACAGGACCAGCCTTTATTCGTGGCGAGGTATCTCCGAACGCCGGATAGGATGTCGCGGGTATAGGTCCGCGTGGTCTCAATGATCAATGCGACCCGCGGTAGCGAACGGTCTCCGTTCATTTCTACTGAACGCCTGAGTTTTTCGGATACGGAACGGACCAGCCTTCCTCTTCGAACTCGATGCGCTGTTCGCGAACGATATTTTTGTGCCAATAGGCGAGAGAAAAGGTCGGAGTCGCTTTTGGGAATGCGTAAACTAACAAAACGCGAATCGGCGCGGGAGCAACGGGTGGGTGGGCGTCTTCGGTTAGTGGTTTTCCGTCGTTATCGAGAAAAACGACAAAGGGATCGCTGCCATAGCTGAGCCCGGTTACGCCATCGATGATCTCGATGTCATCGTAATCGAAATTTACGGTGTGACCTTCAACCGTCAGATCAACAGCAACGAGTCGAGCTGGAATCGTGGAGCCTTTATCGATCTCAAGCGTGCTGTAACCGTTGTAGTTCCATGCTTTGTTCACTTTTACATATCCATTTCCAAGACCGGCAGCTTGAGCTTTGGCCTGGTTCACCATGACCTGATTGACTACTTGCTCCTGTTGCTCCGGCGTCAACTGAACGCGCTTCTGCGTTGGTTGCGGTGGAACTTGTGACCGGGGCTGGGTCTGGGTGATCTGCGAAGTCGGAACTCCGGGGGCTGACGTGCTGATTTGCCCTGTGCTCGGCAATACTTCTTTCGCCGGAGCAGGGGTTACGGAGGCAGCTGGTGGCTCAGAAGCAGGTTGAGCAGGAGCATCGCCAGTTTCCTTTTCGCCACAACTTGAGAGAATCAAGCTGCACAGCGAAAAGGCGGCAATACTCCGTGGGATTTTTGAGAAGGTGACAGGTCGCATCAGATGGTTAAATACACGCTGGTTGTACTTTTGCCAACTGAGCAATATGTGACTCAAAAAACGCTGATTTTTAGCCGATTCCTTCAATTTTCGTAACCCCGGGGATGGCGACCGGCTGGGCTTCAAAAGAATCACCCCAGGCGAGCCCTTCTTCATTTGGATGAAGGTCTTCTCCTGCGTTCATTGCCTGTTCCCAGCTGATTTCTTTGCCGGTATGAGCTGACATCCGACCCATGATGGCCATCATCGTCGAATGCATCATGCGCGGACCGTCGTTAATGAATTCTCCCGTGCGGATTGATTTGAAGAGATCGTTGTGCTCGACCTGATACATATTTTGTTCGCCGTTTCTTGGCTTGCGGTGCTTCCAAATGATCTTGCCGTCGTTGTCTTCGATGTAAGGATCTGTGCCGACGCCAATAACAAGGGTCCCTTTCGTCCCTTTGATGTAATCAGCGTTCTCGTTTTTGCAGCCCGGAGTTTTCCGTGCAGCGAGGTGACACCAGACATTGTTCGGGTATTTGTAAGCTACGTGGTAGTGATCGAAAATGTTACCGCCACCGATCTGCGGAGCAGCAAGACCGCCCGTTGCACGGCAAAGAATGGGATCTTCATCGTTAAACAGCCAGCCGATTTTGTCGACCGAGTGAACCGCTTGCTCAACCAAACCACCACCGCCAAGCCAGGTGTAATTATACCAGTTTTTGATCTGCCACTCGACATCGCTCATTCCGGCAGGCCGCTCAGTTGGATCGGCATGGGGCTTTGAGTGACCTGAGTAATAAGTTGCGTAAACGCTTGTGACATCGCCAATCAGGCCTTCTTCCATGACCTTTTTGTAGGCCAGGATCCGGCTTGGAGAGTAGCGCCAGCAGAAGCCTGCGACAATCGACTGCGGTTTCCCTTCAGACATTTTCACGGTTTCATATCCGTGACGGACACCGGCAGCATCAACTGCCATCGGTTTCTCAGCAAAGATGTGCTTGCCTGACTCAACTGCAGCCCGCAAATGCATCGGACGAAATCCGGGAGTCGTCGTCAGCAAAATGACGTCGCAATCTGAATCGATCACTTTTTGGTAAGCATCCAGACCAACAAATTGATGCGATGCTGGAACCGAGACTTTCCCTTCGAGGTTTTTGATTTTTCCAAGTGACTGGAGCGAAGTATCGATTCGATCCTGAAAGACGTCAGCTACCGCATGGAGTTCGATGTTATCATCCGCTGCGAGTGCTTGAGACGCAGCACCTGTTCCCCGTCCACCGGTTCCGATAAAGCCAACTTTAATCTTTTTATCAGGATCAATTCCCTGGCCGCTGGCGGCTCCGGCAAAAGCAGCAGCTGCAGCAGCGGTTCCGGCGGTTGTTTTTACAAAATTGCGTCGATCGAGTGGTGAAGGAGTGGGTGTGGAGTCGCTCATAAAATCTGTTTTTTATTACCAAAATAAAAACAGGAATCCGATATGCTGGCAAGACTGAACATTGCCGCAGATGTGTATGCCTTCGCGAAATTGGACGGCGCAGAAAATCAGAAGTTCGTGATTACTCCATAACGAAGAATTCGTCAGGCTGACGGAATGGACGAAGCTACCGTCGAAGAAGAGATCATGACTGAATACGGGCATCGGATGAGCACATGGCCTGTGTTTTGGGGCGTGATTGCGATCATTTTTTAGGGTCGTAGGTGCTTTGATGAGGGGATATGGAGCCATGCAGTCGGCTGCCATGACTTTGATGCCGATGGATGAAATCGTGGAGGTTCAAATTGCAGAATCAGCTGCGTCGAATGTCCCAGGAATGGAGGGAATGGAGGGAATGATGGCTTCGATGGTGAAAATGGCTCCACTTTCTCTGGCTGCATGCATTGGCCAGACGATTGTTGCAATCCTTTTGATTGTCGGTGGAATCATATTGTGCAATCGAAAGCGGGTTGCTTCGCCGGTCTTGCGGACGTGGGCGGTTTTGAAAATTGTTATCGGCCTGCTTGGTGCATGGATCGGTTATAAATCCTCCGTAGCAGTCGTGGCGAGTATTGGAGACATCATGGAAGCGACGTCAGGCCCAGCTGGGAGTCCTTCATCTTCCGGTGTGCCTGATATGGCCGGAATAATGAACATCGGCGTGATCATTGGTGCCGTCTCCGGGCTGATTTGGATGCTCCTTCTCCCCGTGTTCTTTCTCTTCTGGTTCAATCGTTCGGCCGTGAAAGATGATATGAAACATGGGCAGGGCTGGTAAAGGTCTGCGATGCGAGTGAACGTGGCGCTGGTTCGATTTCGTGATTGCAATGTGAGAGCGGTTTCTTCACGCTGGATTGATGCAACCATCGAACACTGACGAGCACGACGAATACAACGGAGCTCCACCCAAATGGCCAGTGATCTGGGGCGCGATTTCGATTGTTTTTGGAGTGTTGGGTTTTCTGCTGTCGATTTTTGGTGTCATTCAAATGGTATTCATCGAAAACACGATGAACTCGTCGGCGGAAGATATGCGCACTGCAATCCCGGGGACCGACCCCGAGATGACAAAGATCCGCGAGGACGCCGTCGAGTCGCAAATGGCAATGATGGAATCGATGAAAGAGGATGCTCCGCTGTCGATTGGCATTTCAATTGCGTCTGCGGTCATTGCAATGATTCTCATTGTCGGTGGCGTTCTTCTGTGTAAGCGCCGACGCGTCGCGGTTCGTGTATTGCAGGTATGGGCCACCTTGAGAGTTCTGGTCGGAGGGCTCGGGATTTTTGTTCAATACGAGATGACCTCAAAAATGATGCAATCTACGACCGAAGCGTTTGAATCGGCAGGTGCGGGGAGTTCAGGCGGTATGCAAATGGGCTCGATGATGAATATCATCGCCATGGTGTCAACTGTGTTTGGTTTTCTCTGGATGTTGTGGCTGCCGCTGTTTTTCTTCATTTGGTTCAATAAGGAAAACGTGAAGGAGAATATAAAAACCGGTGCTGGTTGGCGGTAAATCTGTGCCCGGGGCGAAGTGAACTCAGTGGCGCTTTAAGCCCAACAATTACGCGTTTCCGGTTTTGAGGGCAGGGGATAAGCAGGTAACCCTAATCCTCTTGTCAGTTCGCTTTTCTGCGCCCTTCAATCAAGAGTCCGATGCCGCATCCTATATCCAACAGACTATTGCGATTTTTTGCCTTCGGGTCGCTCTGCCTTTTTTCAGGGGTGGCAGCCGCGGATGATCTGGATTCGATCAACGGGTTTCTGGAATCGAACTGTGTGCAATGTCACAATGATAAAAAAACGAAAGGCGGGATCAATCTGAAGGAGCATGGGGAATTCAGTCCGGAAACGGCGGAACACTGGCAGGAGGTGCTGGATAATTTGCAGCGGGGCGACATGCCGCCGGAGGATGAAGAGCAACCTTCGATAGAGGATCGTCAGAAATTTTTGGCTTCGGTTCGGCTGAAGTTGGATCTGGTTTACGTGGATGCAGGCACCCGCGATTTCCGGTTCACTCGACTTACCAATCAACAAATTGCCTGGAGCTTGAAGGATATTTTAAAGATCGATCGGGATTTCAGTCGCGATTTGATCGAAGACCCGGTTGGGCCCCATGGGGAGTCGTTGCAATCGACCTTGGAGCTGACGGGTGGTCACATGGAGGTTTACCTCAGCGTTTTGCAAAAGGCGGTCGAAGCGGCTGTCCCGGATTTGGCGAACCCGCCGGAAATGTATTCGGTGAACGGCAACGACTGGGAGAAGCAGCATTACCTAAATAGGAATGATTTGGCGTATGCCAAAAAGCGGCAGTGGAAACGCTATGACGGGCCGAATTGGTTGGAGGATGACTTTGAAGTCCCGCTGCCGCCGAATCATTTTTTCCGGATGTATCTGCACGACAATCGATCGACCGGGCAGTTTCGGGCGAAGGTTTATTTGCGCA
Source organism: uncultured Verrucomicrobiales bacterium (assembly GCA_937891465.1). Lineage (GTDB taxonomy): Bacteria > Verrucomicrobiota > Verrucomicrobiia > Verrucomicrobiales > DEV007 > JABDJT01. The sequence goes on along the minus strand of CALAHF010000063.1, from coordinate 3,176 downwards.
ATGAGCCGCCGCAAAATGGCGGCGAGTTGCAGAAGCAAGAGATGACCGTGTTTATGGACAAAGGGTTCAAGTCGTCGATGCACTCGGTGGATTCTTTTACGGTGGAGGCCAGGAAGGGCACCCAGGTTTTTGAGGTGTTTGGAAACGCGCAGGATTTTCCGGGGGTCGATCCATCACCGCTGAACGAGGCCGAACAAAAAGATGCCTATCTCAATACCAACGGCTATTTCAAATACCGGTTTCTATCGCTGCAAAACTGTTCGCCGCTGACGTCTCCGGCGGATAAGCCGGTGACAAATAAGAGTTGGATCGTTCACGGTGATGCTCACCTGGTGAGGGCGGATGATGCGTGGATCGACGCGTGGGGCGACGAGTATGCGAAAAAGAATTGGCTGAAGCGATCTCATGCGGGGAGCGATCATCCGACACGCGGCAAGCCGGCGGTTTTCAAAGAGGTGATGAAAGACACGGGGCACGTGATCGTCGAGCGAATCGAATTTGATCTGCCCTGGCAATGGCCGCCAGCGAGTATTGCGCCGTTTTTGGAAAAGGAAAAACTGACGGATGCCGGGATCTCGAAAGAAGTGAAATCGGTCGCACGGCGTGCCTGGCGTCGGAACCTGACCGATGAAGAAGATCGTGAATTGAATGAGTTGATCGCCCTGAAGTTAAAGACTGCGGATTCGAAGGCGGGTGCGTTGCGGGATCTGCTCACTTCGGTGTTCGCCGACTCCCGGTTTCTGTTTTACACCGACATTGAGAAATCGACCGAGTTCCAGAACTACGAGTTGGTATCTCGATTAGCCGGTTTTCTCTGGCGCTCGGTTCCGGATACCAAGCTGCTGAAGCTGGCTCATCGCAATGAGCCAATCACCGATGCTGAATTGAAAGTGGAGGTGAAACGGATGATCGACGATCCGAAGTCGGAGCGTTTCGTCACTGATTTCACATCAAGCTGGATTGGGTTTTCGAAGCTGGAGCAGACGGCGGTGAATCCGAACTACTACGGCTGGTGGAATCCGCAGTTCAAACATTACATGAAGCTCGAATCGATCGCTTTTCTATCGACGCTGCTTCACGAAAACTTGAGTTGTCTGAATTGCCTGTCGTCGGATTTCATCGTCGTGAACGACATGATGGCGAAGTATTACGGAGTTCCCACCCCGGAGAGCGGTCATCGGTTTTCCCGCGTTCCGGCACCGGCAGATCGCGGCGGAGTGTTGACTCAGCCTGCGTTTCTGCTGGCCCATTCAACGGGTGAAGATTCGCATGCCGTGAATCGCGGCGTTTGGGTTCGGGCCCGATTGCTGGGAGATCCGCCTCGTGATCCGCCGCCTGCCGTGCCAGCGCTCGATGATCTCGACGCGCCGGATGCTGAGAGATTGTCGACGACCGATCGGCTCGCGCTTCATGCCAAGGGGACCTGCTACGACTGCCATCAGGATATTGATCCGTGGGGCGTGGCAATGGAGGCATTTGATGCGACCGGGAAAGCCCGGAAAAAGATTCTTAAAATTGTGCCGGATCAAAAGAAGCGGCTTCAGCTTCCCGTGGTCGATAAAACGGAGATTCGCGACACCCCGGTCTCGGGTATGACGGAGCTGCGGAAATACCTTCGTGCAAACCATGCCAAGGATTTTTCGAAAGGATTCAGCGGATCGATGCTCTCCTTTGCTCTGGGGCGGCCGCTCAGTTATCCGGAAGATGGCGCGGTTGACGGTCTTGCGGATCATTTCGAAAAGAACGACCATCGCATGGCAGATCTGATCGAAGCCATCGTCTTGCGACCGGAATTTCGCCATCCTAACAAAGTCTCAAAGAAATGAATTTTCCTCACTCAATGAATCGCCGGAATTTTCTCTACGGCAGTGGCGTTTCGATGGTCCTGCCGCATCTGGAATCTCTCGCGAATGCCGCATCGGTTCCGACATCAATCCCCAAGCGGTTTTTGGGACTTTATGTCGGCCATGGTTTTGCGATCACGAGAAAAGACGATCACCCGGCGCGGGACTGGAGTTGGTATCCGAGGCTAATCGACGGGAAGATGAAATTTGGAAAGTCGACCGCAGCGTTCCAGCCTTTAGAGGATCAGCTCTCCATTTTCTATGGGCTTGATCACCCGCAAGTCGTTACCGGAAACGGGCATTCGTCGGCCGATTCGTTTTTGACGGGCAGCAATCCCCAGGGAGCAGTGGTCAGTCCGTCACTGGATCAGATCGCAGCATTGACTCATGGGAAAAAGACACGGTTTCCGAGTTTGGTTTTGGGGAATGAAGGCGGGCTCGGAATCCGCGGAGGTTCGCGGACGCTGTCCTACAACCGTTCGGGTCGGGCGATTCCGTCGATCAATGATCTATCAAAAATCTACAATCAGCTTTTCAATTCCGATCCGTCGATCATTCGGTCGGAGAAAGCGCTTTACGAAAAGAACGGCGATCTTGTTGATCGCGTGATGGGTTCAGCCAAAGATTTGAAGCGGCGCGTCAGCGCAACCGACAACGAAAAGATCGAGTCGTATCTCGAATCCGTTCGGGATGTTGAAAAGAATATCGAGCGAATGAAAGCGTGGTCCGACACGCCCAAGCCTCATGTTGATACCAAAGATCTGGCGTTGAAAGCATCCGTCACTGAGCCGGCGCTCTTCATCGAGACCATGTATAACCTAATTTACCTCGCGTTCAAAACCGACTCGACCCGTTACGCCACCTACATGCTCCAGAGTATGGGCGGCGGGGAATGGGATGATATGCCGAAGAATGCACTCGGCCTTGGCGCGAATCACCACCGCCTCGCTCACAATGCTGCCGGGACAGGGCCCAAAGCGATGGAGCAGCTCGGAACGTTTGATAAATTTCAGGCCGATTTGCTCGCGAAATTTCTGACACGAATGTCGGAAACTCTCGAAGGTGAGGGCTCGATGCTCGACAACACGATTGTCTTTTTTGGAAGCAGTAACAGCAAGACCCACGTGAATCGCCAGTACCCGCTCATGGTTGCCGGTGGCAAGAACCTCGGAATTGCCCAGGGGCAATTTCACGAAATGGCCAATTCGGGAACGCCGCTCTCGAATCTGTTCCTGACCTTTTTGCAGCAGCTCGACGTTCCATCGGAGCGGTTTTCCGACAGCTCGGGAATTGTGAAAGAAATTCTCGCGTGATGATTCTGCGAAGTAACCC
>CALAHF010000062.1 GCA_937891465.1 uncultured Verrucomicrobiales bacterium | reverse complement strand
ATTCCGTTTCTGGATTTTCGAGAAGCGGTTTCAAACTTCGGCCATCTAATTTCAGATCGTCGGAAACGGGCAACCCCGCAAGATCAGCGATGGTTGGATACATGTCGATGAATTCGACGACTCGCTGGCAGGTCGCTCCGTTATGAGCGGGGATTCGCGGGTCGGAAATGAATAGGGGCGCGCGGGCAGATGGATCAAACAGGGTCCGTTTTTGCCACAAAAAGTGTTCACCGAGGTGATAGCCGTGATCACTCCAAAAGACGAGAATTGTGTTGTCGGAGAGCTTCAGACGATCCAGCGCATCGAGTAGCAAACCAACATTTGCATCGAGAAAACTGACCGTCGCCAGATACGAACGCAACGCCGGCGTGAGAATTTCGTCGCCGAGACCGTAATTTTTCAGCGGAATGTTATGCGGAATCGCCGGAGCAGGAATATCATCACGATCGTCCTCAGGGACTTTGGTCAGTTGGATATCTTCGAGCGGATACTGATCGAAATACTTGGCCGGGGCGACATACGGCGTGTGAGGCCGGAAAAATCCGACTGCGAGAAAAAACGGATCTCCCGCAGCGGCATTCTCCTCCAAAAGCCGGACGCCTTCGTTGGCAATCATGCCGTCGGTCTGCTCGCCGTCTTCCCCGGCTGAAGCCAGCCAGCTCATTGCCCCGGAAATCGCGCGGTGCGGTTCGGCATTAAAAATGAGGGGTTCATCGTCCACGTCGCGGCCTTTTGGATTCACCACTTTTTGCCATGACGGAGCGTCGTCGAGTCCATCGGTTCCAATCCCTTTGGGCACGTTGTAATGGTAAATTTTTCCCACGCGAGCCACCGAGTAATCGTGCTTTTGAAAGAGTTGCGGCAAGGTGACCGCATTCGGAGCGGATTCTCGAAAATGTCGTTCGAGATCGAAGACATCAATCGCATCGGGACGTTTCCCTGTCATGACCGACGCACGGCTCGGATTGCAAAGGGGAATCTGGCAATAGGCGCGCTCGAAGAAAACGCCACGTTTCATCAGCCGATCAAAATTCGGCGTTTTCAGCCCGTGAGGACGCGTTTTCCCAAAGACATTCGCGAGATCATCCGCCGCGATAAAAAGGACGTTCGGCTTGGTGTTTTTCTTCTCCTGAGCCGTCGCGCTGAGAGTGAATGTGAAAATGAAAAGCAGGGCAATTTTCTGAAACATATCGAGCGTTAGATTCTCGAGAATGGGGATTTTTTTCAAGAAAAAACGCCGACACGAACGGGGGTTCGCGATGGCGTTAGTTCAAAAAAATTCTAAAAAATCAGAGATCAGTCACGAGCCATGAAGATCCGGAGGATATACCAGAAAAGCAGGGCCACGCTTGAGAACAGCGATAGTGCAGCAGCAACGTGCTGATCAGTTCGGTAGTGCTTCATCACGTTGGACGTGCTGTAGAGAATCGCCACCGAAGCGAAAATTGCCATCGCACCGGCGAACCAGGTACCGAGATTGAATCC
>CALAHF010000061.1 GCA_937891465.1 uncultured Verrucomicrobiales bacterium | reverse complement strand
GGTTTCGGCTCGATCAAGATCCGCCCCGTTGCGAAACTGCCGAGGAAACTACCTGAAACAATTTCCTGCTTCTGATAGACCACGCCACTCATTTTAGTGATTTTCAGGCCAGTTGTTTTGTCGGTATAACTTCCGCTGACAAATCCGTTTTTCTGGGAAATCTTTAATTTGAATCGCTCGGTTCCCACGGGGATGAACACGGCTTTGTCACCGACGTTCCAGGTAAAATCGAACGGAACCGGAAGAATTGGTGCGAGGTTTCCCTTTTCAAAGGTAAACGTGGCGTTGTCCGTGGTATCGGGCAGGCTGGTGATCCCGCGTTCGGTTTTCAGTGGGGCGGTAAATCGAGCGCCGATGGCTTTGACGCGCTGTTTGAATCCGTGGGCATAAATTTTCTCCTTCGACGACTGACGTTTCTGCCACTGCAACACGCCGTCGAAATCACTCACGTTTGGCGTATCGCGAAAGGTCAGCGTGCCAGCGAGAAATCCGTTGGGCTTGGTGCGGTAGGCCGATCGGTAAAGCTGCCATTCGTTGTCAGCGCTGAGAAATCCGGACAGCGAAAGCTTGGTCTGGTCGCCGAGAATGGCGATGGCCTTGATCGTTCCTGACGTGCTGACGCTCATCGTCACGGCGCCGTCGCCGCCGGGATAGCCGATGCCGAGATCGTCATTGCCGATGATGATCGAGGTGTAGGCTCCGGCTTGCGGAGCGAGATTTGTCTTTTTGTGGAAGCTGTTTCGCACGAGCGCAAAGTCCGAAATCGTCCCGCTGTTGCTTTCGGTCACGGTGCCGTGAATCCGAAATTGCTCACTCGTATCTGCTTGGTGCGCTTGCAGCGCGATATCGATCGTGCCGCCCGTTCTGAGCGTGATTTGCACCATCGCATCGCCGGCAACTCCGAGGATTCCTTTGATTTTGTATTTTGCTCCGTTGTGCTGGAGCAGGCCGGAGAACGCACCGTTTTTGCCGACTTTCACCGAAAGAAGACCAGGAATTTCCTGTCCGGGCGTCTGACTTTCGAGCAACCCAGTGTAGCTGGCGAGTTGGCCGAGATCGAAATTCACTGCCGTTGTCGCGGGTGCATCCGCTGGATTTTCGGGCTCGGTTCCGACCCAGCCGCCGAGGGCTCCGTCGTGGCTGGAAAAGTTCCCGGCGACGCCGTTGCCTTGAATGTCAAAGGTGAATGGATTGGCGTGTTCGGCGTTGGTCTCGATCGTCACGGTCGCGACAGCCGGTCCAGCAGCCGTTGGATTAAATCGCACCGTCATGAGCATTTCTTCACCAGGCATGAGAGGTCCTGTCCGGGCCGAGATTACACTGAATTGCGAGCCGGTCACCGTCGGGGTGTCGAGAACGAATAAATTCGCAGTACCGCTATTTCTTATGCGAAAACTGCGATCGGCGAATCCACCTTCAGTTCCGGCGTCGCCGAAATCCGTGCCGTCTGCCAGATCAGGAGTGATGTCTTCATTTTGAAGCCTCACATCGCCCGCGAAGGAACGCACCTGCAAGATTGGACCACCGACAGGCTGGATAAAAAGGTAACCGGTTTGGTCAACGCCTTTAAAGTTTCCGGCGACCACTCCCTGTTTCTGAAAAGCGACTCCGGCGAATTTCACGTTCAGCCCCGCCGCTTTGTCGGAATAACTTCCGCTAACTGAGCCCGATTTCACGTTGGGCTTAATCGATAATTTTTCCGCGCCGACGCGAACGTAAGTCACCTTGTTTTTCTCTGTCCATGTTACAGATTTCGTTCCCGGATCAGATGGCAGATTTCCCATCCCAAGCATCCACTCAGCGTTGTTGTCTCCAGCGGCGAGCTGGGTGAGAGCGCGTTCGGTTGGAAACGGCCGATCAAAATTCGAGCCGATCAGTTTCACATCCACTTCGAAACCGGCAGGGTAGAGCTTGTCCTTCACGTATTCCCGTTTCAGCCAATGCATCTCGCCGTCGAAATCGCTTACGTTCGGGATATCGCGAAACGTCACCGTGCCGCCGAACGTTCCTTTTGGTTTTGTTTTATAAAGCTCCTTGAAAATTTGCCACGTGCCGTCTTTTGAAACGATACCGCCGAGGCTGAGTTTCGTGCCGTCACCCAACTGACCGGCGAATTTAATCTTTCCTGAAGTGGCAATACTCATCGTGGCCCAGCCGTCGCCCTGCGGATGCGTCGCGCCATCCGGATGCGCCTGGCTTGCGGGGATCAGCACTGTGAAAAGACCGGCAAAACCTGACGGATCGGTCTTTGCATTGAAGGCCGATTGATCCAGCGAAGCACCGAGAACCGTCGCGCCTTCGGTGACCGAACCGGCAATGCGAAAGCCTTCCGGCGTTGTCACCAGTTGCAAAGCGAGATCAAAAATGCGGCCCGAATTTTTGTCGAGAATACCGGTCACGGTCAGACTGCCATCGGGATTGACGGTGCCTTTGTATTTCAATTTCAAGCCATCATAAACCATCAGGCCCGAGGCAACGCCGTTTTTATAGCTCACCTTCAGCGTGATCGACGAGACCACATTTCCATTATCATCCGTGAGCACTCCTGCGTAGCTACCATCGGCTTCCTCTTCGTTTCCCGTCCAGTTTTCGTTCGTTTCGTCTACGGGAGTGGCGGTACCTCCCGGCACCTCAACGTTTAGATCTGCACCGCCAGTGACTAAGAACCCGTGCTGAGCTTGGTAGGTCGCCGAACTGGATGCCCCTGAAATCGGTTCCATACTCCCACCGCTGAGCTGATAACTCGCACTCGATGCCGCCCCTCCGGGAGCGAAAGATTCACTCGTTATCGTGTAGGTCGCGGAACTGCGCTGCGTGGCGAACGCCGTCATGTGCACCGCGATCACGAAGAGCGCAAGCAATCCGGTTTTAATAATTTTCAGGGAGGTGATCATGATTTGTCCTTTGTGAGGTTTCAGTCATCAGCCATTGCCAAGTGCATCTTCAATGTCAGCGAGGCACTCTTCGAGCTCTTTTATTTTTTATCTTTCTCTGCGCTCTAGGTCTCTAAAGCTAGGTTCTTCTCTTCGAGTTCTTTGAAGTTTCCCGTCTAGGTCTTCGATTTCCTTGCCTTTCTCTTCGCTCTTAGAATCTAATATAACGCTCTTTTAGTTCTTTTCGTCGAGTTATTTAATGGCAGTGATCGCGGTGAGGTGGATCGGATCGAAATTGAAGGTGAGAAACCCCTATTCCCGCTCGGTCATGGCTTCGGGGATCAGTTTCTAAACTTCCCGGGCGACGAGAGCGGGAACCGGGAAGTCAGTGAACTAGCAGGGAGAGCAATTCATGATAGGAAGTGTCGGGTACTGATAGAAATTTGCTTTTATAAGGTTCCTACAATTGTAATGCGCCGGGGGTTGACGTTCCTCCTGCGAACCCTATCTTATGCATGCGTCTCTTCTTCCTCCGTTTTGGCTGGATCCCGATTCTCCGGGGTTTTTCCCCCTCGCCGGTAAGGGGTTCGCGCTGAACGGAAGATTCGCTCAGCCAGTGACGAACAAGTTCGGAGAAAGCGAAAGGCGCTGCTTGAGGCGCATTCGATCTCCAGACGGTTCTCGCGGGCAGGGTCGGTTCTTCCATCGAACAGAACCATGAGGCCATTGCGGCCCGAACTTGAAACGAACCCATGCTCACACCCCCTGCACCCAAGTCATCTTTCCTGGTTTCTCCCGGTCGCCTCGCGGCCCTGATCCTGACTTTCGTCCTGACTCCGTGGCTGAGTGATC
>CALAHF010000060.1 GCA_937891465.1 uncultured Verrucomicrobiales bacterium | reverse complement strand
AATGCTTTTCCCGCGTAGTAGGATTGCTGAATCAATCGGCCGGGATCGGCTGAGTTGACCGTATTTTTCGGATAACCTTTCCAGGATAAATACGTGATCGAAGCGCCTTTTTTCTTATCAATTCCGACCGCCACTGTGCCGTTTTCGATTTTAAGCAGGTCTTCTTCCCGTTTCAATTTTGGCTTGGCAGTCCCAACCGATGTCGCGAACAGAATGGTAATAAATAGGTGTAATTTCATCAAAACTTTTACGAACGTCTTCGATGCCTCTTAAAATACGAATCAAATTTGCTAAGAAAAAGCCTCCTGTTACCATAGCTTTTGCGCGATCATTATCACCAAAGTTATGCTGCCGAATTTTCTTATTTCACGAACCAACAGGGTACGTTCGATGATCATACCCTGTTGGTTCGTTGCAACGGTTGGGATGACCGCGCCGCCGAATTTCGTTGATGATATTCAGCCGATTTTTAAAGAGCATTGTTTGAGTTGTCACAATCCGGATAAGAAAAAAGCGGATCTCGATTTAACGACGGTTCAGGGAGTTCAAATTGGGTCGAGTGGCGGCGAAGTGGTGAAAGCGGGAGTGCCCGATACCAGCGTGCTTTACATGGTGATGAATCATCATGAGGATTTTGATCCCATGCCGCCGAAAAAGCCGAAGGTGCCGGAAGCGCAGTTGAAGGCTGTTCACGCGTGGATTGCGGGTGGATTGATCGAATCGAAAGATGGGAAGTCGCAGCTTCGTGAAATGTCGTTTGATCTCACCAAGGGATCAGCAGAGCGACCGAAAAATCCAGCGGTTCCAACGAATTTGCCAGAGGTCAAAACGGCTGTAACAAGGGTTTCTCCGCCGATCATTGCGATGGCAGCGAGCCCGTGGGCAGATGTCGTCGCGACAAGTGGACATGAGCAGATCTTTCTTTTTGGTAAGTCTGAAGATGAGGTCACTGAAAGAGAGCCTGTTGCTCCGGCCGATTTGGTGAGCCGGCATACGTTTGATGATGAGGCCGCCGCAGGTAAATTCGGGAATGCGCTTTTTGTAAACAATGAGACGGTCGTAGATGAATCGGTGCCGATAAACACGATCCAGACGAATGGAGCGTTCACGTTTTCGGCATGGATCAAACCTGATGCCTCAATGAAGTCCGCGACGGTTTATGGAAACCCGGCGTTTTATTTTTTCATTGAATCGCGTGGCAGCGGCTGGACGACCCGGATGATGGCGCGAGATAAAAATAACGGGATCAAATATTTTGGTCGAGTCGGAGCAATTTCAGCGGGAGAATGGAGTCACGTTGCGGTGACGTGCGATGGAGACGAATGGATTTTCTATCACAATGGAACTGAGGTAGTTCGTCAGAAAACTCCGGAGAAACAGGTCGGCTTCCTTGATCGGGGCGAAAAGAACGAGCCAGTTTACATCGGCGGAGATGGGCAGCACGCAGATCGAAATTATTATGGTGGGATTGATGATTTGGCCTTCTACAAGCGTGCTTTGACCGCAGCGGAAATTGTGGGCTTGATGCGGACCGAGTCTCCGAATTTTGCTCATGTCGGGACGCTGCCGTTTGCTGAGGGAGCGGTTCACGATCTGCGATTTTCACGAAACGGTGATCTGTTGGTTGCCGCCGGCGGTGAAGGTGGAAAGTCCGGGAAAGTCGTCGTTTTTGATGTGAAGACGGGTGCACGACAGGCTGAAATTGGAGACGAACAGGATATCGTGTTGTCGGCCGATATCTCAGCGGATCACGAATTTGTAGCGGTAGGGACTCCATCAAAATTGGTAAAAATCTTCTCAGCGAAAGATGGAAAAATGCTCCATAAAATCGAGAAACATACCGACTGGGTGACTATTGTTCGCTTTTCCCCCGACGGAAAATTGTTGGCAACGGGGGACCGAAATGGCGGGATTTATATTTGGGAAACCAGCAACGGCGGGATTGTTTACACGCTTGACGAACACAAAGTGCGCGTCACGGGACTGACGTGGCGATCGGATGGGCAGGTTCTGGCGTCGGCTGGTGATGACGGAAAAATGGTTTTGTGGGATATGAAAGATGGCTGGCCAACACGAACGGCGACAGCCCACGCCGGGGATTCAGGAAGCCGCTACTCACGTCGCACTGGAGTCTTGGATCTCGATTTTGCCAGCGATGGGCGAATTCTTTCGACCGGACGCGACCGGGCTTTGAAAATTTGGAAAGTGGATGGAACTGAAGTCGGGGCCGCTGAAGATCTGAAATCATTGCCAACCCGCGGTGCCTTTGGAGCGAATGGAACGGTTTTTTTTACGGGAGATTTAGCCGGAAAACTTCACGTTTGGGATGCGGAGACGCGTTCGATTTTGCAGACGTTAGAGCCGTGATTTTAAAGACGATCGCGTATTTTTTCTGAACTCCGGAAATGCTAGGTTTCGGCATGAAATCTCAGTTCTTTGCGATCACGTTCTGCTTTTTAATGGTGGTTGCGCCAGTATTTTCCCAGCAGAAAAAAGGCAAACATCCTGATGGTCCGCCAACATCCATTCCGCAGGAATTGTTGGATCGACTTGAGGAGAAGAAAGACGTCGTCTATGCGAAATACGGTGATCGGGAATTGGCTTTGGACTGGTATCGTCCGAAAAACGCGGCGGGAAAAAAATTACCGGCGATTGTTTGCATTCACGGCGGCGGCTGGTGGCAGGGGAGTCGTCTGAGTCATGCGCGTCTCGCTCAGGCGTTGGCTGACAAAGGCTTTGTTGCGGCGACGATTTCGTATCGGCTGTCGGGCGAAGCAAAGTTTCCGGCACAGATTCAGGACTGTAAAGCGGCCGTGCGATACCTGCGTGCCCATGCGGATGAAATGGGGATTCAATCGGATAAAATCGGAGCGATTGGGCTTTCTGCCGGAGGTCATTTGACCGCGCTGCTGGCATCATCCGGTGGTGTCGCGGAGCTGGAAGGTGAGGGCGGCAATCCTGATCAAAGCAGTGTAATTCAAGCGGCGGTTCCGATGGGGGCGCAGGCGGATTTTACATACGATCACATTCAAGCGGTGAAAAATACGCCGCCAGCAAAGCCAGGGGAGAAGCCTAATTTGTGGACTCAATTTATGGGCGGTGCACCGGCTGATGTTCCGGCGCAATACAAACTGGCGTCGCCAATTACGCATCTGAACGCGGGGGATCCGCCATGTCACTTTATCGCCGGGGAGTTGGATAACGACGGAACCCGCGCGGCGACGTTCCGGACAAAATCAAAGGCATTGGGGATTCCGGAAAAACTCACGATTATTCCGGGCGCGCCACACGCGTTTCCCGGACGCCAGAAGTTCTTTGATCAGATGATTCTTGAGGCATCAGCGTGGTTTGAGACGCATCTGAAATAGTGGTTGGGTTTGCCAATTGGTGAGCTGCATTCCGCAATTTTCGCGATCAAACAGGGTTGATTCATTGTTCAAATCCTGTTCATTCGTAAAAACCCTTACGATGCTTGATTCTCTCCTGAAAATTCTCAAAAACTCAGCTTCACCTGAGGCCTGTGATTGGCTTGACGAAACTCTCGCCGCTCAGCGGGAGAAATTTGAGCAACGTCCGTTTTATTATGCGTTCTCGGGTGTTTCACGTCATTTTGATAAGAAAGCGCTCATCAAAGTTTCGGAAGATGAATTGAAGGCTCTCGATTTGGAAAAGCCTGGTTTTACCGTTTCGAATTGGGACGAGTTCCGGCTTGCACGAGTGATTTTGCT
>CALAHF010000059.1 GCA_937891465.1 uncultured Verrucomicrobiales bacterium | reverse complement strand
CAAGACGGGTGTTTAGCTATCTACGGCGTGTTTCGGATAAATCCACGAATTGCCGCCCTGAGTCTTGTTTGCCTTACTGATAGGAATTTGCTTATTCAATGATTTTTTATCGGGGCGTCGGTCCTGCCGGGATTGAGGGGGTGCAAAACCGGCGTCCGCGCCCGAAGCCTGGGTAGACAAGGCGCTCGACCGCGGCGTCAGTTTCCTACGCAGCGACTATGTCGCCATTTTGGAACACATGGATCACCACATTGGCCAACTGGTCGATCTGCTGGATGAATTGAAAATTGCCGAAGACACGCTCATCGTTTTTGTCAGCGACAATGGAGGCTGCACCATGGAGGAACACGCCGCTGGAGGTAGGTTTCCCGGCAACAACGGACCGTTCCGGGGAGGCAAGGCGACCAGCTATCAAGGCGGACTGAGTGTGCCGTTTCTCGCAAACTGGAAAGGTCGATTGCCCGAGGGGACCGTCTCGGATGCTCACGTGATGCATTGCGATGTGTTTGCTACTCTGTTAGACGCCGCCTCAATTCCCGTTCCGGAGATGAATGGCAAGAATCCCGTTCGTGGCACTTCCCTGATGCCTCACATGCTATCGGCCGGTAAAGAAACGATCCCTGAACGCACCATGATTTTTGAGTTGTGGGGAAACATCGGTTTGCGAAAGGGGGACTACAAACTCTGGGGCGATGTAGGGCGAGACGCCTCTCCTGATTGGAAGGCGCTCGTCGCCGAGATTGAGAAGTCAGACCTTTCACTCTTCGATCTCAGCGAAGATATCGGCGAGCAGAATGACCTGCGAACCCAGCAGTCGGAAATCTATACATCGCTCAAAACGGAACTGATCGAACACTTCGCCGGGATCAATGCAGAGTATCCCATTCCGAAAGGAGCAGCCGAGCCTCCCGAAAAAGAAATGCCCGCAAAACCCAAGGCGGGCACTCCCGGCTCACCAAACGCCCGTTCACCGGAAAAACTCTTCAAGTCCCGCGATCAAGATAAAGATGGCGCAGTCACTCTGGAGGAATTCACCGGCAAAGCGGATGCAAGCGATGCCCCTGGCCGGACCAAGTGGTTCAAAAAACTCGATGCAAACGACGACGGAAAGCTAACGCTTGAGGAATTAAAAAAGACCAGTCGAGATAAGTAGGCTGAGGCCAGGGAAACCAAACGATAAAAAAGTAACAAAAACAGAAACCTGCCGATCGTTCGGTTGTTTAAGCGGGCGGATGCGATTTTTCCACCGCAAGAAACAAAAGATGATGAAAACCAAATTTGTGCTGCCACTACTCGCCATACTAGCCTTCGGCCCATGTGCCCAAGCTCAACTGCCCAAAGCGCAGGAGGCGAAGATTCTAGAGCGTTTTCCCCAGGCTGATGCCGACGGAGATGGGAAGCTCTCTCCCGCCGAACAAAAAGCGCTGAGCAAAAAAATAATGAAGCGATATCCCGAAGCGGATACCGATGGAGACGGCCAGCTTTCGCCTCAGGAGAGCCAGGCTCTCATGCGCAAATCGATGGCGCGAAACAATGACAAACCAACGCCTCAAACTTCGAAAGGAAATTCCGGAAAGCCAACGCCCGACCACGCCAATGTGAAATACGGCGAACACGAAAGGAATGTATTCGATCTCTGGCTCGCCGAGTCTGACAAACCCACACCACTGGCGATCTACATTCACGGCGGCGGATTCAAATCCGGTAGTAAAGAAAAGTTCAAATCGACAGAATTGGAAGGGCTGTTGAAAGCCGGAATTTCCGTTGCATCGATTAGCTACCGACTGGTTCCAGCCGTGCGTCAGCCGACGCCGTATCATGATGCACAACGGGCTCTGCAGTTTATGCGTTCGAAAGCCGGAGAATGGAATATCGACAAAGATCGCGTCGCGGTCTTCGGTGGTTCAGCAGGTGCCCAAATTTGCATGTGGCTTGCCTACAGCGATGAAATGGCAAATCCGGATAGCGAAGATCCGGTCGAAAGAGAATCGACTCGCGTCACTTGCGTGGCGACGTCTGGCGGTCAGACTTCCATGGAGGGAAAATTCCTGGAAAAACACATGAGCCCGATTCTTGGTGAGAAATACTCCATGCTGGAAGTCCTGGGTAGAGGGCAAAGTCAGGAGGAGCAAATCGCCGGACGATTGCTGATTTGGAACGCTAAGACCTTGGAAGAGGCAGACGCAGGTATCAAGAAGCACTCAGCCCTGAATCTGATCTCCCCGGATGATCCGCCGATCTTCATGAGATATGGCATGGCTCCGGATGCTGAGCTTCCCGATGGCGATCTCGAAAAGCTGCGAGGCTGGCTGATTCACCATTCTTTCTTTGGAGTGGAACTGAAGAAGAAAGCCGACTCACTCAAGGTTGAAAATCATCTTTCTTATCGGGGAGCCGAGTGCGACTACGATTCCACCGTGGAATTTTTCCAAGATAAATTGTTTCCCAATGGTGACTGATTTGGCGGCACGCGCTCGCATCGCACGAACCAATAGGGTATGCTCGACGAACGTACCCTGTTGGTTCATGAACAGATAGTATACAGCTCTATCAGGTTTGAGTTGGTAGAAAGAAATGGGCTGAAAGCCCTACCGCACAAAGCCCAGGCATTCATGCCTGGGAATATTGCGATTGTTGTTTAGCGGGCTGAAAGTCCGCCCGCGAGCTTTCGAATGTTTGCGGCCGCCCCTTCAGGCCGCTTAAATTCCCTAGATAGGATACCGGCCCTAAAGGACCGGCCTCTGTGCGGGCGAGCTTTCAGCCCGCTCTCTATCTTTTCAATTCTGACGGAGTAGTAAGTTCTTAATAAAAGGTCCCCGGGACTTCAAAAAAGCGATCTACCAAAAGGCACCTTTCTGGATTGAGGCTCGGTAGGCCTCTCGTTTTTCCGGCGGCAGCGATTGCTCGATCCGGGATTGAGTCTCTACCGAGAGAGTCTGGAGACTATCAAGGAACTCCACACGCTTGGTTTTGAATTGCTCCCCTGCCTGACCTAATTCCTGAGTGACGGCAGTCCGCTCCTTTGCGGTCAGATCGAGATCACGGATTAGCCTAGTCTCGATTTGGTCGATGCGACGGAGGAACGCTCCATCGGCGTTGTGGGGATCGGAAATGGCAGCTTTCATCTTGTCGCGCATCCATAGTCCGCTACCTCCTATACCGCAGGCAGAGCCGAGTAAAAAAACCACGACTAATAGGAGCAGTGCTTTCCATGGTGCTTGATTTGAGGCTTTCATGAGTGTTCGGTTAGTCTATTTCGCTTTTCAAATTAAAATGATAAATATAAATAATCCCGGCACTCTTGTAGCGCGACGATACCAGCTACAGCGAATCCACCTGCCGATGCTGTGCAGCCAGCTAGCGAAGCTCGGAACCATTTTCTCTGCCAGAGCGCAATCAGATCGTCCCAGATGCTCACATTTTCATTATCGCGGGAGATAGGCAGACTCTCCAATTGTGTCCGCAGTGCCACACGGATATCGATATCTGTCGGCGCAGGCTCTGAGACTGCATCCCTGGCGAGCTGTTCCCATGACTTTTCGGTCGAGGGAGATGGATCAGTCGAGTCGGTATTCATAATTTTCCAGGATTAGTTTTAGACGTTTGCGCGCTCGGTAGGCTTTGATTTTGGTATTGGCCTGGCTCCAGCCGAAATGCTCCGCCACTTCTGCAATCGACATCTCGTTAAGGTAGAGAAGGGTCAATAAAGCGCGATCTTCGGGCGACGCCTGGCTTAGTAGGTATTGAGATTTCTCTACGGCTGAACGAGTCGCCTCTTCCGCAGTAGGATCGGTAGATATTTTAGATAGATGGTCGTCGCTATTGCCTGCCAGGTTACCTTGCGGTTTGCGTGCGTGTTTTTTGCAAAAATCCAGCCCGACATTCACGGCGATACGCTTCAACCAGTGAATAAACGGTTTGTTTGCACCCCCTCAATCCCGGCAGGACCGATGCGCCGATAAAAATCCTTGAATAAGCAAATTCCTATCAGTAGTTGAGCGTGATGTTGAATTTCCGCGATCAAAAGACCAGCCGCGGGAGGTGGATTTTTCGTAGATGGCTTTCCTTCTCGATACCAATGTGATTTCTGAATTGCGGAAGAAGCACCGATGCGACCCGAACGTTGCCAGGTGGCAATCCGGCGTTGCAGCGGAGTCATGTTACCTCAGCACGATCACGTTGATGGAAATCGTCCATGGAATCGAACTGACGCAAAAAAAGGATCCTCCCTTCGCTGCTATCTTGAAAGACTGGTATCAAAATCAGATCATTCCCGCGTTCGGAGAAACAACTCTTGGAGTGACGCCCACCATCGCGGAGGCAACAGGGAAGGTCATGGCGATTCGAACCCGAAGCACTGCCGACTGTCTACTGGCCGGGACTGCGCTCGTTCACAGCCTGACTCTGGTGACACGAAACGAATCCGATTTTTCCGACAACGGCGTTCCGGTTGTTAATCCGTGGAAGTAGACTTTATCCCAATTTCCCGAGGACAGGTCGCGATTAATAACCTGTCCCTCTGGTTCTGAAAGGGGCTGGCGGTTTTTCTAACTTTTTTTAATCTCGACCATAACCAATCCGTTTCCTGCGGTATATCCTTCATGCCAACCGGTATTGATCACGGAAATATATGCCCGGAAAAAGACCAGAGCCATCCTTCGAATTCGTTCAACTTCTGACCAGTCATCAGAGTCGGTTATACGCCTATGTACTGTCGCTTCTTGGCAACCGCACTCAGGCGGAGGATGTCATGCAGGAGACCAATGCCGTCCTCTGGCGTAAAGCGCATGACTTTGAACTCGGAACGAACTTCGGCGCCTGGATGCTCAAAGTCGCTTATTTCCAGGTCATGGCGCACCGCCGTAAACTCACCCGGGATCGCCTTGTGTTCGACGATGACTTCATTCAAGGCATCGCTGAAGAGGCCGAACAGCAGTGCGAGTGGCAGGAGGAAAAACAACGGCTTCTGAACGACTGCATCGGAAAACTGAACGAACGGCATCAGGAGCTCATCCGCCGTCGCTACACCGAAGGTGCCACGCTGAAATCCATTGCCTCTCAAATTGGTCAGTCAGAGAACACCATCAAGCAGGCCCTTTTCAGAGCACGAGCCGCGTTGATCGAGTGCGTCAAACGTCAATCCCCGGAGGAAGCTGTATGACGGAAGAGGAGAAAAAAGAACTGGAGTCTCTCCTTCTGGAACTCACGGAGGGCGAGCTTTTGTCGGAGCAAAGCCACCGTTTGATGGAGATGATTCGCCAGCATCCGGTGGCAAAACTACAGTATCTCGAATACTGCCAGATTCACACTATGCTTGCATGGGAGCACGGTGTATTGGAGGGGCTGCAGTTGCCGGATCCTTTAGATACACCCGAACTTCCCTCGCGTTCCTTCAGACTTTGGAAACCATTGGCAGTGGCCGCAGCGCTGGTGCTGGCCGGCGTGGTCCTGTGGTCGAAATGGGGCGAACCATCAAAAATGAAACCAGGCGAACCGGTCGCTTCTCTTACCCGGAGTGTGGCCGCCAGTCTGGAATTGTTCGGTGCATCGTCTGACTTTAACAATGGCAGCGACGTGCGAACCGGCAGTTACCAACTCGACGAAGGCCTGGTTCAAATCACCTTTGAGTCAGGTGTCGAAGTGGTCATCGAAGCTCCCGCTTCTTTCGAAATTCATAGTCCTGAGCTCATGGCCATCAACGAAGGACGTTTGGCGGCCTCTGTAACTCCTGAGGGTGTCGGCTTTACTGTGGAAACGCCTGATGCTGAGGTGGTTGATTATGGTACGGAATTCGCGATCGAAGTCGTGGGCGAACGCAGCAGCGAAGTCCACGTGTTCAAAGGGGAGGTGGAAGTGCGCCCCAAGCAGCAGGACACTTCGATAGACCCAGTTCGTCTTGTCACGAATCAGGCGACTCGCATTGAGCACTCGACTGACATCCCTCTCGGTATTTCCGTCGACAATCAGAGATTTCTCAGGAGTCTCGATGAACCGGACCCAACCTACAGTGGAACCATACGTGAACTCCTGCCGCTTGCCTACTATCGCATGGGAGTCAGTGATGATGGCCGCACCCTGAAGGATGCTGCCACGGGGCACGAAAATAAGGCCACAGTAGTAAAGGCCACCCGGCCGCGCCAACCTTTCGCTCCGGGCCGTATCGGTTCATCCTTTCGTCTGGATGGGGCAAGAAAGGGAAGGTATGCACAGATCTCCTCAGGTCTCGAACTCCCGACAACCGAATTCACCATCATGGCTTGGATCAGCGCTCAGACATTGCCAAGGAACGCTGTTCTCGTTTCAGACATGAATCTTCCGGGCGACGAAACATTTCGCTTTGGGCTCGTTGGCGATCATGGGCATTTGGGACTTACTCTCGCCGACGGCAAGCAGTTTCTACAAGTAGTCGATTCATCACCATTGCCTCTCGAAGAGTGGACGCATGTTGCCGTCATTAAGACGACGGAAGGTTTGCGGCTCTATAGAAACGGAGCACTTGTTTCCTCAGAGCCTTTAAATGGGTTTCAAGTACAACCGCACAAGCCTTTCAGCATCGGGGGAACCCCTAAAAACACGGACGGCAAGAAACGAAATCAAAGATCGGGCTTCTGGCACGGACGGATCGACGAACTTGCTTTCTTCGGATCAGTTCTGACCAGCGACCAGATTAAAAACCTCTTTCAACTCACTCCATAAGTTTAAACCTGGAAAAAACTGAATAGTAATCATGAGACTTCGACACGCACTACAAGCACTAACCCTCAGTTTGATCGGAATGCCCTCCATTTTCTTGGCGGAAGAGAAACCGAACATCGTCATCATTCTCACAGATGACCAGGGCTATGCCGACGTGAGCTACAATCCGCACTCCCCGGCAGAAGTCAGTACGCCGAATATTGATGCCCTCGCCCATTCGTCCATCATCTGCACTCAGGGCTACACCAGTGGGCACGTGTGTTCGCCGACCCGTGCAGGACTCATGACAGGTCGTTATCAGCAACGGTTTGGAATCTACACAGCCGGCGAGGGAGGCTCAGGCGTTCCGCTTGATGAAGTGTTTATTCCTCAGCGACTCAAGCCAGCCGGTTACGTTTCTGGTGCATTGGGCAAGTGGCATCTCGGACTCACTGAAGAATACCACGCCATGAATCGAGGCTTCGATGAGTTCTATGGCTTTATGGGACGCGGGGCACACCCCTACTTTGACCACTCAGACATGGATCACCCCATTTATCGTGGCCTCAATCCCATCAAAGAAGAAGGTTATCTCACCACTCGAATCACGGAGGAATCGGTCGATTTTATCAACCGCCACAAGGAGGAGCCTTTCTTTCTCTATGTCGCATACAACGCTGTGCATTCTCCACCGGAGGCCCCTGAAGAAGACATCAAGAATGTGACTGGGGACAAAAAACGCGACACCCTTATGGCTATGATCAAGCACCTCGATCTGGGAGTCGGGCAGATTGTGGATTCGCTGAAGAAGCACGACATCTTTGACAATACTCTACTAATCTTTCTCACCGACAATGGCGGTTCCGGTACCATGCATGCCAACAATGCACCGCTTCGCGGCTTCAAGCAGATGGACTACGAAGGCGGGATTCATGTCCCATTCATTGTGTCGTGGCCAGCTCAACTGGAAGGCGGGAAAAAGTGCGACGTTCCCATGTGGTCGATTGATTTGTTTGCTACGGCTCTCGACGCGGCTGGGCTTCCCATGCCAAAGGACAAGCCTCTGGACGGTAAGAGCATTCTGCCCGCTCTAAAAGGTGAAACCGACAAACTCCACGATGAATTGTATTGGAGCTCTGCGGGTGCCAATGGAAAGTGGGCCATTCGCTCCTGGAACTGGAAACTGGTCGCACAGAAAAATCGGGTTGAACTCTTCGATCTTGAGAAAGATCTCGGCGAAACGACAGACCTCGCTGCAAAACACCCGAAAGTAGTTTCCGAACTCACGGACAAATACAATGCCTGGCTCGAGGAAATGGCAGTCCCGGTAAGCAAGCAGGAGAAACGCTGGAATCCTGATGCTAGCGCACCAGCCAAAAAAATGTCGAAAGAAGAAAAGAAAGCCACACGCGAAAAAGAGAAAGCCGAACGCATCAAGGAACGCGAAGCGAAGGAGAGTAGCCAATCCCCTGAATCATCGAAATGACCTGCTTTGTGCGGAACGCGATTAACCAAAAATCTCACCATGAAAACCTTTCTCTCATTTTCGATCTTCTGTTTGTCGGCACTGGTTGCCACAGCCGCTCGCGGAGAGCGTCCCAACATCATCATGTTTCTGATCGACGATCAGAACCCTTCGAGCATCGCCGCATTTGGGGGCGATACCTACACTCCCAATCTCGATCGCATGGCAGAGGAAGGAATGAAGTTCACTCGCGCCTACGTTAGCAGCCCGGTTTGCACTCCATCTCGATACAGCTTCCTGACCGGTCGATTTGCGGGGAATTCGCATAGCAAACTCTACGCCGAAGTGGTTGGCGGTATAGAGAATCAGGGGCTTCCCCAATTCAATGTCGCCCTGGAGCGCGACAAGATGAACGTTGGAAATGTTCTCCGTGAAGCTGGCTATACCACGGGGTTCGTTGGAAAATTCCACCTGACTTCCGAATTGGATTTTCCGGAGTTTTACAAAGGGAAAGACAAATGGATCAACATTCCCAAAGACGCGAGTCCCGGGCCTGAAACCTCGGCTCAGTTTGCACACAACGAACGCTGGATGCGTCGTTATCTCAAAACGCTGGGCTTTTCCTGGGCGAAGAATGTCTACCCGGAAAACACGCCTTCGCCCTATTCCGTGCATAACCCGGAGTGGACGACGGTGGCCGCTCTGGAATTCATGGAAGAGAACAAAGACGGCCCCTTTTACCTTAATCTTTGCAGCACCCTGCTGCACGGACCGGACAAGTCCTGGCGAAAATCCATGGATCAACCGCTCATCACCGGAGAGGGGGAAGTTGAAAGTCTTCCAGAGGTCATGACACCTCGCGCCGAGCTTCTCAAAACCATCGAGGAACGCGGGTTTGATCCTGCCAGCCATGTGGCCGGTGAAGCCTGGATCGACGATTCACTTGGGGCGGTGATGCGAAAGCTCAAGGAACTCGGAATCGATGACAACACGCTGGTAATTTTTGCGCCGGATCACGGTCGCGATGGCAAAGCCTCCGTCTTTTCCCAAGGGGCGGCTCAAGTGCCCATGATCATGCGCTGGCCCAAAGGAATTCCTGCCGGGCAGGTATGTGATGAACTCGTGCAAAATATCGATCTCGTGCCCACTTTCTTCGAACTGGGTAAAGCGGAGAAACCCGAATTTTACCGGATTGATGGACAGAGCCTCACACCTCTATTCGAGAACGGAACCGCCGACGACTGGCGGGATCATCTTTATCTCGAAATGGGAGCGGCGCGGGCGACGGTCACCAAAGATTGGTCCTACATTGCGGTTCGCTACACTCAGGATCAGATCGCTGCCATTAAGAACGCCACGCCGCAAAACTTACCCAAAGCCATGTCTTACATTGGGCGTTTGGGTATCGGAGTGAGAGGAGCGAATCGCCCAGGTTTCTTTGACGAAGATCAGCTCTACCACCTGAAGAGGGACCCGAAGGAAATGAAGAACCTTGCGAATCAAAAGAGTCAGGCCACTCGCCTGAAAGAAATGCGCTATATCATGCAGCAGGACCTCGAAGCCATTGGCCGTCCTTTTGGGGAATTCATTCGTGGCGGCAACGCCGCTGAACCCGACCAGATCGACAAACAGATCGAAATCGTTAAACAACTCGAAATCCAGGGTAAAAAAGTAACCGTACCAGAAGCGTTGAAGAACGGTCCGGGAGCTACCGATGAAACAATGTTGGACGACAAGGCGAAGAAAAAAGCAGAACGCGAAGCGCGTAAAAAAGCTCGCGAGGAGGCCACAATTCCCGGGCTTCCCGGGGACAGGTAATTTATTTGCACCCCCTCAATCCCGGCAGGACCGATGCGCCGATAAAAATCCTTGAATAAGCAAATTCCTATCAGTTTTGACGCGCCCCGGCCAACCTCCCACTTTCCATTTTGCCGCCGGTGATGAACATTTGAAATTTGTCGCCTGACCCGGTTTCCTTGAGAAAGCAAATTCTGTCAGTAATCAGCAGTATTTCTGACCTTGCAAAAGCAATTTTTGACCAGTTAGTTAATCTGTGTTCAGGAACAAACATATAGAGATATCGGTGTTGATCGTAGCAATGGCTGGATTTTTAACGCCGCCGCCATCCTATGCCGGTTTTGTAGACAAAGGTGCGGAAGATTGCGATATGACGATGGTGGATTACCGCTGGCCC
>CALAHF010000058.1 GCA_937891465.1 uncultured Verrucomicrobiales bacterium | reverse complement strand
GTGTCGGGTTCGATCGAGCCAATGCCCGGCGGCGGCGGATTCGGCGGAGTTCCGAGAAGATTCGCCAAAACGAAATTTCCCCGTGGCACCGGCGAGGTGTTCGTTCCATTCGCGGTTACTTTCAGAATGCTGGCTTGTGTCAGGATTCCGCCCCGGGGGCTGTTTTCTGGTAGCGTTACTTTCCGAAAATCGAGTCCTTCGACTCCGGGAATGCCGTAGTGTTTGGCCAGTCGCCGATTTACAAAGGCATAGTCCGTATCGATTAGTTCGCGAACCCTCCGGTCATCCCAGATCAGGTTGGTGAAAAAGAGATTCGTCTCGTGTAGCATGGCTTGCCGAAGCACATCATCGAACTCGGGATAAAGTCGATCATCGGGAGTTGTCGCATCGATCTCTTCCAACTCCAGCCACTGATCCAGGAAATCCCTGATGAAACGCTGCGCTTTTTCATCGTCCAGCATTCGGTCGACTTCGGAAGCGAGAATCGCCGGCTGGGTCAGCTTCCCTTCTGCGGCAAGATGAAAGAGTTGATCGTCAGGAAGGCTTTTCCAAAGAAAATACGAGAGACGAGTCGCGAGAGCGTAGTCATCGAGTTTCCCGGGATTGTTGGAATGATAGAGAATCTCCGGCGAGCTGAGCATGGCTTTCAAAACCACCCGGAGCGTCTCTTCGAAATCCCGCCCGTCGCGCAGGCTCGGCTCAGCGAGACGAGCCCACGATTTCGCTTCATCCGGTTGTAGAGGTCTACGGAAAATATTTGGAGCGAATCGGCTCACGACATCCGCGATCTGCGCGAGCGGTTCTTTCTTCAAAACTACTTGGTGGCTACCGTCTGGCTGTTTTTCAAAATCCACGTCCCCCAAAAGCTGCTGCGTCCTTTGCGGTGGCCATTGCTTTTCGAGTGGCCCTTCGAGTGTTAACGAGCGAATCGCCAGACCTTCTCCGGGATATTGCCTGGCCCCGTAGCTGAAGACCGATTTGCCATCCGGCATCTCATCAAGGTCCGCCGGGGCGAGGTAGAAATAATCCCCCGGAGTGAAGTAGTGCACGAGTTCGACTTGTCGGTCTTGCCCTGGATTGAGTTGCCAGCTGCCAATGAGCTCCACCTTTCCAGCGAGATCGTTTCCTTTATAAATGCAGAAAGTGACCGGGGTTTTGGCTTGGTAGGCATAGGCCTCGGCAGCGATGCGATACCGCCCCGCAACAGGAAATTGAATCCCCATGTGGTCGGTCTGCGTCGTGTGCGGGCGACCGTCAAAAGTGACAAAGGCATCTTCAGTCCTCAGAACCGTATTACCCCCTTGGCGCAGTTCCCGTTTGAACCACATTTGCTGGTAGGAATGATTCCGGTAGTCAATCTGCCGGGGCTCCAACCGTGGCCGCGGCCCAAGTTCGATCACTTCGTCGAGCGCGAGGTCAGCAGCAGCCAGATAGCTTCGAATGTGAACCGGCGAGATTCCCTGCGTATCTGCAACCGTATCGAAATCTGACGTCTGGCTTTCCGGAGGCAACTTCGAAGCGATGTCACCGCCGATACCAAGCAGATCGTGAAGCGTGTATTCGAATTCGATTCCCGTCAGTCGTCGGGACTGTGCGCGGCCGTTGAGTTGTTGTTGCGTCAGGCTAATAGTGCGAAGTGAGGATTCGATTGAATCGAGGGCTGCTTTCGCAATGTCACGATTGGGTCGTGGCTTTTTCTTCGGCGGCATTTCACCGGAAGTGACCCGGTCAAAAATTTTCTCCCATATGCGAAAGGTCGCGGGATCGTCGAGGTCGGATCCCAGCGTTTCAAAATTCAGCTCTGTTTTGGTGTCTCGATCGTGGCAGTCGATACACGAGGCGTCGATGAGAGGCTTCGTCATGAGGCCAAGTTGCTTTTCGTCAGCGGAAACCGCTTCGCCGAAGAGTCCAAGAAAAACAGTGATATAGAAAAGTTGTCTCACGATCCAATAGGGTTACTTCGGCGAATGAACAGGGTTGGTTCGAAATGGCAAAACGAAGCAATAGGGTTGGTTCGTACTATTTTTTGAGCATTCATCATTCCCTGTGATCACTCCAGTCTGGTCTTTCGTTCATCACGTCGCTGGTGATTTCTATTAGCTGATTCTTCAATCGTTCGAAAACCTTGGGATACTTCGAAGCCAGGTTGTGCTTTTGCGCCACGTCCTTCGAAAGGTCATACAGTTCGAAACTCTCGTAGGTCATCGCTTTGATCGCGGGAATCCAGGATTCCTGAAATTGGTTGAGGCGAATGTAGGCGCCGCGAAGTCGCTCAGCCTCAGGAATGTCAAAACCTTCGTGCAGGTTTGATTTCACTTCTGCCTCCGGGTCGGCGATGCCATTTTTTCGCAGGACAGTCACCATCTGATTTCGTAGATCGGCCATCGCTTCCCGATCGCGGGGAAACTCGGCTTTTCGATAACCAGTGAGTGACCAGTCTCCCTCACGGAGCGCGAGGGAAGGTCCTGATAGCGGCAAAATCCAGGCGAGTGGCTGATCGCGTTCGATTGCTTCTGATTTTCCGAGCAGGATTGGCGAAAGATCGGCACCGTCGAGATGGACTTCTTCGGGTGGATCAATCTCGAGAAGGCCACAGACGGTTGGTAAAATATCGATTTGCCCTGCCGGATAATTGACGACCTGACGCTCCGGAATTTTTCCCGGCCAGGAAAAGATGCCCGGCACACGGATGCCACCCTCGAAATTTGAGCCTTTCGCCCCGCGCAACTCGCCGACTCGGTCTCTGCGATAGCTTCCGTTGTCAGATGAATAGATCACGAGTGTATCCTTCTCGATTCCCATGGCCTTCAGTTTTTCCAGCAAGCGCTCGATGGCCCGGTCGGTGTTGTCGATCGTCCCCGAGTAGATCGCAGCGGGATCGGATGTGTCACCGTAGTCGGCTACGATCTCATCCGGGGCCGCGATCGGAGCGTGCGGTTCGTGAAACCAGACGTTGAGGAAGAACGGTTTCTTCGAATCGCGCTCTTCGTCGAGCCAGCGAATCGCGTCATCGACCACGAGTTGGCAGGCGTATCCCTCCAGCTCTCCGACGCGTTCACGATTGCGCCAGAAGTTGGTTGGATTGCGATGGCTCGGCGCGGCATTGAGATCGGTGGCGAACCAGTAATCGAACCCGTGCTCATCGATCCATGGTTTCTCGCGACCGCGGAAAGGAGCGCCGATGTGCCATTTGCCAATATGAGCCGTCTCGTAGCCTTCTTCCTTCAAAATCTCCGCCAGGGTCACCTCGCTGTTGAGCAGATGGACGTCCTGGTCGTTGTCACTGATCCAACTGTAGATACCCATTCGCACGTGGTGGCGCCCGGTCAGCAGGGTAGCCCGGGACGCGGAGCAGACGGCTGCGCCGGAATAGAAATCGGTGAACCGGACTCCGCTACCGGCGAGCCGATCCAGGGTCGGCGTTTTCACCGGGCCGCCATAGCAACGGAGATCCTTCCAGCCGAGATCGTCAGCGAGGAGAACGACGACATTGGGCTGATTGTCTGCGGCAGAACCGAGGCTGGCCAACAGCAGTGAGCACAAAAACGTGAAAACTCTCATTACAGAGTCTCCGCGTAGGAGGGGAATATTCGGAAAATATGTTTTGTTGCTCCCTCAAAATCGTAAGGGACAGACTCCGCGTAAGACGCGCGAAACTGCCCACCTTCGCTCGTCTCAAAGCTCAACCCTTTGTGCGAGCCGGAGCGTAGGGTAGACAGCTGAGGGCAAATGTCTGGCAGGGGTAGTTCACTTGTCAATAGGGTACGTTCGTTGTAGCAACCTGAGGCAACCCTATTGGTTCGTGAAATGATTCCAGATTCCAGGAAGAATTCTTCATTTGAATGCCGAGAGCATTTGGCCAAATGCCTTTGTCAAAAATTGAAAAACGTTGACTGACTC
>CALAHF010000057.1 GCA_937891465.1 uncultured Verrucomicrobiales bacterium | reverse complement strand
TAAAATCCGTTGATTATTGCAATCGTGCGGGTTCGATTCCCGCTGTTGGTATCTTTTGGAAGCTCCTCATTGCCAAGGGCAGTCATCACCCTTTTACGCCCAATCTCTGAGTGAACACTCCATCCCATCTAAATATCTCTAGGGGAGTCAGTTATCCGTTTGGAGCCACGTGGTCTGAGGATCGGAGTTCGCTGAATGTCGCAGTTTTTTCGAGACACGGAGTGGCTGTTGATTTCTGCATTTTTGATTCGGATGATCATTCGATTGAAGTCGGACGAGTTCGGCTTCCGGGAAGGACGGGGGATGTTTTTCATGCAGAAATTCAGGGAATCGAACCGGGAACTCCGTATGGATTTCGGGTTCATGGACCGTGGGAGCCTGAAGCAGGTCATGTGTTTGATCCTACGAAGTTGCTTGTCGATCCGTATGCAACCCACATCGCAGGGCGATCCGAATTTCATGCATCGCTTCCGAGTCTGAGTGAAGAACGAGAGCCGCTCAGAAAAGACAGTGGAGCTTTCGCGCCAAAGTCACTGGTTCCATCGAAAGATGTTTTCGACTGGGGAAATGATCAGCTTTTGGGAACTCCGTGGTGGGATACGGTGGTTTACGAAATGCATGTGAAGGGCTTTTCGAAAGCGAAACGGGAAATCCCGGACGAGCTGCGAGGCACCTACGCGGGTTTGGCGCATGAAGCGTCGATTGAATATTTTAAAAGCCTCGGCGTCACTGCTTTGCAGCTGATGCCGGTTCACCAGCACCTTGATGATGGATTTTTGCTAAAGCGTGGTTTGGTCAACTATTGGGGCTACAACACGTTGGGATTTTTCGCGCCTGAGGCAGGTTATGCATCGACAGATGATCCGGTTGCGGAATTCAAATCCATGGTGAAATCGCTTCATGAAGCGGGCCTGGAAGTGATTCTCGATGTCGTTTACAACCACACCTGCGAAGCGGGAATGGATGGGCCAACGGTTATGTTTCGTGGATTTGATAACGCGGCATATTACAAATCGTCGGAGAAGGACCTGACTCATTATCACGATGTCACGGGATGTGGAAACACGGTCGATATGACGAATCCGAGAGCGCTTCAGCTCGTCATCGATAGCCTTCGCTATTGGGTCGAGGAAATGCATGTGGATGGATTTCGATTCGATCTCGCGGTGACACTCGGGCGTGAGCCGACTAAGTTCAAACGCGACGCGGCTTTCTTTAAAACGATTCAGCAGGATCCGATTTTGTCGCGTGTGAAATTGATCGCTGAGCCGTGGGATCTCGGCTGGGGCGGCTATCAAGTCGGAGGATTCCCCAGTCATTGGCAGGAGCTGAATGGTAAGTATCGGGATGTGATGCGTCGTTTTTGGCGGGGCGATAAACGAGTGCTGGGTGAAGCGGCTCGTCGAATCACGGGGAGTGATGATTTGTTTTATCACAATCAGCGGACGCCACTTCACAGCGTGAATTTTCTGACATCGCACGACGGTTTTACGTTGCGTGATTTGGTGAGCTACAACGAAAAACACAACGAGGCGAATGGCGAGGGAAACCGCGACGGAGATTCCCACAACACGTCCTACAACCACGGGGTAGAAGGCGAAACCGAGGACGAAGCGATCAACACAATTCGTCGGCGCGAAGTCCGAAATTTTCTGACGACGATGATTTTTTCTCAGGGCGTGCCGTTCATTACGATGGGCGACGAGCGCTATCGCACGCAAGGGGGGAGCAACAACGCCTACTGTCAGGACAACCCGATTAGCTGGATGGATTGGGCTAAAAACGATGCTTCGGATGAGCTGCGCGAATTTGTTGAGCGCCTTCTTAAAATTCGCCGGCAACACCCGTGTTTTCGGCGCCCGAATTTCCTTTCGGGTCGACCGGTAAACGGTTCCGTGCCCGATATTTCGTGGCTGCGAACGGATGGGACGGCCATGAAAATGGACGACTGGAATTTGCCAAATTATGCCGCCTTTGGCTTTTTGCTGAATGGCTGCACGCTATCAACGGACGATGCGAACTGGATTTTCGTCTGTATGAATGCGTCTCCCAGTGAGTTGGAATTTGAGTTCCCAACTCCTACAGAGGCTCCTGTCACGTGGGTGTGCGAAATCGATACAGCTGATCCGAAGCGGCATGAAACTGACTTTCAAGAAGCAGTGGGCACAAAAGTGATCAGAAGTTCGGTCCAAGTTTGGATGGGGCACTAGTTCGGAATCGGTTTTACGATCCAACAGGGTTAGTTCGTCGAACGTACCCTGTTGGATCGAAATGGCTTTTCGAACAGATAGGGTTGGTACGATGAAGTAACCCTATCTGATCGTGAAAAGTAAAAATCACGCGAAGAGCTTCTCGACGTATTCGGCCTTTACCAGCTCGCGTGGCTGGTTGAGGTGATTGAATACAATTGTCTGTGGATCGATTCCCATGGCGTGGTAAATCGTTGCTAAAATCTCGGTCGGGTGAACGGGATCTTCGGCTGGTGCGGAACCCGTTTTGTCCGATTTTCCGTGAACAACACCGCGTTTTACACCAGCACCACCGATGATTGATGTGTAGCAATACGGCCAGTGATCTCGACCGTCGGCACTGTTTCCGTTTCCTGATGTGGAGACTCCCATTTCAGGGCTTCGACCAAATTCACCGATGGCTACGACGAGGGTTTCGTCGAGCAATCCGCGATCGTCGAGATCTTCAAAAAGGGCTGAGAGGCCGGAATCGAGCATCGGCCCGGATTCGTCTTTCATCCGCTTCGGAAGACCGGTGTGGTGATCAAAGCTGTGGTTGCTTGAGTTGGCCACTTTTGGCCAAATGACTTCAACGACTTTAGTTCCCGCTTCGACGAGCCGGCGAGCAAGCAAGCAGCTTTGGCCGAAGGTGTTGCGACCGTAGCGATCGCGCATTTTTTCCGTTTCGGCTTCGATGTTGAAAGCGTCGCGGGCCCGGCCTGAAACGATGAGGTTGAGGGCTTTGTCATAATACTCATCGAGATTGTGATCGGCGACGGCCTTTTCAATTTCCGGCATCTGCGCGGTCAGTGCGTTGCGAAGTTTGGCGCGGCGTTTGAGACGGAGCGAGAAAACGTCCGGCCGAAGTTGAAGGTCATCAACGCGGAGCGAATCCATTTTCGTCATCGACATGTCGTCGCCATCCGGAAAGAGGTAATACGGATCGAATGCTTTTCCGAGGAAGCCGGCGTTACCCCCTTTGTTGATCACGTTCGATTCCTGCAATGGCCGCGGCATGACCACGAAAGGCAGCATTGGCTCGTCGCTCGGTTTCAGCCGAACTATATTGGAACCAAAGTTCGGAAAATCTTTCGGCGACGGCGGCTCGAGCTGGCCGGACGGACTGACTTTATCCGTCGTGTAACCCGTCATGATTTGATAAATCGCGGCGGTGTGATTGAACAGACCGTTCGGCGTGTAACTCATCGATTGCACCGTCGTAAACTTGTCATTCACTTTGGCGAGCTTCGGCAAAATTTCGGTGTATTGACAGCCGTCGACTTTGGTGTTAATCGGCTTAAAGACGGAACGGACGTTATCGGGAGCGTCCGGCTTTGGATCCCACAGGTCGATGTGGCTCGGACCGCCCTGGAGGTAAACCATGATGACTGACTTCGCTTTTCCCCAACCGGGGCGGCCGACCAGCGTGGAATTTGCGCTGGCATTTTGGACAGCGAAAATATTGTTCAGCGTCAGCCCCAGCATTCCAGCACCGCCAACTCGCAAGAAATCACGGCGCCCAGGTTTGAGATGAGCGTCACAGAGGTCTTTTGCAATTTGTCCTGGAATTCTAATCATGGCCGTATTGAGTTAAGTTCTGGTAAAAAGTAGCGATTTTCGGCGAAATGGTCAATGGCGTGATTCCCGTCGAATTTTGACCGTAAGATTGAAGTGTAACTCGCAAGGGATCAAATCGATGCTAGGATTTTCCGCATGTGTCTCGATTATCAATCACTGGTGGGCTGCGAACAGGGGGCTCGGAAGTCGCACATCCACCTGACTGAAATTCCTGATACGGCATCGCATCCGGCGTATCAGCATGACCACAAAGCGGAGGAGGCGTTCTATATTCTAGAGGGCGAAGCGGAATACACGTTCGGTGGAAAAACGGTGAAGGCAGGCCCCGGCGAAACTGTTTTTGTACCGTCGGGCGTGTGGCACGCCGAAATCAAATATCTGACTCCGTTGATACGATACCTGACGATTCGGACCGTCGAAGAAGAAGACGAGCCATGCTGTTGTGGGAAAGATCGGGCGTGACCTGCCTCAACGATTACCAGAAAACGGAACTGGCTTTGAATTTACCCTCGTATCGAGGATTGAATTCGAGGAAAAATGTTCGCTTCCGTCCCTCCACTTCTTGAAGAGTTAGAAACTGCGTGGAGCGGAGGGGATTGCTCGCCTTGTAGTTTGGGACGAGCGTGAATTGATGTTTGGTTTTGCCGTTCGTTATTTCCAGCGTCGTATCATTGACGCGCTTCCATTTTGCGCGCTTTTGAAAAACATCTCCCAGAGGAATTGGTTTCTGAGATTCATCGTCGAACCGATAGGTTGGTGGCGTTTCCTGTTCTCCCCAGAATCCGAATTTTATGGATCCGTCTTCTTGAAAGTGAAGAAACCAGCGGCCGGAATCTGCATTGTCACAACCGGCATAGCGGTCTTTGAGAGAAAAATCAGCGAGAGCTTTCGCGTAGGCAGTGCGATCAGGTTCCTGTCCCAAAGCGATGCCACACGAGAAGATTAGAAAAAAATTCAACAGCGCGAATCGACAAAATTTCTTCAGTTAATAATAACAAAGTTCGTTCTTTCACTCCACCATAAAAAACGGGTTGAGCAGATTTTCCTTATTGTAAAGAAGCGGCTCGCCAGTTTCGTGATTGATCACTTTTCGCCCAGCTTCGAGCGCGATGGCGTGCGAGGCGCCGGTGTCCCATTCCATAGTCGGCCCGAGGCGAGGATAGACATCCGCTTCGCCTTCAGCGACGAGGCAGAGTTTCAGCGAGCTACCTGCCGAAAGAAATTCGACGACTTTGCCTTGAGCTTTCAGGTCATCGACAAAGGCTTGAACGGCATCCGTCAGGTGAGAGCGGCTTGCGACCACCTTGATCTCATCTTTCTCCGAATAATGCGGGCCGCCATTGAGTTTTTCGGCACTGCCCCCTTCAACTGAACGCCATGCTCCAGCACCTTGTGATGCCCAATACATACGATCGGCCACGGGCTGAAAAACGACTCCTGCAGCCGGGGTGTCGCGGTGAATCAGCGCAATATTCACAGTGAATTCGCCATTTCGTTTCACAAATTCTTTGGTTCCATCGAGCGGATCGACCAGCCAGAACCATTCCCAATCCTTGCGCTCATCGTATTCCGTCGCTTTGGTTTCCTCCGAAATAATCGGAATGTCAGGATACTCAGCTTCAAGTCGCGCCACGATTACATCGTTCCCGCGTTGGTCAGCTTGTGTGAGCGGTGAATTGTCTTCTTTAATATCGACAGAGAATTCTGTGCCGTAGACTTCGAGGATTTCATCACCCGCGAGACGAGCCGTTTCTTTGAGGAAATCGAGGGAAATTTTTTCGAGCATGATGTGTGGTTTTTACGGCGGAAAGTGCCGGATTGCAACTGGATCAACCGATATTAGAAAAGTGTCCGACCTTGGTATCTGACTGTGAAATCAATGGCCCAATTTAAATCGGGAGATTTGAGAAGTTCTCTAAAAATCCGGGTAACTGATTCGTCAGAGAAGCTCTCGTGAAATCGAATGTCGATCATTCCTCGTGTGATCGTGGCCGCCATTGCATTCCCTCCATATTCATCTTCGTAGGAAGCTCCCGCTTGTTTTACATCACGGTGTTGGATTGTTCCTGGAAAAAAGATGGCGGTTGTCGAATTCACGATGCATTTCACAAAGTAACCATCTGCCTCGATTGCTTGTGTGATGGAATCAAATCCGTGGACCATCATTGCAGACAATTGGTTTCTCGAACGTTTAGCAGAGTTTCACTTATATCGCTCTGATTTCGGCGGGTTGTTCGTCTCGATTTTTACGCGTTTCACAATTCCTTCGAAACTGAACGGCGTCTCGTAGTCTCCAGCAGGCTGAATCAAGTCACTCCCAACCTGAAGCGAATCTCCCGGCTGCTGAGTGAACAGGCTTTCGATTTGAGCCGTTCCCCGATTGCAGCCATTCACGAGCAATTCCATTTTTCCGCCTTTCAGAAGTCGCGCTTCGACGATGACATCGGTAAAGCTCTTCATCTGATACCTGCTTTCAGCGATCGTTCGTTTGCCGTTCAAACAAACCGAAAATGCCGATTTCCCGTTCTTCGTGATGTAGACGCTAAATCCGTTCCGATCTCCGCCCTGGGCCACGAGCACTCCTTTTTTCGCGGTCGCTTCCTTGATCTCGATCAAAACCGAAATCTCTTTTCCGACCAAATCGGGGGCTTTGTCTTTTGGTAAGTCGATCGCGCTTCCTGCTTTAAATTTCCAAGTCCCGAAATTGTCCAATACGCCAACTCCCACGTTTTTTCCCTGAACGTCTTCACCGTTTATTGAAATGGGAAGCATCTCAGGCTCGGTGTATGGCGCTGTGGGAACTGCCCCGCTCTTGATTTCGTAGCCGACATCAGCCGCCCACGTTTTGATTTTTCCCCACAACTCGGTTGCTTTGTCTGTTTGGATTTTTACCAAATTGTCCCGCTCGCCGGGATCCTCCATCAGATTAAAAAGCTGCGCGTCACCACCATCGGCATTGATCAGTAGTTTGAAAGCGCCGTCACGAACCGCCAACGACGGACTGCGGTGATTCGCCTTGCCAGGCATCAGCGTTGCGTGTGGAGCCCCGTATTGCCAAAAAATCGGCTTGGATCTGCCTGATGGAGCGCCCATAAGCACTGACGACTGATCGACTCCGTCAAGCGTGGTGCCTTCGGGAATTTTAGATCGGGTGAGTCTTGCGAAGGTCGGTGACAAATCAATCGCCGCCATCGGGCTGGTGTTGTCGGATTTGCCAGCTTTGATCGCTCCGGTCCAACGCGCGATGAATGGCATGCGGATTCCGCCTTCGAAAAGCGACCATTTTCGGCCGAAAAAATGCCCGGTGAATCCCGGGGGTTCGATTCCCTGCTTGTAATATTTCGGCCAATCAGTCGGGCCGTTATCGCTGGTGAAAACGATCAGGGTTTTTTCTGCGAGGCCCATTTCATCGATCGCATCGACGAGCCGCCCAATTTGGCGATCCATTTCTTTCAACACGGCAAAAAATTTCTGTTCTTCCGGATTCGAAGTCACGTCCGCGAATTTTTCAGCTTCACCTTCTGCTGGAATAAACGCGTCGTGAACGTCATTCGGAAACATCCGCACATAGAATTTTCCGTCTTTGTTTTTGCGGATGAAATCGATCGTTCGATCCACGTAAATTCCCGTGGTTTCGTGTTTTTCGCACTCGATGAATTTTCCCTGGCCGAGTTTGCGACTTTGCTCGGCGAGTCCATTTCCGCGAATCATCACGCGGTCGCCCAGCCCTTCGAAGGACACGAGTGATTCATCAAATCCGTAAGCTTTCGGCAGCGGCGCATCATCGACATCGCGGCCGCCGCCCATGTGCCATTTTCCGAAGTGAGCCGTGGCGTAGCCGTTTGCTTTCAGCATTTTAGCTGTGGTCGGAGCATCGCCGCTTAGGTAGTTCTTCATCCCGCGTGCTTCATTTTTCGCCCGACTATTGAGGTAAGAATGAACTCCCCAGCGTCCCTGGTATTGTCCCGTGGTAACGGCGACTCTGGAAGCGGAACAAATTGGCGAATTCACATAAAAATTGGTCAATTTAAGACCTTCCGCAGCAAGCTGATCGATCCGTGGTGTTTTCATCTTCGGATTTCCGAAACACGACGGATCGGCATAACCCATGTCATCAATAAAGATGAAAACAATATTCGGCACGTCTGGCCGGGTAGGGGGCGGCGGCTTCTCTTTCTCTTTTTTATCATCTTGCGCAATGGCCGTGCACGAGAGCAGCAAAAAAGCTGTGACTAGAATAGTTCGGAAACGAGACATCGTTGTAATTGTCGTGCCTGTGGGAATTGTTGGCAAGTGCGAGTCAATAGGGTGCGTTCGACGGACAGACCCTGTTCGATCGTGAAAATGAGATTCCCGCCGATGACATTCAAATCGGTAGCAAGGCATCCGTTTCTACCTTAAAATTGTGCTACTTCACCAAAAAAATGAGCGATTCATCTACAACAGCAAGCACCGTCGAGACTCAGTTCCAGGTCATCGCGACAGCAGACGACCCCTTTGTTTTTGCCGATGGAAAATCGCTCGACAATGTCACGCTGGCTTACGAAACCTACGGCGAGATTTCGGAGGCGAAAGACAACGTCATTTTGCTGTTTCACGCCCTTTCGGGGAATCAACACGCAGCGGGTCATAATACGGGGCATCCTGACATTCCGTATTGGACTCCCGAATGTTACGCCGGCTGGTGGGACGATTTTATCGGTTCGGATAAGGCGCTGGATACCAATAAGTATCACGTCATTTGTGTAAATTACATCGGCGGCTGTTACGGATCGACCGGGCCTGCGACGATCAATCCTGAGACGGAGAAACCGTATGCGTCTGCCTTTCCACACATCAGCGTGAGCGATGTAGTTCGCAGTCAGATTCTGCTTCTCGACCGGCTGGGAATTGGCAAACTTCACGCGGTGGTCGGCCCATCGACAGGTGGTTTGGCGGCGATTAATCTGGCAACAACTTTTCCCGAGCGAACCAGTCGAGTCATCCCGATCGCGACTGGCGTGAAAACCACGGTGTTGAACCGAATTTTTCTGCTGGAACAGATTTTATCGATCGAAAACGATCCTCATTTTCAGGGCGGAGAATATTACGAAAGTCAGCCGCCGGAACTCGGGCTGAGGCTTTCGCGAATGATCAGCCACAAGTGTTTTGTCCACCTCGATGCGATTGAGCGTCGGGCGAACAAGGAAGTGATTCAGCCTGAAGACAGCTTTGCGTGGTATAAAGCCCACGATCACGTGGAGAGTTACATGCTCCATCAGGGCAGGAAATTCACGGCCCGGTTTGATGCAAATACCTATATTCGGATTTGTGAAATGTGGAGCCGCTTCGATCCGGTCGTTGAAGGTAAGGTGGCTGACAGTCTTGAACTATTCAAACGCTCGAAGGATGCGGGGCATCGGTATTTAGTGTTTACGATCGATGAGGACTACTGTTTCTATCCAGAAGAACAGGCCAATCTAGTGAGCCAATTGAAGGCAGCCGGGATTTCACCGCTGTATTTCACGGTTCACACGGATAAAGGGCATGACTCGTTTTTGCTCCAACCGGCTCTTTACACACCACAGATTCAGGCGCTTTTGAATTCGTAAAGCGAGAAGGGATTTAGCGCCCCTGGCCAAAGTCGAATTTTCCGTCGAGCATAGTTTTGCGTTCTTCCTCGGGGAGATCGCCGATTCGGGTGTAAGTCCCGCCAAAGTAGGCACGCATTCCGTGGTAATCAGAGGTGTTTACCCCACTGATTTTCACTTGCGGGGAATTCGGCAGTTTTTCGAAAATCAGCCACGTCTCCTGCGAGCCTTTGACCTTCTTGCAATCAGCATCGCCTTTTCCGTTGTCAGTGAAAAATGCAATTGTCGAGTTCACCTTCGCTTTTCCGTTGATGTCGCCCATGTGATAAGTCGGCCCGCGAACACATTCGATGTGAAAACTCATGGATGCCGTGGCTGGAGAAGCTGCGCCGGCAACTTTGTCTGCAACAGCGATTCGCAACCAACCGCCATAGCCATCCGTCCAGTATCCCTCCCACGAAACTTCAGCGTTTGACGTTTTGTCACCCCAGCCCGCTACCATCTTCGCCCGAGTGTTCGTGACGGCTGCAAGCGTTCCCCAGTAGGCGGTTGATGTTGTTTCTGTTTCTTCGAATTCGGGGCCATCGTCATAAACGGCTGCTGAAAGTGCACTTCCGTCGCGATACTCAAGCCAGTCTTTCTGCTCGGTTTTCAGCAACTCAAATTACCACTCTGGAAGGGAGCCTTTTACTTTTTGGTAGACCTGATTCAGCTCCGCATCCGCTTTTTTAAAGGCTGCCTTTTCTTCTGCGAGCGTGGGTTGCTTATCCTGCGCATGGCTGATTCCTCCGATGAGAAGGCAAACGAGCGCCGAGATTTTTAGATAGAGTTCCATCATGCCAAACCATCATCCCGTTTCTTATTCTACGCCACCACGATAGCGGGATTGCCGTTGGTATTCAGAATCGCCACACTTCGCGGATGATTTCTCGAATCGTGCTCGCGCTTTCAATTCTCATTTCTGCTTCGATTGTTGCTGCAGAAAAACCTCACATCATTCTGGTGATGGCGGACGATCAAGGCTGGGGAGACATGGCCTTCATGGGACATCCCGATGTGGTGACCCCAAATTTCGACAAAGCCGCAGCAGAGGGGCTTCGTTTCGATAAATTCTACGCGGCCGCTCCAGTTTGTTCTCCCACCCGGGCAAGTGTGATGACGGGCCGGACGCCGAATCGGATGAGCGTTTATAAATGGGGGCACCCAATGCGGCCGCAGGAAACGACGATTGCCGAGGCGCTGAAAACGGCAGGTTACTCGACTTCACATTTTGGAAAATGGCACCTCGGATCGGTCCGAAAAACAAGTCCCGCAAATCCCGGTGCGAATGGCTTTGATCACTGGATCAGCGCCCCAAATTATTATGACAACAACTCGCCGCTCTCCGACAACGGAACCGCCATTGTAACAGATGGAGAAAGTTCAATCGTCGCGGTGGATTTTGCGATTAATTGGATGAAAAAGGAGCTAAAAAAAGACGCCCCGCTTTTCTCAGTGATTTGGTTTGGATCGCCGCATGCGCCTTATCGCGCAGCGGCGGAAGACAAGGCGCTTTATCCAAATCAGCCCGAAGATATGCAGAATTTTCTGGGGGAAATCACCGGAATGGACCGTGCTTTTGGAAAACTTCGCGGCGCGTTGGGTGATATGGGAATCCGCGAAAATACAATTCTATGGTACTGCAGCGACAATGGAGCGCTCCCAAAGGTTGGCAGCACCGGCGGACATCGTGGAGTAAAAGGAAAAATTTACGATGGTGGTTTGTTAGTGCCGGCGATCCTCGAGTGGCCGGCTGAAATCAAGAAACCCGTCACGACAAATATTCGCGCAAACACGTTCGACATTTATCCAACGCTGTTGGAAATCGCAGGTGTCACGATCGAAAATCAAGCGCCGCTCGACGGAGAAAGCTTGGTTCCGCTGATCGAAGGAAAAGTCTCGAAACGAAGCCGGGCGATGGGATTTTGGGACGCAGCAAAACGGGGTGTCAGCACGCCGTCCGATGTTTGGATGACGGAATTGTTGGAGGCTCAAAAAGCAGGAAAAGATCTTCCGCCACCTGAAAGCAGTCAGCATCCGGAAACGTTGCCGAATCCGCCGGAATCGCTTGATTCGCTGAAAGGTCACGCAGCCTGGATTTCAGGTGATTGGAAGCTGCATCGGATTATCGACAAAAAATCCAACAAATTGACCTGGGAACTTTACGATTTGAAAGCCGATTCTTTTGAAGAAAAAGATCTCGTCGACTCAGAATTTGAGCGAACGAAAAAGATGCAGGCTGAGTTGGAGACGTGGATGAAATCTGTGACTGACAGTATCAACGGGGAAGATTATTGAAGTTGAATATTTTTCGAAAGAACGTCGCCGTCGGTTTCGTATTGGCGGCATGACTCTCCGGAAATGGATTACCCCTCGTTTTAATAAACGATTTCGAAAATGCATCGGCATTTTTAGTGCGCTTGCGGTCTTCGGCACGGGCGTCGGCATTTGGTTGTTGGCTGACAAAATGGTGACGCCGCGTCGCATGCTGATTCAGGACTGGCAGCGAAAAATTCTGAATGAGCCAGCCGAATATGGAATCGCGGTGGATCCGTTTCAGGTCATCGCCTCCGATGGCACCAAACTTGAGGCAATTCTGGTAATGCCTCACGAAACTCCCGGCACTGCAAAAAAGCGATTTGGGATGGGAAATCGGCTTCACGCATCAGGGCACGGAACTGAAAACTGCGGGCTGGTTTTACTACTTCATGGGCGGAGTGGGATGAAGGAAAATGCGTTGCCGATCACGGAGCGATTTGTCGCGGCTGGGTTTACTTGTGTGATTTTTGATGCCCGTGCTCATGGGCAGAGTGAAGGCCGGTTTTGCACATTCGGACAGTGCGAGGTTGATGACGCGCTGACGGTTCTTGAAGCCGCCCGGGCTCGCGAAGGGATTGATTCAACTGCGCCTACGTTTGGATTCGGATATTCCCTTGGCGCGGCCGTTTTGGTGCAAACACTCGCGAAAACTGACAAAATTAAAGCAGCCGCAACCATTGCACCGTTCTGTGATTTGGAAGAACTCGTGGTCTACTCCAGTGGAAAATATTCAGCCGGGCATCTTCCGCATTGGATGGCCAAATCAGTCGTTCGGTTGGGAGAATTGCGGGGAGGTTTTCGAAGTCAAAACCTGAATCCTCTGACGGCGGCAACCCCGATTGCGGTCCCGACATTCGTGATCCACGGGAAGTTAGATGGCGTGATCCCAGTGGATCACGGGCGTCAGGTTTTCGGGGCAATCCCAAATGAAAACAAGCGTTGGCGCGAGTTCGATCACGCGACTCACGGAAATATCTTGCTCGAAGGGGGCGACGATTTGTATCAGGAAATTCTAGAATTTTATCTTTCTACGATCCAATAGGAGCAACAAGGAGTGGCGTCTTTCCAAGCGCCGGCGAAGAATTTTGCCGAGGTTGCCGGGCGCTTGGAAAGACGCCCCTCCTTGGCTTTCACGAAGCAATAGTGTATCTCTCTCGAACCAATAGGGTTGGTTCGAAAACTCACTTTTCCCATTTCAATTTGGCAACCCAAACGCGGTTATCCGCTCCGCGTTTTATCAGGGGTTCAGGATCTGAATAATTTGGCCCGGGGGCCTGCATCCATTCCGTAACCGTTACCCATGTCTCGTTTGGCGTGACTTCAGTGATGCCAAAATTCCCCATCCGCGCGCCTTTCTCAGGGACAAGAATCTGTTCGGTCGAACGAATGATATGGAGTTTTTCCGGATCGACTTTTGCAATGAACAGCGGTGCCCGATGACGGAAGACGTGATCGTTTTCTGCGCCGCGCCGAGTGTAGACGAGAAAAATTCCATGCTTCGGGTGCATGACCCAATGTTGTTGGGTGTTGTAATTTCCAAGATCGGAGCCGTCATCAAACGTCCATTTTTTTGGCTTTGAGAAGTTCAACGAATCACCAACGCCGGCTACGGAAACATAGCCGTGTTCATCATTCCGCATCGTCAAAAAGAGCTTGTCGCCGAACTTTGTGATCGACGGCTCGTAAAGCCCGCGTTTTATCGGAACAGTCAATTCGTTGCTGTGATTGACGTAGCGAACGTCTTTTCCGTCGAACGAACACCGCATCACGGTGGTTGAATATTGTCCGGCCCCGATTTCGGCAAAATAAAACGGCAACAAAATATCGCCGTTTGGTAGGTCGAAACGCTGAACACAACCGGAGCCGGCATTGCCGAATTTAGGATCATCAGGGAGCTTGATCGTTTTCCAGGGAGACCACGAATGCGTTTTCTGATCGTAAACGGAATAGGGCGTGGCGCGTGGGCGCTTGTGCATGACGCGGTTGTTTTCGTAAACAACGGTGTGGCCTGTTCCCAGAAGCTTGCTGGATTTTTCGTGCCAGCGCGGCCAGAAATCGCACACGGTAATTTCGAGGTCATCTTTGCCATCAAAGCTGAACGGCACGCGGGCGAAGGATTCGTGTTGGAAAGGTTCTGTCCACGTTTGGCCACCGTCATTGGTTCGCATTTCATTGAGTGCATAAAATATGTCGGATCCGGTTAGTTGGAGCTTTTGGAGCGTCATCACCACAAGGGGATTGTCCGGATCGTCGGCATTTGGGATCGCACCTGCCCGGGCATGAACCCAGCACATTTTTTTATCAAATCCCTGCCGGGCAGTGGTCAGTTCAACCGTGAACGGAGGTTCGGTTGCAATGCCGCAAATTGTGGCAGCAATCCAGCAGGAGAAAATTCGGAGGACGAGCGGAGACATTCGGCTACTTTCCCAAACTTAACTGGTTTCTGCCCAGCAAATTCATGACCGCAACCCCGCCAACACTTTCCCTCGCCCCAATGCAGGACGTTTCGACGCTCCCGCTTTGGCAGGTGATGCATCGGCGTGGTGGTCCGGATGTTTACGTGACCGAATATTTTCGAGTCCATTCTGATTCGCATCCTTCGAAAGAAATCCTGCGATCGATCACCGAAAGCTATACGGGGAAACCTGTCATTGCACAAATGATCGGCAATGACCCTGCGGACCTGGCGCGGACAGCGATCGAGCTTCAAAGCCGATCTGATTGCGCCGGGATTGACGTGAACCTCGGTTGTCCTGCACCCCGTATTTGCGGAAAAAAATCAGGAGGCGCGCTTTTGATGGACCTCGATTTGATTCGTGAAATCGCGGACGCACTCCGTCCCGTAGTTACCGGCAGCCTGACTTTCAAAACGCGGCTTGGATTCGAAACGGAACGAGAGTTTCAAGATTTGTTAGCGCTTTTTGCGACGCTTCCACTGGATGGACTCGCCATTCACGGGCGAACCGTTAGGGAAAAATATCAGAGCGATGTTCACACCGATGAA
Organism: uncultured Verrucomicrobiales bacterium; assembly: GCA_937891465.1. GTDB lineage: Bacteria > Verrucomicrobiota > Verrucomicrobiia > Verrucomicrobiales > DEV007 > JABDJT01. The sequence continues at coordinate 8,802 of CALAHF010000057.1, read as the reverse complement.
ATTGCTCAAGCCGTCCTCGAATTGCCCTATCCCGTCACGGCAAACGGAAGCATCGTTTCGGTTCAATCGGCTCTCGCGATGCGGAAGAAAACCAACGCCGCTGGATTGATGATTGGTCGAGGAGCGATTCGAAATCCGTGGATCTTCGACCAGGTTCGTCAGGCGATAGCGGGAGAAGAAATGTTTCAACCGACTTTGATCGATCTTAAAGATTACATCAGCGACCTTTACGAAGCGGTGGCCGCGACCTCGACGAAGTTTCATGAAAAAAGTCACGTGACGCGCCTGAAGAAATTCATGAACTACATTTCTTCAGGAATTTCTGATGGCCAGTTCACCGATGAAATCCGACGAGCGGTCACGCCTGCTGACTTTTGGGAGGTGTGCGATCGCCATCTCGATTCTCCCGAAAAGATGGCCGCCGATCCGTTTGCGGACGGGCGGCTCTTTTGTGGATTTGAGGTGCTGGTAAACTCCTGAGAGATTACTGGGCTTCCAAATCCTTAATGATTTTCCCGAGCAAGTTGCCGACGTATCCATTGACGCGTTCTGCGGGACCGGTTGGTTTCTTAGGGAGCGCTTTGATTTCTGCCAGCTTGGGCTTGGTCAATTCCACCGGAAGATAATCGAGTGCGTTGTTGGCAACGATTGCTTCGAAGACGTTCCCGGTGGCCTGATTGGCATGGCTCAGAATCGTTTCGAGCGCTTTATGTTTGTGCTGATCAGGGCCAAATCGTCCCAGCGTTTCAGCAGCAAAAATTGCAACCACAGCAGAGTTGTCATCCATCGCTTCGACTAGTTTTTCTCCTCCGGCTTTGACGCCTGCTTCTTCGTGACACAACAAGCCAACCGCGCCCCAATAACGAACGGCGCTATCATTGGAATCGAGAAGTTTTACGATTTCAGGAAGGTCTTCAGCGTTCAAACGCGTGGCTAAATCAGCTGCAGCAAAGACAGAATCGAAGTCGTATTTCCCCGGTGTTCGTGCCATGTCGTATGGCGTGGTGCCCTCGCTTCTGGCGTGAACTTCTGCTTCGGGGAGAAAGCCAACGTCGAGAATTTCTTTCTCCCATTTTTGATGAGCTTTACGCATCTTCGCAAGAATTTCCTGATGCTCGGGGGACTTCGTGAGGTTGTTCACTTCGTCGGGATCTGTTTCCAAATCATAGAGTTCTTCAGCCGGTTTCTTTTTCCAGAAGTGCGACTGCGCTTCGTTCAACTCTCCTGCGTGAAATTTGTCATGCCAGATTTGGGTGGTCGGCGTTTTGAACATGTAGTCGATGTATTGCCCATAAGGCCGATGCGGCATGTACTGGCGAATGTAGATGTAGCGCTTTCCAAAAACCGTCCGAACGAGGTCAATCCGTTCATCCATGCGACCGCGGAATCCGTAGCTGTATTCTGGATCTTCAGTCTGGAACTTCCCGGCGAAGGCATCGCCCTGCATCCATTTGGCAGGCTCGGTTCCGGTGAGGCTGAGCATGGTCGGAGCGAGATCGATGAAGCCAACGCGGCGATCACTTGTGGCCCCTTCTTCGTAACCTTTCGGCGCGAGGTGCGCCCATTTTTCGGGGAAATGAACCATCATGGGAACGTGAAGTCCGGAGTTGTAGGGCCAGCGTTTGCTGCGAGGCATGCCTGACCCGTGGTCGCCCCAGTAGAAAATAATGGTGTCGTCCATCAATCCGGCGTCTTCAATTTCCTTGAGCGCTCGCCCGCACTCGGCGTCCATCATCGTGATCCGATCATAGTATTGTGCCCAGTCTTTGCGGACCTCGGGAGTGTCCGGATGATATGCGGGGATGCGAGCCTTTGCGGGATCGTGAATTCGAAACTCGTCATCCATTTTGTCACGAATTTTTGACTCGTGCGAGATGGTGAAATTGAACACGGAATAAAAAGGCTGCCGATCAGCACGGTTTTTCCAGTGCGCTTTTTTTCCAGAATCATCCCACGGGTTTGGCGATTTATTCAGGTTGTAATCCTCCTTCGATTTATTGGTCGTGTAGTAGCCGGATTCTTTCAGAAAAGCGGGAAACATTTTGAAAGCAGGAGGCAACTTCGTCATCGAGCGCATGTGCTCCGCACCCGTTGCTGGTGGAAAAATTCCCGAAATAATCGTCGTCCGTGCTGGCGCGCAAACGGGAGCACTTGAGCTTGCGCGGGTGTAGCGCAGCGATTTTTTTGCGAACGCGTCGAGGTGTGGGGTCACAGCATACTCATCCCCGTAACAACCTAGCTCGGGACCGTTGTCTTCTGATGATATCCACAAAATATTCGGGCGATCTGCAGCTGCAGCAAACGTGCCGATGAAAAGCAGCCCTGAAAGCAAAGTTTTGAGTAATGACATGTTTGGGTTGTAACAGAATTCAGCCGGAAGCGCACGCGCATGATCGGGTGATTGTGAATTCAGCCAGTTGACAGAAAGCGGTAAAACGGTGCTACTAACCAAGGTATGAAATCCAACCGTATCTTATTTTTTCTCCTCGCGGTCGCGACTTGCGGACTCGCGCAGCAACAGTCCAAGCCCGTGCCGAATCCTTATCGGGTTCAGATAACGGCAGATCGGCCGGATCATCGGTATGACACTGGCGAGACGGTGACGTTTGAAATATTGGCGGTGGATTCGAGTGACAACAATCGGGCAATGGATTTCGGGAGTGTTGATTTTGGGGTTTTTGATGGTCTGAAATTAATTGAAAAAGACACGCTGGGAGTGACTGGAAAATCCCTGAAAATTGAAGCGACGGTGACTCGACCGGGTTTTGTTCGATGTGAAGCTGCTTTTACCGGTGGCGGGCAGGCTTCGATTCGAGGAAGAGCAGTCGTTGCTGTTTCGCCGGAGGAGATTTCGCCAAGCCGCGAATTCCCCGTCGATTTTGAAGCATTTTGGACAGAGCAGAAAGCCCGTTTGGCTGAGGTCGAGTTGGCACCAGAGCTGACCGCTTTCGAAACTAAAAATCCCAAACTGGAAACGTTCGATGTGAAGATTCCGTGCGGGGATGAGATTCGACCGGTGTCAGGATATTTCTCGCGTCCAAAAGCAGCTGCTGCGAAAAGCCTTCCAATTGTTTTGTGGGTTCATGGAGCGGGAGTTCGATCGGCGATGGCAGGACAGGCAGAAGTCGGGGCGGTTCAAAATTTCCTGAGTATGGATATCAATGCTCACGGGATCGAAAACGGGCAATCACCCGAATTTTATAAGCAGCTTTTCTCAGTCGGGTTCCTGAAAAACTATCCGCTGCAAGGTCGCGAGAATCGAGATGGCTATTATTTCCGTGGGATGTTTTTGCGACTGGTTCGTGCGTTGGATTTTTTGACAGCCCAACCTGAATGGGATGGGAAAACAGTTGCGGTGATCGGCCACAGCCAGGGCGGGGCTCAAGCAATCGTTGCTGGCGGGCTGGACGACCGGGTGACCTTCATTGGTGCCGGCGTGCCAGCGATGTGCGATCACACAGGGCTTTTGCGCAAGCGACTATCAGGCTGGCCCAAGGTTATTCCGCTGGATCAAGCAACGCAAAAACCGGACCCGCAAGTTGCCGAGATGTCACGTTATTTTGACGGAGTGAATTTCGCGTCGCGTTATCATGGCGAGGCGATTTTCAGTGTTGGATTCGTTGACATGGTATGCCCCCCTTCGAGTGTTTACTCGGCATACAATCAGCTGCGTGGAGAGAAACGAATCATCAACGAACCGAAAATGGGCCATGCAGCTCCTGAAGAAATTCAACTCGAATTTCTAAATGCACTGAAGGCCCATGCGGTTCGGGATTCTAAATCCGAGTGAGATCAGTCTTTCTCGTATTCTTTGAGGAATCCGATGAACTCGCGACGGTGCTTTTCTTCTTATGAGAGGAGTGTAATCGCTATGTCCTGAGTTACATAATCGATGCCGTCGCTGATTTTGATGATTTTGTTATACTGAGCAATCACTCCGTTTTCCGCGTCGATGACGCCTTTGATCACCGCAACGATATCGGTTGTGTCTTCGAGTGGCTGAAGCGATTTCTGAGCACGCTCCAAATCGAAACTGCCTGGGACCGTGCCGCCAATCGTTTTGATTCGTGATGCAAGCGCTTGTGCGTGAGTCACCTCCTCCGCAATGTCTGCAGAGAGCGCCTTTTTGATCACGTCGGACCGCACGCCATCGAGGTTGATCGATGCAGCGATGTAGTTCTGGACGGTTTCGAGTTCCATTCCGTAAGCCACTTTCAGCTCACGAATGATTTCTTCGTTTGGTTCGTTCATCAAAGGTGATTGTTAGTCGGTTCTAACGATCAAACATTACGAACGCGGCGACAAATTACCCGATCAATTCGGGGATCACCTGCCCGCCAAATTGCGAGAGCTGTTTGTGACGTCCGGCATGAAAGTAAGTCAGCTTGTTGTCGTCAAGCCCCAGCAAATTCATCATGGTCACATGGAGATCGCGGATCGGGTGAACGACGTCGACCGCCTTCGCGCCGATCTCGTCAGTAGCCCCGACGACGGCCCCCTTTTTCACACCGCCGCCAGCGAAAAGCATCGTCATCGCATCAGCGTTGTGACCGCGGCCAAGAGAATAGACTCCGCCGCGCTTGTTGTTGTCCGGAGTGCGCCCAAATTCTCCAGTCCAAACCACCAACGTGTCTTCAAGCATGCCGCGTTCTTTCAGATCTTTGATCAACGCCGCCATCGGCTGGTCGACGCTACGAATTCGGTTCGAATGCCCGCGCTCGAGGTAATCGTGACTATCCCAACCGCCGGAGAAAATTTGGACAAAACGGACACCTTTTTCAACAAGACGACGGGCCATCAAACACTGTCGACCGAACTTCTCGGTGTCTTTGTTGTTCAATCCGTAAGCTTCTTTCGTCGATTCTTTTTCATCGGAAATACTGACGACATCCGGCACTTCCATCTGCATGCGATAGGCCAGTTCGTAATTTTCCATCCGTGCTTTGAGGTCAGCGTGCTCGGGATTCGCAGCCGCATGTTTCTGATTTAATAAACTTAGTTCATCGAGCGCTCGCCGTTGATGTTTGCGACTTTTGAATTCCTGAGACTCCAAATCCAAAATCGGAGAACCGTCGGGACGAAGTCGCGTGCCTTGATAGTAAGCAGGCAAAAACCCATTGCTCCAGTTACGCGCACCGCCTTGTGGGAGCGCTTGCTCGGTCATGACAACGTAACCAGGGAGATTCTGATTCACACTTCCCAAACCGTAGGTTGCCCACGCGCCCAATGCCGGATCAGCTCCGAGTCGGCTGCCGGTATTCATGTGGAAAAGCGCTTCCGGATGATTCAAGGATTCAGCTGTGCAACCCCGATAATTGCAGAGTTCATCCGCGACTTCTGGATCCGCCATGTGCTTCCATTGGTCTGACATCTCGATGTCGCCGTTGCCGACTTTCCTAGACTGGAATGGACTTCCAACATAAAAGCGGAAGCCATTCGCGAGTCCTTCGGTGCGTTTCGATTCCGTTTTGTGAAGCTCCTGAAGTTTCGGTTTCGGATCAAACGTATCGACATGTGAAGGGCCGCCTTCCATGAAAAGCATGATCACATTTTTAGCCTTCGCCGGAATCATTGGCGGTTTCACGGCCAGTGGGCCTGCCGCTTTTTCAGCTGCCATCATGTTTGAGAATGCGATAGAACCGAGTGACGCGGCGCCGAGTCCATAAAGAAACTCGCGACGAGACGCGGGAGAGCTTGGTGGGCGAGAACAAAGAGGTGTTTTCATAAGCTAGGGTTTCTTTGCTGAGATTTAGTAAACGTAGATAAATTCGTTCGAGTTAAAAAGGACAACGCACAAATCAGCCAACGCTCTCGTTTCAGCATCAACATCGGAGGCTTTTGTATCCGGGATGTAATTTTCGAAAGCCGGTAAAATCTCTTCGTAATCAAATGGTTCGCCGGAGAATTCTTCGATGAGTGTCCGTGTGATTTGAACGGGGTAAGTTTCTTGCGAAGGCGAGATCTTCTCGTGATACGCCTGCATTTCGGCGACGTATTTTGTGAGACGACCCACTTCATTGGCGTCTGGTTTTCTACCGAGTGACAACTCAAATGCTTCAGAAATTTGCGCGTTTAGCTCGGACTGTTCTTGCTTCAAGCGCTTTGCGAAAGCGATCGAGCGATCCGTTATCACATCGCTATTTAGCAACGTGAACGCCTGCGGAGAAACGGCGGCTGAATCACGCATTTCGCATGAGTCATTTGGACTCGGCTGATTAAAAATTTCCAGTAATGGATCGGCCAATCCACGGACTCTATAGGCGTAGATCGAACGACGATTTCGATCATCTGGCTTCGGACTTGGCTGGTAAGCCGGCGCGAGCGAGAATTGAATCATCCGCGGCTGAAGTGCAACTTCCATATTGATCTCAGGCTTCACAAATAGCCCACCCGTTTTCTCATTTAGTTCACCCGTTGCGGCAAGAAAACTATCCCGCATTTCCTCTGCGGAAAGTCGGCGCGGCGTGCGATAAGCCAGCAGTTTGTTGTCTGGATCAACCGTGCGCAGCCTCTCCAGATCATCATGTTTTGTGCCGACGCGATAGGCTTGTGACGTCATGATCACTTTGTGCATTCGCTTCATCGTCCAACCGTTTTCGACGAAATCAGCAGCGAGCCAATCGAGTAATTCAGGATGCGTCGGCTTCGCGCCTTTCACTCCAAAGTTGTTTGGGTTTCGCGCAATTGCTTGTCCAAAATGCCCCTGCCAAATGCGGTTCACAATCGAACGCGTCGTCAGTTGGTTCTTTGGATTCGCAATCCATTTGGCAAGTTCCAAACGACGCCCTTCGATACCTTCCGGCAAGACATACGGATCGTCTTCCGGCGCACCTTCGACGTGAACACCCAAGGCGCTAATCACCCCCGGCCCCACTTTGTCACCCAGTGCTTCATACGTTCCGCCGGTGTAAATGAAACTCTCGATCTCACCTTCGATCGGAGCATTTTTGTCGACCCGAAGTGCCTTCGCTCCGGCCGCTTTCGGCTTTTTGACACCTGCATTATAAACGCTCTGCGCCATCGGATCATACCGCTGCTTCCGCCGATCCCACACCCACTTGTCTTGCGTCCGAACCTTCTTTTGGCCCTTTTCCGTCTCATCAAGACCCACGTCACGCGGCGGCTTCACTTCGTCATCAAGACTCTTGCGAGCATTCTCGTTTTTGTATTCAAGTCCTGCTTCTTTGAACCATACCTTCGCCGCATCTTCTTGTTTCTTTAGAATCTTAGTTGATTCCAAATTCGCGAATTTCCACATTTTATCTACGTGAGATTTTCCCTCAGCGAAACCATCATTGCTTTCTTCTTCGAGAAATGGAACGTCACGTTCAGCAGCCCAAGTCCCTGAAAACGTTGAATACATCCGGTAATAATCCTTCGTGGGAAGTGGATCAAACTTGTGATCGTGACACTTGAAGCAACGCATCGTGGTCGCCAAAAATGTTTGCCCAACGGCATTCACCACATCATCCAGATAGAGTTGGCGTGCCTCTTCAAACGGAACCATCGCATCGTCCCATGGACCCATGCGGAGAAAACCAGTCGCGAGAATCCACTCTGCTTCTTCCTGCGTGTAGTTGCCCTTTTTCCGAACTTCTTCAACCTTCTCTCCGCGCTTGCGAACTGATGCATCGGCCAATTCATCACCTGCGAGCTGTTCAATCACAAATTGGTTATACGGCTTGTCTTCGTTAAAAGCGCGGATCACATAATCCCGATAACGCCACGCGTTCGAGCGTTCAAAGTCGTTCGAAAAACCACCCGTATCGGCATAGCGCGCTACGTCCAGCCAATGTTGCCCCCACCGTTCACCGTAATGCGGGCTTGCCAAAAGCCGATCGACCTCCGCTGACCACGCCTTTTCCGGGGCCTTTTCCCATGTAGCCAAAAACTTGTCGATTTCATCTGGAGTTGGTGGCAAACCAATCAAATCATAACTCGCTCTGCGGAGCAATTTCCGGGGCTCAGCTTCTTCGCCGAGCGTGAAATTTTGCTCAGCAAGTTTTGCTTCGATAAACGAATCAACAGGGTTGGTTTGATGAACTGAACCTGTTGCTTCAGTTTTTGAAATTTCAGTTTTTGGCACTTCAGGTTTCACAACCGGCTGAAAAGCCCAGATGTCCTCCGGCTGGTAGCGGCGGAAGGTCCACTCGTCACCGAGGCCTCCGCTGGTGTCGACAATCACACCGTCTGCTGTCACTTTTTTATGTGATTCAGCGTAGCGGATGGCGCCTTGAATTTCGTCACTGGGCCAAGGGGCTCCAGCTTCGATCCATGTTTCTAGATCAGCGATTTGTTCTTTCGAAAGCCGGTCGTTTTCTTTTGGCGGCATTTCCCAGTCAGGATCGTCCCAGCGAACCGCGTCCATGATGAAACTCTTTTTCGCATCGCCTGGGACAAGGGATTCTTTGCCAAACTCGTCACCGCCTGCGAGCAATGTTTCACGCGTTAGCATGTCGTAGCCGCCTTTGATCTTGCCGTCATTTCCGTGGCATCCGTTGCACTTTTCGGAGAGCATGGGAGCCACCTTCAGAGTAAATAACTGTTCTGCTTCGGAGAACTTTTCTTCGGCAATACCCGGAGCCGAAGCGAGTGCAAGAATCAGGGGTGCGAGCGTAAATTTGTTTCGGATCATCGGGGAAAATGGACGTCGTTCATCAGCAAATGCCGAGGCATCAAAAGATGTTAACATTTTTCGTAGAAAAAAATCACGCCCTTTTCTGCCATTGGGTCGGCTGGGGTTGGGAGCGTGTTGCGCCACAAATAAATGACACCGGGCTATAATTTTCAGAGGATACGTTG
>CALAHF010000056.1 GCA_937891465.1 uncultured Verrucomicrobiales bacterium | reverse complement strand
TCGCGAGGGGCGGCGGGAATCGGCGCGCTGTTTTCCAAATACGCCTGAATTTGTCCCTGTCCTTTCAGTTTGCCTGGCGATTTCATCAGTTCTTTGGCCGTTGATTGATCAATTCGAATCCCTGATTTCATATTCATCGCTTCCGCGAGGGTGATCGATTTCGCGCCCTCAACCAGCTTAGTTTGGTCGATTTCCTTTAAAAAACTCACGACTGGTTTGTCCAAATCCTCCATCGTCAGATGCCCGAGTTGAATGGCCCGCCCGATCGCCATTGCCGTGTAGGACTTGGTAATCGACATTTGATAATGCGGATAATTTGCGCGGCCACGACGATAGTAAGATTCAAAAATCAGCTCGCCGTCTAGAGATAAAAGCAGGCTGTCGATATCTCCGTGTTTGCCTTCGGCGATCTCTTTCGTGAAGGCTAAGACGGCATCCTTCTTCTCCAGCTTTCCCACCGGAATCCCATCATTCCGATCATTGGGCTCCGTTGCGATAAAGGGATGTTTGAGGTCTGGAAGGTTCTTTTCTGCGTTGTAAGAAACATCAGCTGAATTGAGGTCCGTGATTTCTGGAGCTAGGCCATCGCTCTCCTGAGCTGTTAGTCGGATTGAAATTAACAGGAGTAGAAGGGTGATTAAGGAGGGCCTTTTCATGTGAGGATTTCTGATAATTGAACGCTCTCTGAATGCAATGTTCTTTCGTGTTTTGGAAAAGTTATCCGATCACTCGTCCTCTGAAGAATAAAGGAATTCGACCGGGAAGCGGGTGATTTGCGTGAGGTTCAATCCACCTTTCCGGCGATCACCAGCGCAATGCCCAAGCACGACGTGATCGCCCACAAATTCCATTGCTATGTAGCAATACCAGCCATTCGGATCATCTTCTAGAGTCCTAACATTCGTCCAGGTATTTCCTTCGTCTTTCGAGATGGCGACCGCAAAAGGCGTGCGCTTTCCTTTGAGAGACTCGTCGATATTTGCGTGATTGTTCCACGCTGCGAGCAAATCGCCGGTCTTTGGAATCAGTTCGATCGTTGCCGGTGAAACAGGAGAAATGAGAGTCGATTTTTCCGGAGTGGACCACGTTTCGCCTTTGTCTTTAGAATAGGAAAAAAGCTGAGCTCCCGCATCGGAACGAATAAACATGAGCAGCTTGCCGCCCTTCAATTCAACCAGACCGGGCTCTTGCGCGATTAGCCGCGAGCCATCTTCACGTTCGGGAGCTAAAATGGTTGTATTCCGCTTCCACTTCTTACCGGAGTCGTCGGAATAATAGCACATCACGTGCCCCTTCCAATTCGGTTCGGTGTGGCTTTCTGAGTTATGCAGCGCCACGGCCAAGATCAACCGGCCGTCTTTCAGTTGGATTACGCGGTCATTGTTTAGCACGTAGTAGCCAATCTCATCGGTGATGCATTCGATTGGTTCACTCCATGTTTTTGCTTCATCTGTGGAAATTCGCATTACCGGCCGGCAATCGAGTGTGGAATTTTTGCGAGCATAAAACAGGGCGATGCTTCCGTTCTGCAGTCGTAACAGCGAAACTGACATGTCATTGAATCCGCCACTCTGGGGAACGACAACGATGTCCTCCGTCGTCCACGTTTTACCGCCGTCGGATGAAAAACGTCCTGCCAGATGCCCTGCGGCGTGATCGCTGCCGCCGCCGGTGAAATGCGTGTATATGAATAGAATTCGGCCGTCTTTCAGCTGTATGAAATCGCCCTCGCTATTGCGCGCGTTCCCCAGTGTCGGCGGGAGGAGTCGGTTCTTGGTCACTCCTTTAACTTCTTTTACGCGATACGGAGGATCGAGTTC
>CALAHF010000055.1 GCA_937891465.1 uncultured Verrucomicrobiales bacterium | reverse complement strand
TCAACTCGCCACGATTTTATGCATTTGCTGTTTGAATATACGGGTGAACCAACCCTATTGGTTCGTAACAGAACTGTCTTCCGGTTCCGCTTCGCTAAAATCCTCAGACCGCTGGCGAGTCAGCTTGTCGCCCTGTCGGTTCGTAAAGTGATGATCTCAGTCTCAAATCAAGCCAGCGTAATTTTCTCCGGCTCGATCACGATCTTCCGTTTTTTGTAAAGCGCGCCGATGGCCTGTTTGAAGGATTTTTTACTGACGCCGAACAAATCTTTGATCGCTTCAGGCGAGCTTTTGTCGCCGAGATTCAGGGAGCCGTCGTTTTTTTCCAAAGCCTCCAGAATGATATCGGTCAAATCAGTGACACGTTCGTAGCCGAGTTTTGCGAGCGTGATATCGAGCCCGCCGTCGGGGCGAACGCGCCTCACATAACCTTCGAGTTTTTCACCGTGCTGCACATCACGGCTCCCTAGATCAGAATTGAACACGAGGCCACCGTAGCGATTGTTCACGATGACTTTGATTCCCAGGTCGGTTCGGGCAAAAGCGAGCAGGTCGACTTTTTCGCCTTCGTCGACCATCGGATCAGGATCTTTCAGATACCGATTCATCTTTGTTGTCGCTATGATTCGGTCGGATTTTTTATCGTAGGTGACACGGGCCACAATTTTATCGCCCACGTAGACAGGCTTATCCTGTTCGCGGTAAGGAAGTAATAAATCCTTCGGGAGCCCCCAGTTCAAAAACGCGCCGACATTGCGAACGACGTCGACAACTTCAAAAAGCCCGTACTGCCCGACTTCAGCGAGCGGTTTGTCGGTAACGGCCACGAGCCGATCTTCTGAGTCACGGTGGACGAAAACATCGATTTCATCGCCCTGTTCAATGTCTTGAGGGAGATCCGCTTTGTAGCGGGAAGGCAGTAAAATTTCGCCGAGCGCTGGTCCGGCATCGAGATAAAATCCCTGGTCCGAATCTCGCGTGATCGTGAGACGATTGGTTTTTCCGAGAACGGACATGATGTGAAAGTCAGGCTTACTTTTTCTTCGGCTCCGTTTCTGGTTTCGGAGCAGGCGGAGCAAATTCGCCTTGAAAATCATAGCACAGATCCGCGAGTTTCTTGATCAATTCGGCATGATCTTCGTCGGCGTGCTGACTGTTAGTTTCACTGACATCGGTGAATAAATCGAAGAGTCGGTGGTGGTCGTATTTGACCATTCCGGGTTCATATGTTTCCGTCGGTTTGGGAAATTCTTCGCGATAGCCACCCGGCATCATTAATTTCCAGCGGTCGTGGCGAACGCTCCATTTGCTGTAGAAAAACGTCGAGCGTGGCGAGTTTTTGACCTTTCCCGAAAAGTATTCAGTCATGTCGATCCCATCGATTTTTGTTCCCTTGTGAGGCTCAGTTCCGGCGAGGTTTGCGATCGTCGGAAAAAGATCCATTCCTGTGACGATGCCTGGCAGCACGATACCGTCCTTAAATTTTTTCGGTAAGCGCACGATGCAGGGCACTCGATGACCACCTTCGAAACGGGTGAATTTCCCGTCGCGGAGTGGATCTGATTTTCCCCCATGACTGCCTTGAGCAAGTGCAGGGCCGTTGTCGCTGGTGAAAATGATCAGTGTATTTTCGTCGATCTCGGTTTCTTTGAGCGTTTTCAGAATTTCACCGACGCTCCAATCCATTTCCTGCATGACATCGCCGTAGAGTCCATAATCGGCGCTGCCCGAGAATTTTTCGGAAACGAAAAGGGGAACGTGGGGCGCAGAGTAGGCGAGATAGAGAAAAAAGGGCTCCTTTTGGTGTTCGCGAATGAATCGCATCGAATGATCGGTGTAGCGTTGGGTAAGGTAGCGCTGATCTGGGTTTTCCTCAATCATTGCGGTGGAATCGATGATCGGAATCGGCGGGAATTTCTTATTGAAACCCTCCGGTTTTCCTTGCCACCAGCCGAGATCATTTGAATAAGGAATCCCGAAATATTCGTCAAATCCCTGCGTGTTCGGAAGGTGTTTCTCGTTGTCTCCCAGCCCCCATTTTCCAAAACAGGCGGTGACGTAATCCTTTGTTTTCAGCAGCTCCGCGAGGGTGAATTCGCTGGATTTCAGACCTTTTCCCGACTTTGGAGCCGGATTTTTCTCGAATTTCATTCGCACCGGATATCGGGCCGTCAGCATGGCCGCGCGGGAGGGGGAACCGATCGATGCGGCCGCATAAAAGCTAGTAAGGCGAACGCCATCGGAAGCGAGTTGATCGATATTTGGCGTCGAGAAGTCTTTGGCTCCGTAACAACTCAAATCCCGATAACCGAGATCGTCGGCAACGATCAGAATCACGTTGGGTGGACGCTTTACCGCCTTCTTTTCTTTGTCAGCAAAGGCTACTTCGGAAAAGAAAACTGTTACGATGCTGAGAACAGCGAGAAACGATCGAACAGGGTTCACTCGGTGAACATACCCTATTTGTTCCTGAAAGTAAAAATTCAGGAAAACTAAAGTTTATCCCAGAATCAGTTCCACGGGACAATGATCGGATCCCAAAACATCGCTGTGAATTTTAGCCGATTTCACGTTCCCTAACATGCTTTCGCTGACGCAAAAATAATCGAGTCGCCATCCAACGTTGTTGCCGCGAGCACCCGCGCGATAGCTCCACCAGCTGTAATGATCGGGTTCATCGGGATGAAAATGGCGAAACGTGTCCACGAAACCTGTGTTCACGATGTTGTCGAAACTGGCGCGTTCTTCATCGGAAAACCCTGGGTTCTTCCGATTTCCTTTTGGGCGGGCCAAATCGATCTCATCGTGAGCGACGTTTAAATCACCTGCGAAAATCACTGGTTTGGTCGCTTCGAGCGATTTCATGTGCGCGAGGAAATCGGCATCCCACTTCAATCGATAATCGAGGCGGCGGAGCTCGTTTTGCGCATTGGGCGTGTAGACATTGGTCAGGAAAAAATCGGGATATTCGAGCGTGATGACTCGACCTTCGGTGTCGTGTTCCGCAATATTCAGTCCTTCGAATACGTTGATCGGAGCTTCGCGAGAGAACGAGAGAACCCCGGAGTAGCCTTTTTTATCAGCCGAATTCCAGAATGTCTGGCCGAGGTTTTCGAACGGCAGATTTTCCACCTGATCAGGATGCGCTTTCGTTTCCTGGAGCAGCAAAATATCGGGCTGATGCTCTTCGAAATACTCATCGAAGTTCTTTTTCTGAACGGCGCGCAAGCCATTGACGTTCCAGCTGTGAATTTTCATGGGAATGGAATACGGGAAGGGAGTGAGTGAGTCAACGGAAGAGCCTGTGGAATTTTGGTTTGGTCAGTTGTTCTTCGATGACTCAATCGCACGCAAAAATACTTAGGATTTTTCAAATGCAGCGAAATTTTTTTGAGCGAATTGTCCTTCTGAATGAACTCCAGATCAACAATACGCTGATCTAGCGTCGCTTTCAGTACGTTGTGAATCGGGACGAAATATTCGAGGCCACACTGCTTAACGATGGCTGTAAACGGGAAAATGTGGTGATTACTAAATGGGTATTGGTGACGAGAACAGTCAAGCAGTTGGACGCCTTTCGTCGGAGAGCTGATGGATCATTCTGGAGTGCAGAGGCAAAATTTGCAGAAAAAATCACCTCGGGATCAGATGGTTTTGGAAATACTACACCGCTCTTTTTTCTTTTCCAAAGCATGATGGCAAACCCAATCACTATCCAGAGGAAAGCTAGGACAAAAAGTCCTCCGAAGATGAAAAACTGAATCGAATCTGGATCGTTAGCGGCACTTTCTTTCATGAGTCATCGTCCAGTCGTTTGCGAGTCGACGGCATTAAAAACCTCGTCAGTAATCGGCCGTTTCGCGATTACAATTCTTCTGATCATCAATAATTTACATTCAACGTGATTAGATTGAATACGCCCGAACTGCGGTGCCGCCGAGGATATCGGCTTTTTCATCCGCGCTGAGATCCGCGATCATTGTTTTCACGGCGGCATTCCAGCGCACGTATTCGCTTTCGAGAAGACAGACCGGCCAATCACTGCCAAACATGAGCCGATCCGGGCCGAATGCTTCGAGAGCGACATCGAGGTAGGGCTTCATCAACTTGATATCCCAATCTTCGCGATCACGAATTTCGGTGACCATTCCGCTGATTTTGCAGAAAACGTGTTCGCGCTTTCCGAGCTCGATCATATTTTTTGTCCATGCGGGATCGGGCGTCGTGGTGCGAATCTCCGGTTTGGCGACATGATCCAGCACAAAAATCTGATTGGGATGCTTGTCGACGAAGGTGATCGAATTTGGCAAGTGGCGATGAAAAATCAGGATGTCGTAAACCAGGCCAAAATCATGAAGCTGGCTGATTCCGCGATTAAAATCATCCCGCAGGCAATACGCGTCGTCGTCTTTTCCCTGCAACACCTCGCGAACGGCCCGAAATTTTTTATGCTCGCTCAGTTTTGCCAGCGTCGTGAAAACGTCGTTGCGAGTCAGATCCACATAGCCAACCACGGCTTTGATCCATTCGTTTTCGTCCGCGTATTTAAGAAGAAAATTGTTCTCCTTCAGCTCCGTGCGAGCTTGCACAGAAATCACGCCATCGACTTTAGCCTTATCAATGAGCGGTTTCAGGTCGGCGGGGCTGAATGATTTGCGAATCACGTCTTTGGGAATCCAACCGTATTCTTCGGTAGCGTAGTCCCAAAAATGATGGTGGGCATCGATCGTCATGCCCAAGTTTTGACGTGAAATCTAAAGAGCGGCAAGCAATTTATCGTGAATCCCGCCAAATCCGCCGTTGCTGAAAACGATCACAACATCATTGTCCTTGGACTCAGATTTCACGCGCTCGACGATTGCTTCGACATCCGGCTCGTAAAATGCAGGTCGCCCACCTTCGCGAAGCGTCTGCATCACGAGGTCAGTGTCGAGTCGCTTGCCTTCGTCAATTTTCTCCGGATTCGCGACCGCTGCGATACAAACGGCATCGGCTTGGGCGAGTGCTTCCGGAAGCTCTTTTTGGAAATAATTGGTCCGCGTCGTGTTGGAGCGGGGCTCAAAAACCGCCCACAAACGACGTCCTTCGTACTTGGCGCGAAGCCCGATGATCGCCTGTTTTATCGCTGATGGGTGATGGCCAAAATCGTCCACCACCGTGATGCCGCGATCAGTGGTGCCGCGTTCCTGTTGGCGCCGTTTGATTCCTTCAAAACTGAGTAGCGCCGCGCGAATTTTATCGGGATTGATCCCGCCAAAACGGGCAGCCGTAACCGCCATCGCCGCGTTGCGGACATTAAACTCGCCATTCATTGGAATGACGTAGGTTTCACCTTCGATCGAAAATTCAGTCTCGTTTTGGCGGTATTCAACGTTGTTGATTTGCGCATCGCAATCATTGCCAAAACCGACCCATTTTACAGGAGCAAATGGCTGGGCTGCGTAAACATCTCGGCACGTTTTTTGATCGCCGTTCATCAGCGCAATCCCGTTCTGGGGAATCGTCCGAATCATGTGCTCGAACGTCGTCGTGATCGCTTTGAGGTCTTTGAAAATATCGGCGTGATCGAACTCGATATTGTTCACGATCGCGATTTCCGGGAGGTAATGAACGAACTTCGAGCGCTTGTCGAAGAAAGCCGTGTCGTATTCGTCGCCTTCGAGTACCACAAATTCAGCGTTTTCATTAAACCGAGCACCCTGGCCGAGATTTTCAGGAATCCCGCCAATCATATATGCCGGATTTTCGCCTGAATTCTCAAATATCCAGGCCGTCAGGGAAGACGTCGTCGTCTTCCCGTGTGTTCCCGAAACAACGATATTTCGGCGACCGCGAAGCACCGCTTCTTTCACCAGTTCCGCCATAGAAACGTAGTGACGCTTCGCGTTGAGAACGGCCTCGACTTCAACATTGCCGCGAGATTGCGCATTCCCGATCACAAACACATCGGTGTCATCTGGAAGATTTTCCGTTTTGTAACCGTCGAGAATCATGATGCCTTTTTCCTCCAAAAAAGACTTCATCGGATCGTAAACATTGGCGTCTGAACCGGTCACATCGTAACCAGCGTCTTTGAACGCAGCTGCAACAGAACCCATGGCCGTGCCGCAGATTCCCATAAAATAGAGCTTCGGCTTATCAGTGCCGTTGGTGGAGAAAAGCATGAAATATTAGTAAAGGTTAAATGATTTTTAACCGTTAAACGGCTTAGGCGCAATGGACGATTCACCGTCCAAAATACGTGCTGAATTTCGCGATCTTTCAACGGGCGCCGTCGATCAATAATCGCGATCCAGCAGGTAGTGTCCGATCTGCTCCAACCGCTCACCTTTTTTGCCAAACGGTTTCAGTGCTTTCAAAGCCTTGGTGGTCAATCGCGCGGCTTCTTTGCGGCTTTTTTCCAAACCAAACATTGCTGGGTAGGTCGACTTGTCGCTCGCTTCGTCTTTGCCGGCGCTTTTGCCGAGCTTTTCACTGGTCTGCGTCACGTCGAGAATGTCGTCGATCACCTGAAACGCGAGTCCCACGGAATGCCCGAATTCACTGAGCGCTTCGAGTTTTTTTGGAGTCGCGTTTGCCGCCATTCCGCCGAGACGAACCGAGCAGCTCAACAGCGCAGCCGTTTTGCTTTCGTGAATGTAACGGAGCTGAGCAGGCGTCAATTTTACGTTTTCACCTTCGCCTTCGAGATCTAAAATCTGACCACCAATCAATTTCCGGCTGCCGGCGGTGTCGGCTAAATCGGCAACAAAATCGGCCACTGTGTAGCGGCTTTTTGCGATCGGAACCGTCTTTGCAAGAATCTTAAAAGCGATTGTCAGCAAGGCGTCGCCCGCTAGAACGGCGACACCTTCTCCGAATTTCACGTGCGAAGTCGGCATGCCGCGACGGACATCATCATCGTCCATGCACGGCAAATCGTCATGAATCAGCGAATAGGTGTGAATGCACTCAACGGCAGCAGCCGAGGGCAAGGCGGGCTCGATTTCTCCGCCACACGCTTCTGCAGCCGCGAGTGTCAGAATCGGGCGAAGCCGTTTTCCACCCGCGAACATGCTGTAACGCATCGCTTCGTGAACGGTTGCTGGGCGAACGCGAGCCGCAGGAAGAAATTTTCCAATGGCGGAATCAACCGTTTTTCGATGGGCCGAAAGGTAACTTTTGAGTGAGGAATGCATTTTCTTAAAACTGAAATATCAAAGTAACTCCGCAATCTGAACGGTATTTAGCGCCGCCCCTTTGCGGACTTGGTCGCCGACCACCCAGAACGTCAGGGCGTTTTCCAAAACCAGATCGCGACGAATTCGTCCGACCAAGCAGTCATCGCCATTCGAGGAATCCAGCGGAGTTGGATAAAGTGGCGGATCCATAAACGGACCATCGACCACTTGAACACCGGGAGCTGCCGCAATCGCTTCACGGGCGCGATCTACATCCGGATCGTCATTGAAAACCGCCGTTACCGAAACTGCGTGCGATCGGTGAACCGGAACGCGAACGCAGGTCACCGAAGCATTCAAATCAGGTGCATGAAGAATTTTCCGACCCTCGAAATGCATTTTCATTTCCTCTTTCGTGTAACCATTTTCGGTGAACGCATCGACGTGAGGAATCACGTTCAGCGCAATTTGATGCGGGTAGCAGCTTCGCTCCGGCATCGGTTCGCCGCGTACGATTGCCTCCATTTGGCCATCGAGCTCCGTCATTCCTGCGACGCCGCTGCCGGAAACAGCCTGATAACTCGACGCGATGATCGATTTCACGCCGCCAAAGGCATGATGCAGCGGATTCAATCCCATCAAAGTGATGATCGTCGTGCAGTTGGGATTTGCGATGATGTTTCGCGGGTGATTCAGCGCATCGGCTGGATTCACTTCCGGCACCACCAGTGGCACCTCGTCATCCATCCGAAAAGCGGACGAATTATCCACCACCACAGCGCCTTCGGCCGCAGCAGCCGGTCCAAAGGTCTTGGAAATTCCCCCACCCGCACTAAAAAGTGCGATGTCGACGCCTGCGAAGGAATCCATCGTCATTTCCTTCACCGTGAGCTCTTCCCCGCGAAATTTGAGTTTTTTCCCCGCTGAACGAGCCGAAGCGAGCAGTGTCAGCTCGCTGATCGGGAAATCGCGTTGTTCGAGGCAATTGAGCAATTCTTCGCCAACGGCACCGGTAGCTCCGGCGATGGCGACGTGTTTTGGGGCAGAATTCATGTTGGATTCGTCGTTTTGTAAGGGCGGTGACTCTATTCGTAAGGCGTTCGATTGCAACTGGAGGAAAATCCCAAATTTAAAAACTTAGCTATCAATAAAACAAAATAGTTAATATATTTTAAAATTTAATAGCATAATATTAAAAACGGGAATAAGTTTTGAGAAATTCGGAAGCAACCGTTTTCGAGTAAACCAACCTGCATTAATCAAAAATATGAAGATCCCATCCATGAAAGATATTGTCCTTATCGTAGGCGCAGCCGCGATCATCACCGGTTTCGGAGCATGTGCTTCGAAGAAAAAACAAGCTTACCAGCCGATGCAACCAATGCAGGAAGTTGTTTACCAGAAGTAAATTTTTTTTAACAAACGGTTCCGGAGGGGTTTGGAACCGCCACTGAATTCAACAGCCGCTCGGAGAAATCCGCGCGGCTGTTGTATTTTTCGGCGAACCCTCTTTCACGGACGAGCAGGGAAGCTGGCTCATCATTGGCTTGAGGGGAGCGTGACAGTGGAACGCCTCAAGATAACCCGTTACGAATCAACAGGGATGTATTTATTCGCAACGAGTTCAAAATGAATCATCTGTGACAAAATTAGAGCCCAAAGATGTGTGCGCTGTGCATGAAGTTGCGCCTAGTAACACTGCTCTCAAGCGACTCTTCCAGGGCGATCAATGGTGTGAGGAGAATTACGAGTGCTTTTTTCATGATGTCCGACTACTGAATTGACTGATTGAAATTTGCTTTTTGAGTGAGTCGGTCGCGAGCATCGTGCAGGGGAGATTGGGGTTGTTCATTACTGTTTCCGGTTCTCGTATTCCAACATCGTATCAGTCGTGCCGACGAGGCCTTGGTCGTCGGTGTTGCCGTGGAGAACCAGAGGCATGAAGGGCGCGGGATCTTCGTCGAGGGTCCAGGCGATGCCGCGCAGGAGCAGGAGGCGGTAGATGGGGTCGTAGAAGGTGTAGGTGTAGTGGCCGGTGGTGGTGCCGAAGACCTTTCCCTTGCCCGATGTGTAGGTCCAGAAGGCGTCGCCGCGTGCTTCGGGGCTCGCGAGAGCGTTGGCGAAGGAGGTGTCCTTTTCGTCAGCGGCGGGAGCAAGTGTGCCGATGACTTCGACGTTGTCGCGTGTGAGTAGATTCCAGTAGGACTCATCATTGAAGTGGACGGATTTGGGCAAGCCGGCAAAGGCCGGATGTTTGGTGTTGAGAAAGAGTGGATAGCTATGATCGAACTTGCTCCATTTGGATATCTTGTTGCCTTTCCAGGAGCAACCGATGCAGCCGGCGAGTTTCTCGGCCCGGTCGATGGGGCGCATGATGCAGGATTCGTGGATGGAAACGACGCTGCCGCCGCGATCTACGAAGGCCTGATACATGGCGAACTGTTCGTCTGTCAGGTTGGGGAGGTGGAGGTATTGGATTAGGAGGTCGGCACGATCGAATTGATCCTGAGTGGGGAACTTAAAGGCTTCGTCGACGGTGACTCGCGAAACGGTTTTCAACATGGGAACGAACAGCTCCTTGATGCGGAGGTAATCATGGGCGCCGCCACCGTGGTCCTCGGGGCCGCTCAGCCAGAGAATCCGAATGTCACGGCTCAGCTTGGCATCTTTCCAGTCGCCGGTGAATTTCTTTATCTCCGCTTTGGGGATCGGATCATTGGGTTGCGGGACGATGTTCTTTCCGCGATCAGCGGCGGCCAAAAGGCTGACCAGAGAAATCAAGGGGACCAACGACCATAGGGTGCTTCGATTCATTTTGGATTTCATTTTCTGTTGCTGCTCGGATTTTTGCATGGTCTACGTAAGCAGGAGTATGAGTGTTTTCTTTATGATGACACCTGAATCCTTCAACCCATGAGCTAAGCCAATAGTTCTCTGAGCGGTCCTTTTCCGGTGTCATATTTTTCATAGGCGCCTCCCAGGTTGAAATGCTCAACAGGGTGACCCGCTGCTTCGAGTAACGTGGCATAGAAACTGTTGATCGGGCGATCGTTTTCGATCTTAATGTAGTGGCCCTCCTGTATCGTTCCTCCAAAATTCCCCAGAGTCATAAAAGGCCAAGTTGCGCCATTGGTGTGCTGTTTGTCAGCGTTGTTACTGGTATAGACAATCAGGGTGTTGTCCATCATGGTGCCATTGCCTTCCGGTGTTTCCTCAAGGGCCTGGACCAGTTTCGACAACATTCGCATGTTGTATTGCCGAATCTTTGTCCAGATATCGGATGTCATCGATAAGTGGCCCAATGAATGCCCCCTTTGATCAATGCCTAAGCCCTCCCATGAACCATAGAATTCACCGCAGCCTGAATTAATCGTGGCCACATTCGTGAGTCCCGCCTTCAGTGCGGCAATCGTCAAATCAAGCATCGCGTCATGCCAATCCGTTTCATGTTGGGGGGCTGAGTATTTCTCGTCATATTCAGGCATGTATGTTTTGAGACTGTCTGACATGGAGCTGACACTGTCCCGGAATGTGCTTATGTCGCTATAGGGATCTAATTTTTTCCGGCCACTCTCTGGTAACGTTCCAGCGCTTTCAGCTGAGGTTTTGGCAATAAAATCCAACATTTTAGAATTTTCATCATAAGTCTTTCGTTGCTGTCCCGTGGCAACAGATCCAAACATGAGCCGGTATAGAAATGTCGGGTCACAGATCATGGACGCTTTATCCCCGGGCCCCCAGGCGGAGGTTGCATGGAAAATGGGAACTTGTTTCATCCGATTCAGCGATTCCATGCCAACACTCAAAAGCGGCACGGGCGCCTTGGGTAGGACCTTGCTTAATGCGCAATCAATCGTGATGTCAAAAGGGGTGGATTTATTTCTTCGGTAGCCACCGAGGCATCCATAATATGCGCTGTGAGCCGGGCTGGTGTGTTTGCCGTGCAGGCCCTGAATAATCGTGAGTTTGTCACGGTGAGGCGCTAAGGGATCAATGAAAACCGGAAGGTCTTCTGATCTAAGTGATTTGCCAGATGTAATACCTTTGACTGCGCAATTCGCGTCACTGAATCCCTGAGCTTGCAGGAAAAACACAACCCTTTTGGGTTGACTGACGTTTTTGTCCTCTGCTAATGCAGTGTGAAAAGGAGCTACCGCACTCGCTCCGGCTGCCGCACCGAACCTCTTAATGATGTCTCGTCTGTTTAGCGTATTTATTTTCATTAGTTTTGTACGGGTTTGCGATATAGAAATGAATCTGAAGTAAGCAGTGAGATAATGAGGGCCTTCATGCTCCCTCCATTATCTTGATAAGCCTTATGCGCGGCCTTGAGGGTTGGAGCATCGTTGATTGTTTCATTTCGGCCCATCCAGTAACGGAAGGCGTGCCTCACAAAAACCTGTTCCACGTATTCGCTGTTGGCGAGGCGATGGATCAGTTCAAAAGCATCTTCGACCTTACGATCCAACTCTGGAACACCACTGGCGATAATTTCCCCGCTCGCATCAACCGGATTGCCGTTTTCATCGACTTGTTTTCCGTTTTTGATTTTTCGAAATTTGCCGACGTGATTAAACATCTCAAAAGGAAGACCCAGCGGATCCATTTTCTGATGACAACGCCAGCACTCTTCCGCTCGAGTCACCCGCATTCGATGACGCAATGATTCCTTCGGTTCATCAGGTAAAACCGCATCCACTGTGATCGGCACTTCAGGCACGCCACCACCCAATAGCCGTTCTCTGATCCATCGACCCCGAAACACAGCGTGGTTATCCATAGCGTCCGAATGGGCGATCAGCCAACTGGGCTGAGTGAGGATACCGCAACGTTCGGTGGCAGGAAAGGTCATCATTTCCCAGGGCGAAGGCCCCGTTACACTGGTTGAGGCCCAGTATTCACGGATAAAAATCGGGCGCTCGATATCTTCAATACCAATTTCTCCTTTTTGATTTTGTCGCTTGCCATATTTAGTGGTCGTGTTGTTGTAAAAAGAAAGCGAAGTCGCATTGTTATAGGTATGAAATGGCTTTTCCTCTTTGATAGTAGGCCTGGCTCTTACGATGCAATCATTAGTTGTTAAAAGCTCATGCAAAACATTGCGATCAGCCGCCAAAATGTATTCTATCAATCGATCAGTTTCAGAAACCAAATAGTTCATCTTAAGGTTGTATTGACTGCCCGTATCGTGAACCTTAGCCGCCTTCAAAGATTGAGTGTCCTTACAAACCAAAGGAGCGCGATGGTAATCAAAGTATTCCTGGAAAAACCTCAAAATGCGCGGCTTGCGAATAGAACCATCATCCATTATCCGCGTGACCTCGCGTAGAACATCAGCCCGAGACCTAAAATCCCCTGCCTTGAGAGCCGCCTGCAATTGAGGGTCCGGCGACATGTAAGTCAAGGCACCTGCGATCGAATTAGCCAACTCGTCTCCCGCAAGCATTACCCTGCCGTATTGATCAGGGGCGCCGCTACCAAATTCATAACGGTACAACGCTTCCGGGTGCAGAAAGATGGGGACGCAACCAACAATAAGCCCCTCTACTTTCCCCAATACTTTCACTTCATTTTGAATAAATGAAATCTGCTTATTCAATTCCTCAACCCGGGGATTTCGCCCCGTGAGAGAGTTGAAAAGGAAGGGCACCAGTTTCTCCAGTTGAGCGTGGGTGGGCAACTCCTCGGTTGCCATGACGTCCATAAACGGGCTGTATTTGCGTTGATAACCTTTGATATACAGATGGGTGGTTTCCCGATCGGCGAAAGTCTTTTCCTTACCATTTACGATCATCGTATTAATACGCTTGAGGGTGTAATTCTTAGGATCCCTCCACATGTAATCCGGCACGTCCGCCGAGCCTACAATCATGTGTTTCAAAACAGCTTTCGCATTGGTCACCAGCAGATGCATCTCATCACTAGTCACCTCGTACATCACGGGGAAATCCTGTAGCCCCCTCTCACCGCTCAGACTTTGAACTGGTCTGACAGAAGGAAAACCATTCAGCCAACCAGAACCGTTGCGTATTCCCATGACTTGGTCAGATCCCAATGACAATCTCACATCTCCTGTGTCCGTCATGACTTTCGAAACGATCACTGGGTCACCGCTGGCTAATTGCCCGGGATATTTAGGATTGAATTCCGGCGTGTTGTGAACCAGTTCTTTGAGTTTAACCAGATAGGCGTCGGGGTGAATGCGCCACATCCTCGAAGGTGTCGAGGGCGGCTCAGTCTCTTTGATTGTGCTTGAAAAGAGCAACTCATGGTCCACATAATTACCCTTGGTGGGTAATAGATTTTCATGAAAACCGCCTTGGTCTTTCGAAGCTTCCTGCAACCCCGCTATCACGCCGTTCACAAAGTGCAGGCGCTCCAGCTGATCGGGTTGCGGCTTCTTCCTCGGTGGCATTTCTTTGAGCGACACCTGCTCCCAGGCTTTCTGCCATTCAACCGCATTCGCTGCCGTCACCGATTGGAGAGACTCGATATTGAACCCTCCCTTTTCAGTATCACCGTCATGGCACTCGATACAATGTTTCTCAATAAATGCGTGTTGGGAAACCTCACTGGTCAGCGCGGGCTCTCCATAGCTCGTCGTGGCCAGTATCAATAGCAGCGCGCAAATCCCATGGATTAGGAAAGGTCCTAATATAATCTTATCTTTTCCAAAGGACTTGACTACGACTTGCCCCTGAGCTCGGACGGTCGGCGAAAAGATTGCCATAATGGACATGAATGCCAGTTGTAGGTTCTTATAACTCATGTGCTTTGATTCATATTTTTCTTTTCCTTTTGCCTTCAGCAGGACCGTCTTCAAGCGCTTGTACCACGTGGGTTTTCGCGGATTAAACCAAGCCCGTCAATAGGGGGTGAATGAAAGTGAAGGGCAATTTTTCCGCCATCCCCGCTTCACGAACAGATAAGGTACGTTCATCGAACGGACCTTATTGATTCGTAGTGATTTATAAACGAATAGAGTTCGATCGTAAAACGATCAATTTCGCGTTCCATCCAAATAAGCCCGCTTTTGCCCTTCGCTTTCATTCAAAGCCCAGTCAACGTCCCATTGCTGCTTCCAAAGCGGTCAGCCTCGATGCCCATCTTCTGAAGCATCCTGACGAAGACATCACACAGCGGGGTGTTGTTGTGCTCGTTAAACGCCAGGTGCTGCCCGTGGCGAAACCCACCACCCGCGAGGATAACTGGGAGGTTGTTGTTATTGTGAATGTTGGCATCACCCATGTGGCAGCCATAGAGAACCATGGTGTTGTCCAGCAGGCTGCTGTCCGTCTCCTCGACTTCCTGGAGATCCCGAAGAAGGTCGCCGAACAACTTCATCTGCGCGGTTTCGATCTCTTCCAGCTGTTTCAACTTCGCCTCGTCTTTGCCGTGATGAGAAAGGTTGTGATAACCGCCGAGCGAGTGGCCGTCCTCAAATTTCACCCCCGGAGTGCGCACACTACCCAGGAATAGTGTAATCACCCGGGTCGAATCCGTCTGCAAGGCGAGACGGGACATGTCATTCATCATGCGTACCATTTCGAAGAACTCCTTCTTGTCCTCCGGATACTCCGGCATCGCTTCGTCCACCTTGGGCTTGGGCCGGATTTCCCAGGCTTTCGCTTCGGTGAGCCGCTGCTCCAGACTACGGACCGCGGTTTGATATTGATCGATCCGCTCGCGGTCGGACGCGCTCACGCGTTTGCTCAGATCTGAGCTCTGGCCCATCACGACATCGAGAATACTCCCCTTGCGTTGCAGCCGCGTCAGTTGCGCTTCCATCGCCTTCTGGTCGCCCTGAAGAAACATTTTTTTGTAGAGCTCAGCCGCGCTCTTGATGGTAGGAATCTCGACCCCCGCCTGGGTGTAGGAAAGGCTCCTCACATCGTTGATCCCAAGAGACAGAGACCGGAAGCGGGTCTCATGCCCGACCTCATTGGCCATCACCTGGTCGAGGGAAATCGTGTTGCGAAAGCTCGCCCGCCCAGGATGCGGTGCTGCGGTCAAAAACGTTTTGTCGGCGCGATGCCCTCCATCGACGCCGGGATGGGAGAGCCCGCTGAACACGGTGAACTGCTCCCGGTGCGCCGCGATTTTTTCGAGGTAAGGGGACATCGTATAATTCCTTCCCGAAGTCTCAGGAAAAAAGCGTTTAGGAATGAAGCCCAGATCTTGATTGATGGCGATCATGCGCTTGGGAGAGGCCTTCGAAGCCGTGGCCCCGAAAGATTCAAGCAAGGGCAGACTCAGGCCGATGCCGGCTGCTCGCAGGATGGTTCGACGGGATGTTTTCATCAGCTTATTTCCGAAGGAACAATGGACTTTGAATAATTTTGTGAATGAGCGTGCGAACGCCAAATTCCGACGCCCGGCTCTTTTCGAGAATGGCCGAAACGTCATCGCGATCCGCGAATCCCACAGGAGCCCCCGTTGCATACACCAGAAGCTGCTCGGTCAAATTTCGTGCAATGGCTTCCTCATCCTGCAGCAGGAGCTTCTTGAACGCGACAATGTCGCCGAAGTCCTCGCCCTTGGACGTCACACCCGAGGCATCGACTTGCTTGCCGATGTAGTGGACAAATTCGTTGCCACTCCGGCCCACTCCTTCAATGCGCTTCGATCCCTCGCCGAGCGAGCGGTAGTTATCCCTCCAGCGCCCCATGACATCGAAGCTCTCCAGCGCGAAGCCCGGCGGATCGATCTTCTCATGACAGCTCGCACAGGACGGATCCGCGCGATGCTTCTTCAGCAACTCACGAATCGTCGCCGCTCCGCGGATATCCGGCTCCACGGCGGGAACGGATGGGGGTGGAGGAGATGGTGGATCGCCAAGGAAACGCTCCATCACGTAGACCCCGCGCAGAACCGGAGATGTGACGGTTCCGTTTGCCGTCACCTTGAGCACGGCCGCCTGGGTGAGAATTCCCCCATAAGGGCTCTGCTCAGGAAGCGATGTGCGCTGGAACGATGGGCCAACAATTCCGGGCACGCGGTAATGCCGCGCAAGGCGTTCGTCGAGAAAAGTATAATCGGCGTCGATGACATTCCGGGCTGGGCGATTGCTCGCGACAAGGTCAGCGAAATAGAGGCGTGACTCTTCGACCATCGAGTTTACCAGCCACCAGTCTCCGGCGTACTCCGGATAGAGCTCCCGGTCGGGATCGGTATCGTTGATCTCGTCCAGCTTGAGCCAGGAATTGAGGAACTCCTTCACGAAACGGCTCGCTTCGGGTTTGTCCAGCAAGCGATCAACTTCCGCTCGAAGAGCTTCAGGCTCGCGAAGCTTTCCCCATCGGGCCAAGGCGCGGAGTGACTCGTCCGGCATGGATTCGCCGAGAAAAAACGAGAGGCGCTCGGCCAGAGCAAAGTCATCCAGTTCGCCCGGTTGCCCGCAGTGGAAGAGAAACTCGGGCGAGGCCAACACCGCCGAATACGTCGCGATCATCGCCTCCGTAAACGGCTGGTCATCCTCCAGCAACTGCTTCGCATACTGGTGAAATCGATCGAACTCCGCCTTCACAACCGGCCGCCGGTAAGCCCGCTCCATGAACCCGGCCAGCAGCTTCTTTGCATCGCTCAACGGTTGTTCCGATACGGCTACGACATGGCGGCCCATCTGTTTGAAGGGGACGTCCCCGAAGAGCGTGCGATAGGACGCGGGCGGCCAATCCTCGATGATCGGACCTTCGACTTCCAGCCAGTGGAAGGCGACTCCGGGATAGCCATCCGGATCACTTTTCTGGATGGTATGCGGCATGGCCGGAACCATCGGGCTCGGAAGGCGCATGCAATCGAGTTTCACCATGGCGCCCTTCTCCAGGAAGGCGGCCAGTTCAAAGACCTCGGGCACCTCGGGCGGCGCTTCGAAGGTCCCGATCGGGAGCATGTTCTGAGTGTTCGGTTCGTCCAGGGTGGACGAATACACCTTGACCGGCTCACTCCGCTTTCCCGGCAACACACGATCATTGACGGGAGTCGGATAGCGTCGAGAGGCATCAAGCACCAGGTTCGGATAGAAGCGCGGTTTCTTTTCCCCTTCCCAATCGACGTAGTCGGTTTGGCGAAGGACGGATCGAGCCTTCAGGCGAACCTTGTAGTCGCCACGAACTGGGGCTTTATACTTTTCAAACCCATAATAGAAAGGCGTGTAAGCTCCTCTAAAAATGGCGGTGGACGCCTCCTCAGAGGGTTCTGTCTTCTTGCCCTCCTTTTCCAGGTCATCGAGGTGCACGAACTGGACGGCATCCGCGATGACGTAGCCCTTGGCGTTCTTGTCGGTGAGCGATACCTCCGCCATGACAGTATCGGTTTTGGGATCACCCGCGGTTGACTCGAAGGTGAAACGTCCAATGGGAAACCAGAGGCCTTGAATGGTCGGCGTTTGGCTTTGGTCGATGGTCACGCGGGTTTCGCCCTCGGCGTGGCGAACCAGGTATGAGGCTGCCTTGGCCAGACTCTTCCCCCCTCCGAAGCTTACCCGCACGTCGTAGATCCCGGGTTTCGGCAAAGTGGCCTCCCACTTAATCGAGTAGGGACCCTTGTCCTTGTCGGTGGCCAGATAGTGTGCCCCGACGTGGTTAGGGCGACGGGTGGACTTGCGCCAGGGCCCGGTGCGTTCCGCCTCGGCGTCGTCGACGGTGATCCCCACGGGTTGGGACTTCTCGACGGGGTCAAAACCTTTCTTGCTGAATGAATACTTCTCATTGATATCCAAGCCCTCCAGGGCAAGAGAAAATCGTGTCCAACCGGCATTCCCTGAACCGCTCCACAGCCTCCCCTGTTCGCGCGCGTAATGACGGTGCGTGGTGGTCTTCGGCTTTTCAGCTGGAAACTCGAGGGCCCGGCGAAGCGCAAGCTCGGCAACATCGAGGTAGGCATCGACCTGCACGTGGGAAACATCGAGGGCGCCTCCAACTTTGGCAAATCCATGAACCTCCCCGTCGAGGGGCAACTGATCCGCGATCTTGAGGTAGGGATCGTGCAACAAGTCGCGAAGAACATTCTCGTATTCGAAACGATTCACTCGCCGCGAAACTGAGCGCCCATGCTGAACGTAATCTGCCTCCTGCACTTCGACGATCCGATTCGCCAGGTCCACCACCGCTGCCCCGCGTTGCGCATCGCCCAATTTGCTCTTTTTCTTCGGCGGCATTTCACCCGCAGAAAGAACATCGTGAACCTTCACCCAGATCCCGGTGGTGTGGGGATCCTCGAGATCCCACTTCAGAGAAAAAAGATCCAAACCGCCCTTCGCCTCCACATCATCGTGACAATCCGCGCAGTGGTTCTCGATGACGCGATTCAGCGACTCCGGGATTGGTTCACCGAAAGCAAAGGATGCCATCAGAACCAGGGAGAGCCCGACGAAGGCCTGGTAAAGGCCGAAGTTAGTTGGACGACTCATGGTTGTTTACGCTATGAGAGTAAGACAGCCAAGAATCGGACAAAGACCCACGAAGAGTGGAATATGAAATTCATTATACCCAATCCTACGACCGTTCTTTAATTAAGTCCCTCACACGTTTCCGCATGCCTGATGGTCGTTGCTCAGACCATCAGCTCCGACACGATCCCGTCCCATTCGGTCAGCATCTTCCCATGCGCGAAGCTCTTACCGTCAGTTTCCTCCCTCAAGTCGTTCAAACTAGCGAGCGTTTTGGCTGACATTTGCCGCCGTTCAGCGATCCATTGAAGGCTCAGATTAAACAGATAGGGTGCGTTCGATGATTCGCCGAACAAACCCTATTGCTTCGAAAAATGGGTGACTGCTGGATTCGCAATCAAACCTGCTTCGCAATTTCCGCGAACGCTGCGCTGATCGCATTTTCGGCTGGATCGAGCAGGGCTACCGGCGTGCCTTCGTCGGCGCGTTTGCCGGTGAGGGGGTCGATCGGAATTTGTCCTAAAAGGGGAACGCCAATTTTTTTGGCCTCGGCTTTTCCGCCACCTTCTCCGAAAATGGGGTATCTGGTGCCGTGATCGCATTCGAACCACGCCATGTTTTCGATCATTCCTGAGATTCCAACGTTCACTTTTTTGAACATCGAAATCGCTTTCCGCGCATCAATCAGGGCCACTTCTTGCGGAGTCGTCACGATGATCGCGCCGTCGAGGGCGACGGTTTGAACGATGGTCAGTTGAATGTCGCCCGTTCCCGGTGGGAGATCGAGAATGAGGTAATCGAGCTCGCCATCATCAGCCCAGCGGCATTGGCGAAGGAATTGCTGGATGTAGCGCGTCGCGAGCGGTCCACGCACGATTACGGCGGAGTCGTCGCTGATTAAATTCCCCATCGAGATGGCTTTGATTCCGTGCGCGTCGATTGGAATAATCTCGTTTTGCTCGGTCGCCATCGGATTTTCGTCGCCAATTCCGAGCATCATCGCAACGCTGGGGCCGTACAAATCGCAATCGCAGAGGCCGACTTTGGCGCCGCCTTTTTGCAACGCGATGGCGAGGTTGGTCGCCACGGTTGATTTTCCGACGCCGCCTTTTCCGGAAGCAACGGCGATGATTTTTTTCACGCCGGGGATGGCAGATTGCCCGGACGAAGTTGATGCACCGCCTTCTGGCTGAGCGGGTTCCTTGATGTCGAAGTCGATCGTGACCTTGCCGATTCCATCGATTGAACTTAGCGCCGCCATGGTCTCTTCGTGAATGGTTTTTGGCACTTTCGGATCGCGTGTCGCGAGGCTGAGTTTCACGACGACGTCACCGGAATCGGCGATTTCGATGCCTTTGACGAGGCCGAATGAAATGATATCGCGGCTGAAGCCGGGATAGTTCACCTTGCCAAGTTGTTCGCGGATTTGGTCTTCTTGAATCATGGAGGTGTCTTATATGCCCGAATTTTTGTTAATCGCAATACGTCCTTCGCTAATCTCGTTTTCGCCCAACTCGCCGAGGCGGGCGCGTTTTTGGCCCAGTCGGGGAACGGCGTCGAGTAACGCGCGGGTGTAATCATTTTTCGGTTGTCGGATAATACGATCAGCGGACCCGATTTCGACGATGCCGCCTTCAAAAAGTATGATGACCCGATCGGCGATTTTTTCGATGTTGAAGAGATTGTCGGTCGTCATCAAAATCGCGAGATTTCGCTCGCTGCGAAGTTGTCGCAGGAGTTCGTGAATGTGAAGGGCGGTAGCCGGTTCAATCTCTGCCGTTGCTTGATCACAAACGAGTAACCCGGCTTCGGTAAAAAGCGCGGTCGCCAGCATGATTCGCATGGCGAGCTCAGTGGAGAGATCATCGGGACGGTGATCGAGAATTTTCTCGGGTTCAATGATGCCGACTTCATAAAAAATCGGGGCCCAATCGGCTTCGTTTCCAAACTTCGATTTTTGGCGGGCAAGCTCGATTGTTTCCCGCAAATGTTCGCGAATCGTGATGAACGGATTCAGCTGGGAATGTGGATCTCGCAGGATAAAGGCGACGTTTTTTCGCTGAAAATCGCGAAGCTGAGTGACAGTTAATTTACTGAGGTCTTTGCCGTTAAATCGGATTTCGCCGCTGGTTTGTTTGGAGCCTGGAAATTGAACGCCCGCCATTGCTTGAGTGATCGCAGACTTTCCCGCGCCGCGCTCGCCGACAAGCGTGAGGATTTCGCCACGGTTCACCCACAAACTGACATTGCGCGGAGCGAGCACGGTGTCGCCCCGCGGAGTGCGATGCTCGACCGTGAGATTTTCGATCTCGAGAAGCAGGCTGCGTTTTTCGATGGGAGCGGTTTCAGGCATGAGTCAGGGAAATCAAAACATGCGCGGCGGGATGTCGCCGTTCATGGATTTTCGGGCCATCCAGCCCAGCAGACTGAGAGTGAGAAGCGTTGCCGTGATGATGAAGCCGGGATAAATGGTAAGCCACGGGGCTTCGAAAAGGACCCGCATGCCCTCAGCTAGAAGTCCGCCCCAACTGGTTGGGCCGAGGCCGAATCCGACAAATGATAGGGCAATTTCACCAAGGATGAGTCCGGGAATGAGGGTGCAGGCGAGAGCGATTCCCCGTTTGGCGACGAAGGAAATGTAGTTTGCCCGAATGGTTTGAGATCGAGTTAGACCGAGGATTTCGGCGGCGATGGTGCCGCCACGGTCTTCGAGCTCTTCAAACCAATCGCTGATTCGGGAGAGCGTGAAGACGAGAACAACAAGGCTAAAGAGAAATACAAGCTTCCAAAATCCGGCGCCCCAACCCGCGGAAATAATGAGGACGAATATCAGCGCGGGGCAAAAACCGCCGTATCGGGAGATGCGTCGAAGCCATACAAAACTCGGGGCGCTCCTTCGAGATAAAGCGATGCCCCAACCGCTCAATATGGAGAGGCCAACGCCAAAAAATGCTGCAAGGAGAGCTGCTGAAATGGATTTTGTCCCCGCTGCAAGCGAAGCATGAAAGACATCTTGCCCGCGTGCATTGATTCCGAAAAGGTGACCGTCTCCTGGCGGGTACCAAACAGACGTCGCCGACCCGGAATCGAGAAACGCCGCTGTCATCCAGAAAAAGATGAGCAGAAATAGGTAGCCGATCGCGGTCAGGTAAACATTTCGACCATACCAAAAGCGGGCGGCGATTCGCGCCAAGGCCTCGCGCCATTTGGGGCGGCGCTTATTTTTTTCCGGAGGACCGGTGGCGACGGCGGTGGGCGAGCTCATGATGTGCGAACGCGTCTGTCGAGCCCTCCGTAAATCCATTCGGCAATCATCGACATGAGGATTGCGATGGTTGAGAAAATTGCCGCGCCAATGAAAATTTGATCGGGGAGGGCATTTCGAGCGCTCTCTATCATGAATTGGCCGAGTCCTGGATAGCGAAACGCCCATTCAGAAACGGCAAGCATCCCCAGCGTTGCCGGCAATCCGCGATCAACAATTCCGGTGAGTGCATCCATCGAATTTTTCAAAACATGGTCGTAAAAAATGATTGAGCGTCGATGCCCACGCATGTAAGACGCGCGGACAAATCCCTGTTTGGCACTGTCGCGAATCCCAGTGGTACAGGTGCGAAATTGCCAGCCAATCGCTCCCGCCGCGAGAATAATTCCGAGAATCATGGCATGCCACCACTGATTTACGGCTTGGGTTTCTGCTCCGCCAATCGGTGCCTGGCCGTCGGCAAAACCAGGATGCCCCCATCGTTCCATCAGCCAAAGTGCCACCAATCCGATCAGCCAAAACGCGGGCGCCCAGGTCAGCGCCACAAATGGCAACCAGACGATTTCGAGGGACTTTGCCTGACGTAGTCGTGCCCGAAAAATGCCGATGCCGAGCCCAAGAATCATCACAACCGTCCAACAGATCAATAACACGCGAAGACTCGCCATGAGCCGTGGGACAAAATCAGGCGGGAAAGATTTTGCCGAAAACCATTGCCAAACGTGGCGCATCGGTTCATCGCCTCCCTTCAGGCCAATCGCGATTTCAGTCACCAATCCGAGAATGCCCAAAACGACTGCGAGTCGAATCAGGGCAATCAAAAAACGCTGGACGAGAAAGCGGATCATTCAGGAGCGCCCTCATTTTTAGCGAGGTTGAGGCGTTGCGCTAGGGAAAATGTGATTTTAGGAAATCACCTCATGCACGACATTTCCATGCACATCGGTCAGTCGAAAATCGCGTCCGGCGTATTGATAGGTTAGCTGCTCGTGATTTAACCCAAGCTGATGCAAAATCGTGGCGTGCAAATCATGCATGTGAACTTTCCCAGCGATCGCTTCGTTTCCAAATTCGTCGGTCGCACCGTGTCGCATTCCCGGTTTGAAACCACCGCCAGCAAGCCAAACGGTGAAACCTCGCGGATTGTGATCACGGCCGTCTTTCCCTTGCGAAAACGGGGTTCGGCCAAATTCTCCGCCCCACCAAACGATCGTATCTTCGAGCAAACCGCGTGCTTTCAAATCGGCAAGAAGACCGGCGACTGGTTTGTCGGTGGCGGCTGCGTGATGAGCGTGTTTCGGCAAATTACTGTGTTGATCCCACCTCGGATTTGACCCGTTGTCCGAGTAGTTGACCTGAATATAACGGACGCCAGACTCGGCGAGGCGACGTGCCGTGAGGCATTGGCGGCCGAAATCTTCCGTATGTTTTTCGTCGATTCCGTAAAGCTCCTGCGTGGCTTTAGATTCGCTTTCGAGATCCATCACGTCCGGCGCAGCCGACTGCATCCGATGGGCTAGTTCAAATGAATTGATGACTGCTTCTAAATTCGTGTCCGCTTCCGCTTGGTTTTGCGTGATTTGAGTGCGGTTCAGCTTCTGCAAAAACTCCAATTGTTTCCGTTGTTCAGCATACGAGAGATTCGAATTCGTAAGGTGTTCGATGGTGGCTTTTTTCGCAGGCAACCCCGCGCGTCCGATCGCAGTTCCCTGGAAATCGGCTGGCAAAAAAGCGTTCCCGAAATTTCGCGGCCCACCATTTGCTGATGACGGCCCGATCGAAATAAAGCCGGGCAAATTCGCGTTTTCCGTGCCCAGCCCATACATCACCCAGGAACCCATCGAAGGCCGGATCAAATTTGTCGCGCCGGTGTGCATGAAAAGCGTGCTCGGCCCGTGGGCAACGCCTTCTGTCTGCATTCCATGAAGAAAACAAAGATCATCGACGTGTTTGCCAATGTGAGGAAACAGATCGGAAATGGCGTGGCCCGTCTCGCCGTAACGCTTGTGTTCCCACGGTGAACCGTAGAGCGTCATTTCTTCATGAAGCCCTGTTCGCGGATAGAAAAACTTCATTTTCTCGCCGCTGCGTTTCTGCAATTCCGGCTTCAAATCGAACGTGTCGACTTGGCTCGGTCCACCTTGCATAAAGAGAAATATGACCCGTTTGGCTCGCGGAATCATCGGCGGATCTTTTGCGGCCAGCGGATTGCTGAGGACCGTTGCATTTGCCGATCCAGCCATTCCAGATAACGCCAATGAACCGAACCCGCAGGCGGACTGCTTCAGTAAAGTTCGGCGAGATGGTTGAAATCGAGGACTCATTTTTAGATAGAAGAGAATAGCTGCTCGGTGAACTAAAATAAAGTTTGAACCACGGCGTGTCTGCGTGTGTCCAAAAATCGAGTTTTACGAACCAACCTTTTAGGTAAGGGCTGTTCCGGTTCTGCTATCGCAAAATCCTCAGACCGCTGTCGAGCCAGCTTACCGCCCTGTTGATTCATGAATACATAGAGTAAGATTGGCGAATTGATATTTCGGCTGAAAGTACGATTAGCCCAAGGTTAGTCCCCATCCCACCAAAATCAGAGAAAACCACAATTTTTTCGGCAAATGCGCGGCTCTCGGGGAAATAGTGGGTAGAACGCCTTTATGTCATCTCCTCAAGAGTCTCCGAAACAAAACGAATTCCTCCGCCTGCTCGCCGAGCACGAGGCGGCGATTCGTGCGTTTCTGAGGGCGATTCTTTCCTTGAAGTCAGATGCGGACGAAGCGTTTCAGCTCACCACGATTACCCTGTGGGAGAAGTTCGAGGAATACGACCGCTCACGCGACTTCAAGCCCTGGGCCTTCGGTATTGCCAAATACAAAGCACTCGGCCTGATGCGGGATCGCAAACGCGAACGGCTGGTGTTTGGTGATGAGTTAGTCGCCCGGCTTGCCGACGAAGCGGTTGCGTCTGAAGACCGATTTCTCACCCAGCAGGAGGCGCTGGACGGCTGCCTGCGGAAACTTCCCGAACCTCTTCGGGATCTCGTCCTGACGGCCTACACGAACGGAAACCGGATCGATGAGCTGGCCAAAGATCTCGGGCAGACCCCGATGGCACTTTACAAAAAACTGCACCGCATCCGCCGCACCTTGCTGGAATGCGTGAACCAAACTCTCGACCAGGAAGAAGCGACATGAAGAACGAAAACATCGACGAGTGGCACGACCTGATTCAGAAGCACTTTGCCGGGATCGCGACGCCGGAGGAATCCGCCGAGCTTGAGCAGGCGCTGGAGTGCGATGGAGAACTGCGAACGCTCTATCTTGACTACGCGAATCTCGACATGGCACTGGAGTCGAGCGCAAAAGCGGCGAGCGCATTACAGGAGGCTCAGTTGTTTTCTGACCGGCCCACGATTCACAAGTCCAACGGGTTTTCCTGGCGTCCTCTGACCACGGCGGCGGCGGGAATCATGATCGGCATCCTGACCTCTTCAGTTGTCTGGGCGTATGCGGTTCCAAAAATCCCTGATGTGACACGAATCAAGGTGTCTCTAGTGGATCCGGGATTTGAGGAAACAAGCACGTCTGTTCCTGCCGTGATTCCAAGAACTTTGAATCGTTGGAACGGCGATGCTTCACATACCATCTCGTCCGGAGACTCCGCTGTGGAACCGAAGCAGGGCCGCTTCATGATGAAAATGCAGCCGGTGGAAGATCGACCCTATTCCCGGATCGAACAGATCGTGGACGTCAGTCATCTGGTCTCGGCCGAGGACGCTGCGGTGGAGTTTTCTGCCTCCTTCTTTTGCGACGGAGCTGTGAATCAAAGTCGGATGCTCCTGGTGCTGCGGGCGTTCACGGCGGGCGCCGACGAGATCAGCGGCAGCACGGAGAAGCTGGACGATCAAGTCACCAGCGCAGCTCGCAAGCCGGTGCTCATACCTGCAGGCTCGACCGACTGGCATATAGGAAAGCTGAGAATGGATCTACCGGCCAACACGAAGACCATTGTCTTCTCGGTCGCGGCGGTTGATCTGCCTAAGGCGTCTGCCGGCTCGTCTCGGTATATTGATGATATGAAAGCGACAATTGTGACGGTTCACCCTGCCCAACGACAAAACTCCACAGTAGAGAAAAGATGATGATGAAACCTTTATTCATGGCACCCCTGTTGGGAGCTTTGGGCACGGTCGGTGTGTCAGCAGATCAACCTAACGTCATCTTCATGCTGGCCGATGACCTCGGCTACGGAGACCTGAGCAGCTACAATCCCGAGGCACATGGTGAAGCGCCGAACAACACGCCGATCACGACACCGAATCTGGATCGCATGGCAAAGAATGGTGTGCGCTACACTGACTTCCATTCCGCTGCTCCGATCTGCTCGCCGTCGCGCCGCGCTCTCCTGACGGCCCGTTATCCGAATCGTCTCGGCGAGTGGGCTGAGGCCTATGCCAGTTCACCTGATGGCGTCGTTGCGTCGAAAGATCCGACGATTGGCATGTGGCTAAAACAGGCTGGCTACGCCACTGCGGTCTATGGCAAATGGAATGTGGGCGAAACGCTGGGCGTCTCCTGGCCGGGCGCGCACGGGTTCGATGATTGGTTAATCATCGACCACAACACCGGATACTTTCAGCACCAGAATAAGAACAACGACTGCAATGGTCGTCCCATGCTTTTCGAAACCGGCGGCAATCGCGTCACCAATTTGGAAGGCCAATACCTGACCGATCTCTGGACCGATAAGGCGATCGAGTTTATTGCAGAAAATCAGAACGATCCGTTCTTCCTCTACCTGCCTTGGTCGATTCCGCATGCGCCGTTGCAGGACCCTGCTGCAGCCCCAACCACTGCATTTGATGCCAGTCCCAAGTCCAATACTCCAGAGGGTCGAAAAGCATACGTTAGTATGGTCGAACATCTTGATTTGCACATTGGCAGGATTTTTCAAACCCTGGAAGAACAGGGCCAGCTGGAGAACACGCTGATCATCTTTACCAGCGACAACGGCGGCATGCTTTCGGGCAACTGTTGGCCGCTGAAAAAATCGAAGCAGCACCTTGAGGAGGGCGGCATCCGCGTTCCCTGCCTGATGCAGTGGACCGGCAAAATTCCGGCCGGCACCGTCAGCGACCAACCCTCAATTATGATGGATGCCTCGGTTACTGCGCTCGCGGCTGCCGATGCATTAAAACACGTGCCGGACGGTCGTGTCCTGGACGGCATCAACCTGCTGGAGAAAAACGACCTGCCGCGTGACTTTGGTTGGCGTCGCCGTGACTGGGGCGGGCGTGGAAACTATCTGCGCCAGGAAGCCTTCCGCTCCGGCGACTGGAAACTGCTGCGCTCGTTCAAGTATGTAGGTGAAAAGAAATGGTCCACCGAGCACAAAGACGAGCTATTTAATCTGA
The DNA here is from genome assembly GCA_937891465.1 of uncultured Verrucomicrobiales bacterium. Lineage (GTDB taxonomy): Bacteria > Verrucomicrobiota > Verrucomicrobiia > Verrucomicrobiales > DEV007 > JABDJT01. The sequence continues at coordinate 48,481 of CALAHF010000055.1, read as the reverse complement.
AGGATGATTTGGACGAAACCGAAAACCTCGCGGAGCAGATGCCGGAAAAATACGCAGCGATGAACACGGCGTTTGATGATTGGAAATCCGAAGTGGTGAATCAGAATCCGGATTATTTCATTCCGCTACGAGATCAACTCGGTTCGCCCGCCAACTTGCCTGACGATATTGTCCTGGATTTTGAATCTAAGAAATTTGACGGAAGGCTTCATAAGGCGAAGACCAAAGACCTGGTTTCAGACCCCGTGATCGAAAACGGAATCTGCAAAGTGACAGTGAAAGCCGGCGCCACACCGCCTCTTCTTTACCGGGGCATGGACGTGGATCCGGAGAAATACTCCAAGCTCCGATTTGAGATGAAAATTTCCGGCGGCACCTCGGTGGGCGCGGGCCGGGCGGTGCTGCGCGATACCGCCTGGAAAGGCGATGATCTACCTTTCAAGCCGACTGCTGATGGGCAGTGGCATCAGTATGTGATCGACTGCACAAAGTCGGATGCGTGGCAGAAGTGGACTCCCGAGGGGCGAATCGGCATTGCGCTTCCCGTTCCGACCGAGGGCGAAATTGTTGTCGAGCTGAAAACGGTTCGATTGGAGAAATGATTCAAATTTTAAACCACTGATGGACACAGATGAACGCGGATACGGACCGAGCAGCACGCAATTCAAATCCGTGTCCATTCGTGTTTATCCGTGGTCAAAACCAAATCAATTTATGAAACATCTCAAAACAATCATCCTTCCCTTCTTGTTTCTCACAACGCTGAGTGTTGGCTCCGCTCAAGAAATCAAACCGACCGAGGAACAGATCACCATCAAATGGGGCAATGTGAGTGAGGAGGACGGCGTGCGAAAAGTCGCGAGCACCGAAGAGGAATACCACGAGCACAACACGCATGGTCCGATCACGTATTACCACGTGCCTTTCACCGACGGCACCTTTTCGTTCTCATGGAAACGTGACCTGCCTCAAAAAATCAACCTTGTTTTTGAGACGGAAGAAAATGGCAAGCGCACCCACCTCTTCAAAGTGTTTATCAATGGCAGGCCGACCAAAGACCATACGACAACCGATGTGATCAGTTTCGTGACCTACGAGAGCATTCCTGACTCCAAGAAAAAGAAAGCTACGGTCACGGCGGAAAAGCACCACGCGGAAGCTGGAGAGTGGCATACAACGAGCGTGAACTTCGACGGCAGTGTGGCGACCATTCGCGTTGATGATAAGACATTCAAGATCGAGGACGACCGCCTCCGGAACAAAGTCATCCAGTGCGGAGTTGGCCACATCTGGGGAACCCTCGAAACGAAAGACGTGACCGTCACGAAGAACTGAAATTTCCGCCGCGCAAAATCCAATTTAACGAAAGAACCCCATGAAAAGACCCCTTGGAATCCTAAGCCTCTTCTCACTCGCCCTGCTCGTATCGGCACCCTTTGTCGATGCCGCGGAGACTGCCTCTGCGCGTGAGCGCTCCAATACTGGCGAAGCCATTTGATACATTTTACAAATCTTTACCTGTCGTCGGTCAGTCAGGGACTGTTAGTAGCATCGGGCGCGGTTCGGCTGCTGAAGGTGCGATTCGTGCAAAAAGCGGCACGCTCGATCGAATTCGAAATTATTCGGGACACGTCAATGCACGCTCCGGTAAGCGCTACGCCTTCACGATTTTCGTGAACAATTACACGGATGATCTTTACAGCGTGAAACCGAAGATTGTTCGTATTTGGAATAAAATGGTGGCGTTGTAAAATCGCGATGACGGACTGGTCATGAGCCGAGTATTTCGATGGAATAGGGGGATGAAAATCCTCGCCCTCAGTTTGCTTTTCGTTGCCGGAATTTGCTCGGCTCAGGATTCTAAATTTAAAATCGAGCGCTGCGAAATTATACCGCTGGCGAATCACGAGACGTTGTTTCAAATCGACGGCGTTGAAAAAACACGCTGGCATTTTGATGAAAAATATCCCCGTCCGTTTTTCTTTCCGTTCAATGGTCCGTCCGGCGTTTCTCTGACGCGCATGGGACATCCCGGCGCTTCGAATCACGATCATCACCGCTCCATCTGGTTTGCCCATCACGACCTGAACGGCGAGTCATTTTGGGCTGATGGAAAAGAGACTGCTGTAAAACAAAAGCAGTGGATCGCCTACGAAGATGGTGATGACGAATCTATCATGGCGGCGACGACGGGATGGTTTGGTAAAGATGGAACCGAATTCATGGAGCAGGAAATTGTCGCTGCGTTGTTTCCGATGGAAGGCGGCGAGCATGGTTTGGAAATCCAAATCACGATGCGACCCTCTGCAGATCGCGAAACGGTTGAGTTGGCGAAAACGAATTTCGGGATTCTTGCCGTTCGCGTTTCGAAAACTCTTTCAAATCATTTTGGTGGCGGAGAAATCTCAAACAGTGAAGGAGCCGCGGGTGAGAAAGAAATTTTCGGAAAATCCGCACGCTGGATGGATTATTCCGGGCCGGTGGTCGTGGGGAAAGGAAGGGGCCGGAAGCTCGTTGCTGAAGGCATCACTTATTTTGATCATCCAGAAAATCCGCGCTACCCGACTCATTGGCATGTGCGTTCGGATGGTTGGATGGGGGCTTCATTTTGTTTTAACGAAGCCTTTACGATCACTAAAGAGAAACCGCTGGTCCTCCGTTATCTGCTTCAGGCTCATTCAGGAAAATATGATCAAGCCAAGGCTGCAACTGTCGCTGAGTCATTTGGAGCGCGGCCGGGATTCGAAGTCGGTCAGCAGAAATCTCCGCATCGGCAGTGGGAAGTCTGGCGGAAGGAGAAATAAAAATTTACGAACCAACCCTGTTGATTCGTCGAACGTACCCTGTTGGATCGTGAAGGCGTTTCGATCGGATAGGGTTGATTCATCGAACAGAGCCTGTTGGATCGTGAAATGGAATCACCTTCAATGGTTCGGTAGGCGGAAGGATTTCATCTGCGATTTTTTCGTGTTCTTTTTCCGCGTCCGTTCCGATTGCCGCGTAGGCGTGCCAGCCTAGTTTGCGATTGCCGTTCTCGTCCATAACCCCAAGACGCAGGCCCCCTTCGCGATCGGGCATGTCCTGATATCGGTGAAGGTGATAGGCCTCGACGGTTGGCATGTGACGAAGCTTTCGAAACATGTAAATCAATCCGGCGACTTGCCGTTTTTGATCTGCTTGGCTTAACGTTGGCGTGTTAAAACCCTGTTCGGAAAATAGAATGGGACGGTCCGGCCCCAGATAGGCAGGCAGGACTGCGACGTTTTTTGGCGTGATGTATTTTGTGTCAAAATCGTAGGAGACGTCTGTATCATTCCACGTGTCTGGATTTCGAAGGCCACGCGGGTAGGGGTGGTAGGCGACGCCCCAGTCGAAAGCTCCCTCAGCAGTCGCGATTTCAGAAAATAGATCAACGATGTCGCGGACAACATAGGTTCCAGTTCCAGAGCTTTGCTGCGTCCAATGATGTGTTAGCGAAACAAAAACGCGTGCGTGCGGATCGTAGTGCCGGGCTGTGTGATAGGTGATTCGGGTTGAACGGGCATAGGTTTCGAGATAACGAGCCAATGGTTGATCACCCATATTTGTCCACGTTCCGGCCTGATCGATTTCATTGTGAATAACCCAGTTGGCAACTCGCGTTTCGGGTTTGGAAAATCGACGGGTAATAAGATCGATCGCAGCGCGATAGAGATGGGTGCCTTCGGCAGTGGCGAGATTGGGCATGGCGTACGTTCCTCGAGACTCCGCCGCAGGATGGCGCATCAGGGAGTCTGGCTGATTCCCGACGAGTAAAATGCAGGTAACGATGATTCCCTGATCGTTGAGTTGTCGAAGGGTGTTGTTTTTTATCGACAGGAATCGCGGATTGATGAAATACGTCTTTCCTTCAAAAACGTGGGGCTTCAGACCGGGTTTTTTCTTTTCCGAAATGGCTCCGTTGAGAACCACATTGATGGTGGCATGGCTGACGCCAAGCTCAAAAATTGGATGATCCGGACTATTGATAGAGGGAACGCCGCCAATTCCCTTTTGGCTTGGAGAGGTCAATTTTGGAAGTGTTTTTGCCGATTCTACGGGTTCAATCTGAGATGGCCATTTTGCGTGAGATACAATTTCACCTGTGGGCGATTCAAGGCGCCACCGCGAGCTTGCCCGGTCTCTTTTTCCGACGGAATCGATTCGGGGCAACTCGATCGTGAAGTCAGCGGGAGTTTCAATCGGGATCGGTTCCCTTGGCGATTTCAGGTGAGATGGAAGTTGTGGTGGAATTTCGACGAGTTGAATTGGTTGGGAAGATTTCCCCGTGATTTGTATTTTCCCGGCACTGACATCGATAGAAGTGATTTCGGCAGCGTATTCGGTGCGAAGATATTTCAAAAACGCATCGCCATCGGACTGTCGAGCTGCAGTGATTTTTGCCAGGTTTTCGCGCTTCGCAATTTCTTCTGTGGTGGGTTCGCGGATCGTTAAATTTCGGATTAGAAGCCCGGCATTCAGTTTAGATTGCAATGAGAAGTGAAACCGCGTTTCGGTGGTCGGCACTTCAGAGAGTTCAATTGAAAACGGCTGCCAGGTTTCAGAAAGCGGCACCGGAGCTGATCCAACGAAGGCCATCGATTCGTCGGCATCGCGAAATCGGACGGACAGAGAATTGATTCCGGTGGTCGAAAAATATTCGAATGCGAGAACGGTTCTTTTCGGCCCTGAAGTGACAGGCTGAGACCAGAAGTGTGCGGAAGGGCCGGTAATTTTCACTTGTGAGATGCCGTCCTTTTTCGCCACAATTTCGACGTTGTGCCGTGGACCAAATTTCAGCGGTAAATCACCGGCGAAACAAAGTTGAACGACGAAAAATAGTAGAATCCCAATTCGAAACATGAGCGATTTTACCCTCAATAATCGAATCCGCAGTTCCCGCATTTAGGCGGTTGCGTAGAGCGGGATTTTTGAACTGAATCTGTTGCTGGGTTGACTCGATGGAGCTCTTTCGTTTTGGTAAGCGAAGTGAGTGTTTTTAAATCAACGGGTTGGAAGCTTTGCGTTGCTGAACTGACAAAAAAAATACGGCGAACCGGGGAGGTTTTACCACGGCTTGCCTCATATTGAGGATTGTCTTGAGCAATTGAAAAACGTTCCTGATTCAATCTGTAAAGATCGCGAGTTAGTTGAATTGGCTCTGTGGTTTCATGATGTCATTTACGATCCAAAGCGCGGCGATAATGAATCTGCGAGTGCTTATTTGGCGGCGGAATGGCTGGCGGAAATAAATGTCGCACCCTCAAAAATCGAGCGTGTGAAGCAGTTGATTCAAATTACGAATCATCGCGGCGAGCCACAAAATCCGGGCGAGGAGCTGATTGTAGACATCGATTTGTCGATTCTTGGAAGAAATGCCGATTATTACGAGAGATACGCGGCGGCGATCCGGCAGGAATACGCGCACGTGCCCGATGCGGAGTATCGGGAAAGTTGGGCATCGATCTTGCGCGGTTTTTTGGATCGGGAGTGGATTTTTCGAACTGAGCTTTTCAGAGTAAAATACGAAGCTACCGCCCGAAAAAACATAGAGTCAGAAATTCGTAGCCCCGTGTGATTTCTACTCTGGTGATTGGTTTTATAGGAAATGGGAGATTACGGCCGAAAACGGCTCATAGGAGGACGCTTTCCGCTAATATTCGAAAGGCAAGGTCGTATCAACTGCGACCTTGCACGCTCTCATCCTGACCCTAATCTTTCGCCGATGCCCTCCCCCTCTAGATTTCCTTTTCTTCGATTTCCGCTCGTCCCTTTTTCGGAATCGGTGACTCGGACTCCCGAAGATCCGCTGCTTGAAGAACATCTTTTAAGAACGCGGTTTTCCGTTCGGATGCTTCGGTATTGGTGGGTGGCCCAAGCTATTCGGAAAGAAGCTAAAAATCGTGATACTCCGCTCACGATTATTGATTTAGGATCAGGTCGAGGCTGGCTGAAGCGATTTGTCGGCGAAGACATTGATGCGAAGTGGATTGCGATTGATTGGAACCCGGAAACAAAGCTTCTCGAGAGAGCCGGATACGACGAAATTATTCAGGCGAATTTTGATCACCCGCTTCCAGTCGAGGCAAATTCTGCGGATGTGGTTTCATCGCTTCATGTATTCGAGCATTTGCCACGGCCGGCATTTTCACTGGTTCAAATCGAGGAGATTCTCGCCCCGGGTGGTTGTCTTTTGGCTGGCACTCCGACGATGCCGCATATACTTGCAAACTGGCGTCAGGAAATTTTCAGAAAGCGTCTTGCTGAAGGAAAAATCCTGCGCGGTGGTCACATCAACAGCTTATCGACTAGGCGTTGGTATTCCCTGCTTCACGATTGCGGATTGAGGCCGGAATTCATCACTGGCTCGCACATGATACGTCACACGGGAAATCCACTCGAAAATCTGCGCCCATGGATTCGGTTCAATCAGATTTGGGCGGGCTTGTTTCCGTCGCTCGGTTCAGAAGCGTGTCTGCTCGCTCGGAAGCCAGTTGCGGAAGACGATTCGGATGGTTGGAGCCGGGAGACATTGGTGAAGACGAAACGTCGCCCCGGATTTGCTATTGCGATTGTTCTGAGCGTGATCGCTTTGGCTGTCGCCGCATTTTTATTCCTGACGAATACTTCAGAGGCTGAAGCTCGGGTCGACAAGATCCTCACAACGCAGCTTGCGACAGACGAAGATCATTTATTAATCATCCATCATCCACTTCTCTCGGCCTACGAAAAGCACGTTCAAGCAACGATCATTCATTCGATCGATGAAATTCCCAAAGCACTGGCCGACCTTCCCGAAGGCACTCACGTCGTCTTTCACGAAGATCATCTAACCGCGTTGATTCCCACGGCTGGCGATTATGTCGTGGATTCCAGAATCGATGTTGATGATGACGATTTTTATCTAATTAGGAAAGGGACAGATGGAACGCCGTTGAAGGAGTTTCTTTCGAAGTAAATCCTGACTTTAAAGCAGAGTTACTCTGCCTTTTCAATTTCCAGAATCGAGTTCCACATCACTTGGGGATTTGCGCCCGCGGATCCCGAATTCTGTCCATCATTGCATTCGATAGCAACCGAATCAGCTTTGTCCTTTTCAAATCGTTAATACTTCGCAAGAGGGCTCTCCAGAGCTGTCATCGTTGCCTGTTTTAAGATAAGTCGGCACTGGAGAGCCATCCTACGCTTTCACAAAAACGAAAAAAGGGCAGCCGGTTCGCACCGACTGCCCTCTTCGAATTTTTCTTAAGCTAGCACTTCAGCTCACTTCTTTTTCTTATCTTCAAGCGCTGCCTGTGCTGCTGCAAGGCGGGCGATTGGGATACGGAATGGTGAGCAAGAAACGTAGTCGAGTCCTGTGCGGTGGAAGAACTTCACTGAATCAGGATCTCCGCCGTGCTCGCCGCAGATTCCGATTTTGAGTTTCCTCTTTGTCGAACGACCTTTTTTAACACCCATCTCAACTAGTTGACCAACACCCTCTTGATCGAGTGCCGCGAACGGGTTGTTGTTGAGAACTTCAGCGTCCTGATAAGTTGGAAGAAACGAAGACGAGTCATCACGGCTGAGGCCGAGACCGGTCTGCGTGAGGTCGTTGGTTCCGAATGAGAAGAACTCAGCGTGCTTCGCCACTTCATCAGCGGTCAGGGCTGCGCGTGGAATCTCAATCATAGTTCCGACAGTGTATTTCAACTCAGACTTCTTGAGGTCATATTTCTTCCGAACGCCAACAGCTGCTTCGTCGATGACCTGCTTCTGGAGCTCAAGCTCGCGTGCGTAAGCAACGAGAGGAACCATGATCTCAGGGAGAACTTTGGTGCCTTTAGCTTGAACTTCAGCAGCTGCTTCGAGGATCGCCTCAACTTGCGCTGCAGTAACTGCAGGGTAACTGATGCCGAGACGGCAACCACGGTGACCAAGCATTGGGTTCTCTTCGTGAAGAGAGTGAATCCGCTTAGTGATTGCAGCTGCGCTCATGCCGATCTTCTTAGAAAGATCCGTCTTCTGCTTCGCATCCATGGTGCCGATGAACTCGTGAAGTGGTGGATCCAGAAGACGGATTGTCGCCGGGCGACCATCGAGTGCTTTGAAAATACCGATGAAGTCTTTCTTCTGGAAGGCCTTGATCTTCTTGAGTGCCTTGGCGCGACCTGCGTCGTCGTCAGCAAGAATCATTTCACGAACAGCGTCGATCCGGTTTCCTTCGAAGAACATGTGCTCCGAACGTGTGAGGCCAATGCCTTCACCACCGAAGAGGATCGCCTGACGAACCTGCTCTGGAGTATCAGAGTTGGTACGAACACCGAGCTTGCGGTGCTTGTCAGTCCACTTCATCAGCTCAACGAACTTCTTGTATGTCGCGGATTTCTTAGCGGCTGCTTTGTTCTCGATGAGACCTTGAATAACCTGTGATGGTGAAGCCTTGATTCCACCAGCGTAAACGTTTCCAACGAATCCGTTGAGTGAGAGCTCATCGCCCTGCTTCAACGTGATGCCGTTTCCGGAAAGCGTTTTCTTTTTGTAATCGATTACCATGCCGTGAGCACCGCAAACGCAGATTTTACCCATCTGACGAGCAACGAGTGCCGCGTGTGAAGAAGCACCCCCTTCAGTTGTGAGAATACCTTCCGCAGCAATCATACCGCGAAGATCTTCTGGAGATGTTGCCATCCGAACGAGCATGACTTTTTCACCACGAGCTTCTGCAGCAACTGACTCTTCAGCAGAAAAGTAGATCTTACCGGAAGCAGCACCGGGACCAGCAGGAAGGCCGGATCCCATCTTCTTCGCCTTCTTCTCAGCAGCAGTATCAAAGATCGGAGCGAGGAGGTGGCTCAAGTCATCAGCAGGAATACGCAAAATCGCTTCTTCCTGAGTGATGAGCTTCTCTTTCACCATGTCGATTGCGATGTTCACCGCAGCGAAACCGGTGCGCTTACCGTTACGAGTCTGAAGCATCCACAATTTTCCTTCTTCGATCGTGAACTCGATGTCCTGAACGTCACGGAAGTGCTTTTCAAGAATGCCGCGCACTTTCAAGAGCTCTTTGTGAGATTTCGGAAGGTCTTTCGACATCTGCTTGACCTGCTTTGGTGTACGAACACCGGCAACAACGTCTTCGCCCTGCGCGTCGATGAGATACTCACCGTAGAAAACATTTTCACCAGTTGCAGGGTCACGTGTGAAAGCCACGCCGGTTCCTGATTTTTTACCGGTGTTACCGAAGACCATTGCCTGAACGTTTACAGCGGTGCCCCACTCAGCAGGGATGCCGTATTTCTGGCGGTAAACCTTCGCGCGGTCGTTCTGCCATGAATTGAAAACTGCGTTCACAGAACCAACCAGCTGCTCCATTGGATCAGTTGGGAAATCTTTTCCGGTACGTGACTTGATGAGTTTTTTGCACTCGGCAACGACCCACTTGAGCTCGGCTTCATTCAAATCGGAATCGGTCGCGACTTTGCGCTTGGCTTTCGCCTTATCGAGAATCACCTCGAATGGATCGTGGTGCTCGTTCGCGTGCTGCTCAACGCCCATCACGACTTCGCCATACATCTGGAGAAAGCGACGGTAGCTGTCCCATGCAAAAGTCGGGTTGCCCGTTTTCTTCGCGAGCGACTCAGCAACTTCATCGTTGATGCCGAGGTTCAAAATCGTATCCATCATTCCCGGCATCGAATCGCGAGCGCCGGAGCGAACGGAAAGGAGAAGCGGGTTGTCCAGGTTGTTGAACTTTTTGCCCATCGCCTTTTCGATCTTAGTGATGTTGGCTTTGATTTGTCTCTCCAAATCAGCAGGCCATTTGCAACCATTGTCGTAGTAGTGGTTGCAGACCTCAGTCGTGATCGTCAAGCCTGCAGGAACGGGCAGACCGATAGAGGCCATCTCAGCAAGGTTTGCACCTTTACCGCCGAGCAGCGCTTTTTGCTTACCGTTACCATCGGACTTTCCAGCGCCGAAGTAGTAAACCATTTTAGAGTTCTTCTTGGCCGCTGCTTTTTTCGCAACGGGTTTTTTGGCCGCAGTTTTTTTCTTCGCGGTTTTTTTAGTAGCCATGACTATCAGTGTGGATTGTTTTTTTGAATCGATTCGTTCGGGGGAAGATACGAAAAATTGGGGACATGAATTCGAGTCCCCAACAAATTAAGGCGCACCCCTCCCGAAGCGGGCGCAATGATACGCGAGAGTCGCTGTCTGTCAACGGGGCTATCTGTTAGCGGCATTTACGAATCCACAAGCCAATTTTTGAGAATTAGCGGGAGGTGTTCGTTGTCGATTATTTTTCGTAGTGAGCCTCCGCGTCAAAACCCACCGGCAGCGAATAATGCCATACGATATCGCCATCGCGAGGCTTTTGGTGTGACTGAGGAATTCCACCATCATCGTCGAGATCTTCGCCCACCGAATAAATCACAGGTCGGCCATCCGGTCGAAAATCGAGCAGCATCGGTTTGTCTGTCCACGGATCGATTGGAATGGCGTCGAGAAACTCCGGAATGAGAGATTCAAAAGCGGTTGGGTATTTATCGTGTTCTAGAAAATGGAGTTCGAATGCGATAGCGGCTTTTGCTTGGAGCAACATTGCGGAGGAATCGATGAATTTTTTGAGAATTGCCGCATGCGGAAGCGATGGCGACGACTTCTCCGAAGATGAAATTGTATTTACCATTTTTGAATACAGCTGAATCTACGAAAGACAGCGGTTCTATCATAGTTCCTTGTTGTTGAAACAAATTGATATCGGCGTCGATTTTTTCAGCCAAATTTTGGCGAAACCAACCGGTGGGCAGGAATGCAAAGATGAGTCGATTTGTTAAGGTAATCACGTCATCGTCTATGGTTTGATCTACCAGTGGATCAGCGTAAAAATACGAAGCTCCATAAAATGTATCTGTGGATTTTGAATAACGCGAAGCTGCGCCCTTAATGAAGGATTCGAAAGCCGCTACTGCGAAAGCGCCCTCTGCGACGCAACTTTTATTCCAAACACGCTCCGCCTCAATTAAAATAAACGCATTGGCAAGTTGATTCAAATCACTTTGATCAAACTGACATCTATTCAAGCTCTCCCAAAGAGTTGTGGCCGAATATTTCATCCGAACAGAACAAACGAGAAGATTCAGCATTGTAGGTTTCTCATCAAAATGCCGTCCTACCCGAAGCATTGTTTCCAAATCTGAAACTGCGCCTTTATTGTCACCAATTCCCAGCCGTGCCATTGCGCGCAAATGAAACGTCTTTGCAACGTTGTGGTCTGTAGGAGTGCTGATCTCATCAGCGGGGCTAGCCCAATTTTTGTTAATAACATAGTGCTTCCGTTTGGAGGCCTCCGAAATTCGAGCGAGTTCAGCATCCCATCCGTTCAATAATCGTAAGATTTCACGGCACCCTACTTCGTGAGAGCTTTTCCGTGGGTCAAAATTAAATGAATAATCCGCAGATACGGCATAGCCAAAATTCCGGTACCTCGGGGCTGCTGATTGCTGTTCAAAATGCGGGGTTAGTCCGTTGAATTCCGGGAGGAGATCCGGAAAATGTCCAATCGTTTCGATCGCCTCTAAACACGCCGCAAAATTCTCCTCATCCGGTGGCATTTCTTGCGTCATCAACTTCGCAAAATTAAGGTCGATCCCCGCATCTGCGGCACGCTGCTTCGCGGCATTCAGCGCCATCGTCCCTCGAGTATTCTCGATAATATAGAACAGCACGATCAACAAAACGAAGCCGCCACAATAAACCGCAAAGCGCCGCTTCCATGTTTGCTGATGCCAGCGCAGCCAGAGAGTTGGCTTCGATTTTGATTCTCTTCCACGCTGCAGGCTAGGATTTCAGTGGATCAAAATCAAGTCCCCACGAAGCAATAGGGTACGTTCGATGAACCAACCCTATTGCTTCGAAATGCCTTTTCGAACCAACCCTATTTGATCGTTAAACAAACCCTGTTGGTTCGCCGAGTTTAGTTTTTGAAATTCCAGTTTTGAGGGCCGGATTTGTCTTCGAAGGTAATTTTTTTCACGTCGACGACACCATTTGAAAGCAATATGCGGAGGTGAATGGTTTTGCCTTTGGCGGGGGCCTGGATTTCGATTTCTTGAAATTCAGGAGACTTCGTGATCGCGGCGGAAACTTTGTGTTTGGGATGAAAATCTTTCTCATCGGAGGTCCGCCATGCAACGCCAACGCTTCCATCGATTCCGGTGCGGAGTTGGATTGTTACGGTGAAGTTTCCATCAAGTGTAATGCCGCCTTGCACGAGAAATGGGGCGGCGGCTTTTGCTGCGGGGCTGGGAACTACTCGTAGGTTTCCTTCGTGAATTTTTATGTCGGCGTTTCTGGCTTTCCAACTTTGAATGTCTTTTTCGGGCTTGGTGTTGAGCGGCTCAGCAGCTTTTCCATCGAGATAGAAATCGAAATATTTTTCCCAGATTACCGACATTTTTCCGGTGACCAGACCGGGAGGAACGAGCTCTTCTGCCCATTCACCAAGAAGCCCGCGAAGCCGTTTGGTGACGCTGGGGTTTTCGGCGATGACGTTGATTTTTTCGCCGGGATCGGATGCCAAATCGTAAAGGTAAACGCGGTCGCCGCCGACAAGAAGTTTCCAGTTTCCTTCGCGAATGGCGGCCTGAGCAATCCAGCGCCATGTGAGAAATTCGTGAGGCGGACCAGATTTTTTGCCGATGAGAAATGGGATGAGATTGACGCCGTCGAGTTTTTCATCGGTTTTTTCTCCGGCAATTTCAACGGCGGTCGCGGCGACGTCGAGTGTGGTTACCGGATGATTAAAAACCTGATCGGGTGGGATGGTCCCGGGCCAGGAAATAAGATAGGGAACGCGAATTCCGCCTTCGGAGAGCATTCCTTTTTCACCGTTCATGGGTTCGTTGAGTGATCCGTCCCAGCCGGGACCGCCGCCGGGGGCATCGTGTTTGTGAATCTTCAGGGGCGCGCCGTTGTCGCCGATGTAAAAGATGAGGGTGTTTTCTGAGAGACCGCGTTTTTTCAAATCGGCCACGATTTCGCCGACGCCGTCATCCATCGCAGAGATCATGGCGAGCGCCTGACGGCGTCGCTCAGGCATTTTCCCGGGAAATCGATCGAGATATTCTTTTGGTGCATCGAGCGGAACGTGAGGGGCGCGGTAGGCTAGGTAGAGGAAAAACGGCTCGTCCGCGTGGCGTTTGATAAAGGCGAGGGCGGCTTTGGAGCAGGCGTCGAGGTGATAATTTTTATCCTTATCGAGCTGCATCGGAGTGGTTTTGCCTTCTAGGGTAAAATTGGCGTGGCAGGGACGATTGGCATTTTTCGAATACACATCGTCAAAGCCGTGATCGATAATTTGCGGGTTGGGACCAAGGTGCCATTTTCCGATCTGGCCGGTGGCGTACCCTGCTTTTTTAAGTCGTTCGGCGATGGTGGTTTGCGCGTTGAATCCTTCCATTGATCCTCCATTTGCTTCGACTCCAAAACGGCTTTGAGCGCGACCTGACAGTAACCCTGCCCGGGATGGAACGCACTGTGGGGCTGTGGAATAGCCGTTGGTCGCGCGGGCTCCTGAAGCGGCGAGGGCGTCGATGTGTGGTGTTTTCAGATCATCGTAAACGCCGGCGGCTCCGATATCGGGCCAGCCGTGGTCGTCGGTGTAAATGACGATGATGTTCGGCTTTTCAGCCGAAATCCCCATTGCGGACAATAGTAGGATTGCGAGATACAGGGCGACCTTCATTGGTAAATATTAGATTCCGTCATGGCTTTGGATAATGTTTGTCGGTGCAAAAAATGTGTCGTTTGCGGTGGTGGTGGGTTGTGTCAGTGGCTTGAATGGGGGGTGTTGTATCTATGGGGTTTCCAGCCTACCTTTTCAAAATGAAGGCCTCCAAATCCCTGCGCGTTAACTCTCTCGGAATTTTCTTCGTCGCAATAACGACAGCTGTCTCGTCGGTGTTTGCGGCGGATTTGACACCGGAGCAAATGGTGGTCGTGCGGAAGAAACTGGCGGAGCTGAGAGACACGGTGGATGGCAATGCGAAGACGCGGAATTTGGGAGCGGGTGATGCATTCATGACGGCGTCGAAAGACGCCAAAGCCGCGTTGGCCTTATATTTAGATTGCTACAAGGTTGTGAAATTCGACCGTGAAAACCGGAAAGTTGGTGACTTTCGGCTGTGGGAAGAAAAAAATGAGAACCGATTGAAAGATCCCGCGTTTTTGGAGGCATTACAGATTCAACTTCGTTATCTGGCGATCAGCTGCAAAGCGGCCGAAGTGAAAGAATTTGATCAGGTGTTTGCCCCGCTGATGGAATTTGCAGACGCGTTAAGCCGATTGGAGGAGTCGCCGGATGGAATGTTGATGCAATCGGTAAGTCGTACGGTGTTTGCGGAACGGTATTATTTGGAGAAGTTACTTGGCAAGAATGAGGATTGGGAAGACGTCGCTTACAACATCGAAGGAATTTACAACAAGGCGATTCTGCCCTATTTACGAAACGAAAAGCCGGAGGAATTGATGAGCGCCTGGGACCGTCGGATCGAGCAGCAGAAACGGTTGGTTTCGTTTTTGTCGGAGCAGAATAAAAAAGAATTGCGCGGGATGGATCGTGAGCAAGAAGCCCGGATGCGTGATCGCCAAGATGGGCGCGGTGGGATTCTGAAGGCTCACGATCCGGAAAAATTTGCGAGGGAAACGTTGCCACAATTGAAGTGGTCGAAGCTGATTGATTCGTATCATCATCTGGATCAGGTGATGGGTGCAAAAGCATTACTCGATTTCATCACAGCGAATATCACAAATCCGAAATCGGAGGAGTGGCTGGAGCAGCTTGAGGGGATTCTTGGGGCAACTGAGGGAGCGCTTGAAACTGCTGATGAGACGGCTGCTGAGAGTGAGACTACCAAAAAATTCGATCCGAACGGTTTCGAGTAATTCAGTGCAAGTCGCTCGACGGAAGTGGCAGGAGAATTTCGGGCTCAGCGATGGTGATGAGCGCTGGCGTTTCAGGCTGCGCAAAGATGGTTTACGGCTCCGGTCGAATCTCTTTTTCGAAGATTTTGTGAAGGAGATCAAGCATCCGCTTGCGATGCTTCGGCTCTTCCGGGTCGAAAAACTGGATCGCTGAATCCATCAATGAGTTGATCTGAGGATTCCAGCTAAATGGCTCGCGGTCTTCGTTACCAATTGTCAGGGCCCAGTCAAACCGGTCACTTTCGGTGAGCCACAGTATCAGTGCTGGAAACGTTTTTTGATCGAGACGATCGTAAAGGTATCGCCATGGGGAACAGGCTGATTCGATAAAGGATTCAGTCGGCTTTTCGACTCGAATTTTCACATCCCATGCAGGCCAGTTTGCGAGGGGAGCCCTCGAAAGGCATTTTTTCAGCTCATCCGGCGGAACGTCTTTAAAATAGAGATCAATCTGCCACGGGCTGAAGTCATGCATTCCGAAATCGAAACTTTCAAAATGGGTCAATGCGCGATCGATTTGCCCAATCAATTCGGGAGCATCTCTGGGATCAAGCGATCCGCGATGTGCCATCAGAGTGGGCAACGAAATGCCGGAAAATCGTTCGCCGACGACGAATGTGAAATCTGATTCGCATAGCAAAAATCGGGTTCGAAGCGAAGACGGATGTGCTTTCAAATAGATGTCGCTCATTTTGCGATTCAGCATCTGAGTGCCCTGATGATCAAGAAGTCGTTACGGTGGCAGGATTGTGAGTGTCACGAGGGCCGCCTTGGCATTTGCGCTGTCATTCTCTCTGGCGTCGTCGTGCTGTGATTTGAGACGGGCAAGCGGTCGGAACGGGGAAAAGCTGAAGCAACTCCTGTCGATGATCGGGGTGAAACGCGCCGCAAAAGTTTCTTTATATTTGTCACCCTCCATGATTAGAGTTTGAAGCGGTCCCACTGGCGCATCGGACTGGCGGTTGATCGAGCGGAATTCTGGATCGAGGTAGTTCAGTGCCGATTCAGAAAGACCCGAAGCAGACAAAACATGTGGCTTCAGCCCCTTCAGGATGCGTGCTGCCTGAGCTCCGGATTGATGTTCGATTCGCTTGAGAAGTCCGTTAAAAACATTGCCGTGATCATTGGTGCGTCCCATCTCCGCGAGCGTGGTGGGAACGCCCCGACCATCGAGAATTCGCTGATGAATGGCTCTGACGGCCCGAACCCATTGCAGGGCCAGCTGCATGTCGCCCTTTGGCGTTTCTTCGCGCTCAAATCCGAAATCGGTAAGCCGAACTTTCAAAAACTTTCCTTGATCCAGTGAAACTGCAAAATCATCGAGCTCAATCGCTGAAAGCAATCGTGGATAATCGACCAGTGCGGCGATGGTTTCGGCCAGTTGCAATGCGATGGAGGTGCACAGCTGGCGCTTTAGACTTTTCACTCGATTCAGATAATCGGTGAGCCGCTCGCCTTTTTGATTCATCGGTAGACCGGGAAGAATGGTTTTGTAGCCAAAATAGAGCGATTGATTGAGCGGATCCCACCGCTTCATTTTATCGAGATCGAGCTTTAAATCTTCGTAGGGCAAATGCCCATCGATCTCGTCCCACATAGTGTCGGAATAGAAAATACGGCGACCTTTTTTAAGCAGTCCGTAAAAGTCGGACATCGCCGGAGCTCCCCCGATCAACGACTGATGACGACTCGCTTCGGCCCAGGATTCGTCCCGGCCCGTAACCTTTCCCACCATTCGCCGGATTATGTTGCTCGGGCGAAATTCGCCGTGATCGAGCAACGACATGATGCGGTTTGTCTTGAACCACGGGTATCCGGCGAGGCCTTCGTCGGCCACTTCGCCTGACAAAACGGTTTTGAAACCCTGCTCACGAACAAGTCCAGAAAGACAGAGCAACGCGGCACTGGAGGTATCCATCACCGGAGCTTCGCAGGCCTCGATGAGCTGCGGAAACGCATTGCCGATTGTATTGCGCATCGCAAGTAATAACGTGCTGCTCCGCAGCCGACTTGTTCTGCCGCGTGCTTCGCCGGGCTCAATTCATTCAGCTTTGGGCACGGGATTTCGATGGTGAAAGCGGGGACGCCTTTTTGGTCGGCGCGGGTTTTTGCAGCAAGTTGCAGGAGCGTAGTTGAATCGACTCCACCGCTCAAATAACAGCCCACTGGAACGTCTGCCCGGAGTCGCAACCGAGTTGCTTCAGTCAGGTGTTCCCCAAATTCGGCGGCTGCTTTTTTGATGCCCGGATTGTATTCGTCGCCTTGATCGGGGAAATTAGAATCCCAATACTGGTGTTTGTCGATGGAACCCGTATTGCCATCGATTTTCAGGAAATGACCGGGCAAAATGGACGAAATTCCTTTGAAATAAGTGCGGCGCGATGGAATCGCAAAGAACGAGAAAATGTGATCCAATCCTCGATGATCCGGTTCTGCCGGAACGAGTCCACTGGCGAGAAGTCCTTTGATTTCTGAAGAAAAAAGCAGCTGGTCTCCCGCTTTTGTCCAATGCAAGGGGACGATTCCAAAGCGATCTCGCGCCAGAATTAACGACCATTTTTTGCGATCCCACAGCGCAAACGCGAACTGACCTCGCAGGTGTTGAAACATATCGATCCCGTATTCCTCCCACAGATGAACAAAAATTTCGCAATCGCTTCGGGTGGAAAACTGGTGACTTTTGCTTTCTAGAAAGGCCCGCTTTTCGACATGATCGAAAAAATTCGCCGTTGGCTACAACCACGATTGATCCGTCTTCATTCTGAATCGGCTGGCGACCGTTTTCCCGACACACGAGGCTGAGGCGGCGGTGTCCCAATGCAATGCCAGGATCGCAAAAATGTCCCGCTTCATCGGGGCCCCGATGGATTTGCGCGTCGGCCATGCGCTTCACGGTTTGAGGAGAAACCGGGCGAGTCGAGTTTGTCAGCTGAATTAAGCCTGTGATGGCGCACATTTATGAAAATAGGGTGTAAGGATTACCGACTTGTTATCGGTGCAGGTTGCGGGATTCGACCAGCCGTGGAGCCAAGCGTCAAGATCTAAACGGACCAGTCAGTGGCCAATTGGATGTTTTTTCTGTCGGCTTGCGGTGGAACGGCCTGACCGCTATACAATCACCGTGAAACTGATTGTTTTCCCCGCTCTTGTCCTATTGGTCGTTGGATCGGCTGTTTTTTCGGCTGATCATCCCAATGTTCTTTTTATCGTGACCGATGATCAGGGATATGGCGACGTAGGCATTCACGGAAATAAACTGATCGATACTCCGCATCTCGATTCGATCGCGAAAGCTGGATTGCAGTTGGAGAAATTCCACGTGTGTCCTAATTGTGCACCGACTCGAGCCAGTCTGTTGACGGGCCGCTATCATTACCGAACGGGCGTCAGTTCCGTTTCGCGAGGCGAAGAAGTCATGCGTTCGACGGAAACCACCCTAGCGGAGGTGTTTCGGGACCATGGGTATGCGACTGGCTGTTTTGGTAAATGGCACAACGGATCCAATTGGCCGCACAACGCGATCGGCCAAGGGTTCGATGAATTTTTCGGACTTTCTCAAGGCCACTGGAATCAATATTTCGATGCTGAATTGGAGAGCAATGATCGTTTCGAAAAAACAGAGGGTTTTGTGACGGATGTCCTCACGGATCGAGCGATGGAGTTCATGAAATCGCGTCACGAAGGAGATCAGCCATTTTTCTGTTACGTGCCTTTCAACACCCCGCATTCGCCGTTTCAATGTCCTGATGGGCTTTTTGAAAAATACAAAGCGCGGAAGCTGGATGATCGGACCGCAGCAATTTACGCGATGGTTGAGTCCATCGATTTAAACGTCGGACGCATGCTGGGGCTCCTTTCAGAGTTGAAAACCGAAAAGGAAACGATTGTGGTTTATCTGTCCGACAACGGCCCCTCGGTGAATAAAAAAGCAGGAACTCCACGATTCAATGGCCATTTTTATGGGGCAAAAGGAAGCGTGCATGAAGGCGGTGTCCGGGTTCCGTGTTTCATAAAATGGCCAGAGAAAATTGCGGCAAACTCGAAGTTTCGAAGAATGACTGCTCACATCGATATTCTGCCGACTTTGGTTGATCTGTGCTCGTTGAAGAATTTTGATCCTGATATTGAAATCGATGGCAAGAGCCTCGAAGAAGTTTTATTGACCGGAGGAAATCCTCGACGATGGCCGAACCGGATTCTATTTACCTCCCAAACGCCTGCAGGATACGATGTGAAAAATGCCAACGTCGCGGTGCGTACAGATCGTTGGTTGGCTGTTCGCGATGTCCGCTGGCGGCGGTGGAAAACGGATCCGATGCTGGGAGGGTGGGAACTGTATGATCTTTCGAGTGATCCGTTTCAGACCGTCGATGTCGCAAGTGATTATCCCTTTCTATTGAGCGATATGCGCGCTGATTTTTCGTTCTGGATGGATGATACAACAGATGATGGGTTGGGCCTATTCCGAACGGAAATTGGGCACGATGAATGGCCCGTTGTGACGTTGCGTGCCCAGGACGCGGTGCTTTCTGATGAGGATTGGAAGCTCAAGCGGGGAAACAATTCGTGGATTGCGGATTGGAAATCGAGTGCTCAATCCATTTCCTGGCCGGTCAAAGTAGTGGATTTAGGAACATATGCCGTTTCGATCGATTACTTTTTGAAGGGTGAAAACGCACCCTGCCAATTTGAACTCAGGGGAGGAGACGAAAAACTGGTTTTTGAGGTGAAGAACCCACATGTAGGAGAGCCAATCAAGGACCTTGATCGCTCTCCCCGCAACGAGTTCCCCGCGAAAGTGTGGAAGCGAATGGAAATCGGAGAAATTCATCTCAAATCAGATATTGAAACTCTCCTGCTAACGCCTATAAAATTGAAATCCGAAGCAATCGAATTGAAAAATTTGATTCTCCGAAGCACCCGCATAGAAACCGCACCAACCGAGAAAAACCGTGAGTGATTTAGCCGATCAGGGAAGCGCAGAGATCATCATCGAAGGCGAGATCTCGCCTGCAGATGTCGTTCCATCTGCAATTATTGACAGTACTGCGTCCATCTCAAAATCCGTTTTCGGGTGGGTAAAACAGTGGGGCGTCCCTGAGTGGCTGGAAAGCCCGATTGCGACATCGATCCTATTGGTTGGAGTCGTAATCATCAGTCTGCTTCTGTTAGTGATTGTTCGTCCGATCATGCTGCGCCTCGTCACGAAGGCGATCGAAAAGACGAAGGTGAAATGGGACAACTACCTGCTGTGGAACGGATTGCCGCGTTGGGCGAGCCATTTTGTGTGCGGATTGCTAATCTTTGCCGTCATTCCCGGGCTGTTTAAAGACACCCCTGAATTGGCCAAATGGCTCGTAAAAGCTGCCCAAATTTACATGGTAATCGCTGCGTATTTCATCATCGATTCGGTAATAAATACCGCGAAAGCACTTTATAAGAAAACGGATCTGGCAAAAAAAATGCCGACTTCGAGTTTCGTTCAGTTAGCGAAAGTAATCGCATCCCTATTTGCGATTATTCTTGTCATCGCGATTCTCGCCGGGAAATCTCCGCTGACTCTCATTGCCGGATTTGGAGTGCTCGCATCCGTATTGATGTTCGTTTTTAAGGATCCCATTCTTGGGTTCGTATCCGGCCTGCAGCTCGTCGGGAACAAGTTGATCGCGCCGGGTGACTGGATTGAGATGAAGAAATACGGTATCGACGGCGACGTCCTCGACGTTGGGATGACCACCGTGAAAGTGAAGAATTTCGACAACACCATCACGACGATCCCGACTCAAGTGTTGATCAATGACTCGTTCAAAAACTGGCGGGCAATGCAGGAAAGTGGCGGCCGCCGGATCAAGCGGACGCTAAATATCGATGTTCGGTCCGTGAAATTCTGCACGGATTGGATGCTGAAAGTTCTCGGTGAACTGCAGCTCATCACCGAACATGTCGATGCAAAAATCAAAGAGGTGGACGATTGGAACGAAGAAAACGGAGCTGATCTGATCAACCAAACCAACGGACGGCAGCTCACCAATCTGGGAATGTATCGCGCTTACATTGAGGCATATTTGGATTTTAATCCTAATATCAGCAAGGAAATGACCGTTTTGGTTCGGCAACTTCAGCCGACTGAACTCGGATTGCCGATTGAGATCTATTGCTTCACCACGACGACCAATTGGAATGAATACGAGGCGATTCAGTGTGATCTCTTCGATCATTTGATCGCTGCGACGAAAGAATTTGAACTCGAAATCTTCCAACTTCCAACCCGTTTCGACACTGAAACGGTGGTGAACATGAACGGCGGTCGTCTTGATCATGCTGCCTTGAAGTAAACTGGATAAACGACCCAATAGGGTCGGTTCATCGAACTTACACTGTTGCTTCGTAGAAAGTTAAACTTATGAAAAATGCCCTTTTGATTTTAATTGGATTTGCCTTGTTGTCCGGGACGGCTTTTTCCCAAAAAAACCCCCATCCTTCGATGGTAAAAGTTGAAGACGTGCCAGGTTTGCCGCGAGTACTGTTGATCGGTGATTCGATTTCAATGGGCTACACGGTTCCGGTGCAAAAATTGCTGAAAGGGAAGGCGAATGTGCACCGAATTTCCGCGAATGGTGGCCCGACATCCCGTGGGCTGGCGAATATCGAAAGGTGGCTCGGTGATGAGTCAGAAAAATGGGATGTGATCCATTTCAACTGGGGCATCCATGATTTAAAAATCATGCCGACCGGTAAACTTCAAGTTGAGCCGGCGGATTATGAAAAAAATCTGCGCGAATTGGTCGCGCGACTTCAAAAAACAGGAGCCAAATTGATTTGGGCGACAATCACGCCGATTCCGGATGAAACGTTAATTCAGGATCGAAATTTTGGAGATGAATCGGAATACAACAAGGTCGCAGCTAAAATCATGGCAGAAGCAGGCGGTGGAAAAATTGTGACGAACAATTTGAATACGTTCGTGACGCCACGTTTTACGGAGCTTCAGGTGAAGGGTGATCTCCACTTTAAGCCCGAGGGTTCGGAATTTCTGGCGACCAAGGTGGCTGCAGAAATTGCGAAAGTTTTGGCGAAGTGAAGTTCAGTCAGTGCTCGCGGCGCTGTGTCATCATGAACTCGTTTCCATCGAGGTCGACACACATGGCGAGGTGAAGCGGGTCTTCGGGAGTGTCGTTCGGTTCGCGGGTGAGATCTCCCCCGGCCGCTTTGAGTTCTTCGATTCCGCTTCGGAGGTCTTCCAGCTGAAAACTCAATCCGGTCCACGTTCGTTCGCCGCTGCCATCGTTGTGCAGGCCAATATTGGACCCGCAAACTACGACTTCACTCCACGTCTCGGTTTGGATTGAAACTTCACCTCCAAAGAGATCACGGTAAAAGGCGATTGCCTTGTCCATGTCTTTTACCCAGAGCACGTATTTAACTTTTTCAACTTTCATTTCAGAAGCAGGGTCGAGATTTTAGACGCGGGTTCCTGCAGGAATCCTCGTGCTTTTTGGAATGACCACAATGCCATCGCTAATGACGCAATACTCGTATTTTCCATCAGGACGATCGTCTGGCTGGATGACAACGTCTCGTCCAATGGTGACGTTTTTGTCGATGATAGCGTCGTTGATGATTACGTTTTCTCCAATTTCAATGGAGATTTCTTCGGCCTCACCAGTTTCTGAATTCACTGAATTTCGGTGATAATAATCGGCCCCAAGAATAACGGAGTTGTTGATGTGGCAACCGTAGCGAAGGACTGTGCGGACGCCAATGAGACTGCGAGTAATAGTCGCGCCTTCAATGATGCAGCCGTCAGATACAAGGCCGTTTTTGATCGTTGCGCCGTTGATTTTACTGGTGGGTAGGAAGCGTGCGCGTGTGTAGATGGGCTGTTCTTCGAAGAAATTGAAGGACGGAATTTGATCGGTCAGGGATACGTTGGCCTCGTGATAGGAGCCGATCGTTCCAATGTCTTCCCAGTATCCTTGAAAGACGTGGGAGTAAACGTTGTAATCTTCAATGGACTTTGGAATGATGTTTTTTCCGAAGTCTTTGAAATCATTGTCGAGGCATTTTTCGAGAGCGCTACGATTGAACAGGTAGATACCTATGGATGCTTGAAATCGCTCTTCGTCTTCGGCGATATTGCTTTGGGCCAAAAGGCTTGCTGGCATGGTGAGTTCGTCAAGGAGCTCGTTGTTGTCACCGGGCTTTTCAACAAATCGGGTGATTTTACTGTCGTCGTCGGTGTGCATGAGTCCGAATGCGCGCGCGTCTTCACGATCAACCGGGGTGGTGGCGATCGTGAGTTTGGCATCTCGTTCAATGTGCTCGGCGAGCATTTTTTTGAAATCCATCCGATAGAGCTGGTCTCCGCTGAGAATCAGGAAATATTTGAACGGTTTTGCCCCTCCCATGAAATATTCCAGGTTTTGCCGAACGGCGTCTGCAGTTCCCTGATACCATTCATCATCACCAGGAGTTTGTTGAGCTGCCAGAATGTGGACAAAAGATTCGGTGAAGGCATCGAATTTGTAAGCGTCGGTAATGTGGCGGTGAAGGGACTCGGTATTAAATTGAGTCAGCACATACATTTGACGAATGCCGGAATTGAGGCAGTTACTGATTGGAATATCAACAAGACGATATTTTCCCGCGAGAGGGACGGCAGGTTTTGCCCGGCGGTCGGTAAGTGGGGATAGGCGCGTTCCCTGGCCACCTCCCATAATGATTGCGAGTGTGGAATCTTGGACGCTTGAGGTGATATCTTTAGGCATAATGGAGGGTCCGATTAAATCAGATTGAATTCAGAAAATCGAAACAATATTGCGTTGTAATACTCGGAGTTTTGAACGAAATTTTTCACAGTTTCTATAATTTATTATAACATCTTAAAGACAATATGTGCGGCATTATTGGTTACGTTGGAAAAGAATCGGCAGCTCCGATTCTTTTGGAGGGCTTGAGGAAGCTGGAATATCGCGGGTATGATTCATCGGGAATTGCGGTGATGAATGGATCCAACACCATTCACACGCGGAAGAAAAAGGGGCGTTTGCAAAATCTTCGTGACCTTGTCGGAGAAAATCCTCCGGAAGGGGAATGCGGAATTTCTCATACTCGGTGGGCGACACACGGAGAGCCGACGGATGAAAATGCTCACCCGCACTTGGATCAGTCAGGCAAACTGGCGATCGTTCACAATGGCGTGATTGAAAATTACCAGCCACTGCGGAAGGCGCTGGAGGCGGAAGGCCATGTGTTTCATAGTCAGACGGATTCTGAGGTATTGGCTCATCTGGTCGGGAAGAAATATGAGGCTTCGGCTGAGAGTGATGCCACTCCGCAAATGCGATTGGTCGCGGCGGTTCGGGATGCGTTGAAATTGATTTCGGGGACCTACGGAATTGTCACGATGCACGCTGACATTCCCGGTTTTCTTGTCGGTGCGCGGCTGGGAAGTCCGCTCGTTGTTGGTTTAGGAAAAGGGGAGAACTTTCTCGCCTCCGATGTGTCAGCGATTGTTTCGCACACGTCCGACGCGATCTATCTTTCGGATCGGGATCTCGTCTACATGACGGATAGCGATTTTAAAATTGAACACGTCGAAGGCGGTTCCGTTGAATTCGAAGTGAGCCGCGTAGATTTCACGCCGGAACAGGCGGAAAAAGGCGAGTATCCGCATTATATGCTCAAGGAAATATTCGAGCAGCCCACCACGATTGCGAACGTGTTTCGCGGACGACTTTCCGATGATGAAGCGTCGGCCAAACTGGGCGGATTGAACCTGACGCCGCAGGAACTTCGCGATGTTGACCGGATTGTGCTGGTCGGTTGCGGAACGGCAAGTCACGCAGCGATGGCTGGCGAATACATCATCGAACACCTTTCTCGAATTCCGACTGAGGTCGAAATCGCCAGTGAGTTCCGATATCGGAATTTGCCGATGGATAAAAACACGCTGATTTTTGTGATTTCACAGAGCGGCGAAACGATCGATACGCTGGCGGCGATGCGCGAAGGTCAGCGAAAAGGCCACCGTGTTTTGAGTATTGTGAATTCGGTCGGTTCAACGATTGCCCGCGAAAGTGACGGTGGTTCGTATCTCTATTCCGGTCCGGAAATCGGGGTGGCGGCAACGAAGTCGTTCACGTCGCAGGTCATGATGATGTCGCTGCTCGGGCTGTTACTTGGTCGGATGCGAAATCTCAGCATGAGAGAAGGCCAGCGGATGCTTGCTGAAATTCGTGATCTCCCTGCGAAGGTGGAGATGATTCTTCAGCAAACGGAGAAGATCCGTGCTATTGCGCTGAAATACATCGACGCGCAGGGAATGCTTTTTTTGGGGCGTCAGTTCAACTTTCCCACAGCAATGGAAGGCGCATTGAAGATGAAGGAGATCAGCTACATTTTCGCCAGTGGCCACGCCAGTGCCGAACTGAAGCACGGAGTCATCGCGTTGATCACCGAAGATTTGCCGAGCGTTTTCATCATCCCGAAAGACTCCGTGTACGACAAAAACGTATCCAGTTTAGAAGAGGTCAAAGCCCGAAAAGGCCCCGTCATCGCGATCACGACCGAAGGCAATACCGACATGGAAGACATCGCCAACGACGTGATTTACATTCCGGAAGTGGACGAATGTCTCAGTCCAATTCTGAGCGTGATTCCGTTACAGCTTCTCAGCTACCACTTCGCGGTTGCTCGCGAATGTGATGTCGATAAGCCACGGAACCTGGCGAAATCGGTGACGGTTGAGTGATCGTCACGTCGCTGAATTTGCTGGAAATCATTCAATGAAGCTATTACTTTTTGAGACATGGAAATTGGAGACCCGGAACACGATATCACGTCGGCGATTAGCTCTGGCTCATCCGTTGTGCAGCTTGTCGTTTTTCTCGAAAACCGTGCCGGAGCTCTGCTTTCCATCGTTCAACTCATTGCCGACAATGACGTGCTCGTTCTTGGCCTATCGGTGAAGGATTCGGTCGATTCAACCGTGGTGCGCCTCATTGTGAGCGATCCTGATACGATCGAAACCCTGTTTATCGAAAAGGGGATCGCCTATTCCACGACGGAAGTCCTCGTTGTTGAATTGGTTCATGGTGCTGAAGATCTTCCCAAATTGCTTCGCGAACTTCTCAATGCAGAAACGAATGTTCATTTTCTGTATCCCATTCTGACGCGTCCGAATGGCCGAGCTGCCATGGCGCTATGCGCGGAAGACAATCAATTCGGCAAGCAGGTGCTGAATGAAGCCGGTTATAAAGTCCTCATGCAAGAGGACTTGAGCCGATAGCTCTGAGAAACTAGCGCGGTGCTGTCATCGCTAAAATTAAAGGGAAAAGTTGCCTGCCGGTCCACTGGTAAGATCGTAACTATAAACTCTCGGGTGACGCATGTGAGTCGAGACCAACGTGAAGTTGAGTCCGACTGTATATGTCTTCCGCGATGGAAAAACTAATCTCGCTCAATGACCCGGCAGGCAATGAAAGTATCCGCTATCTGCGACGCGATGCAACCAAAGCCGCTCTTTTTTCGAGCTTCATTTCACCTTCAAATACTTAACCTGATAGTCCTTCGGCAGTGGCGTCACGAAATTTTCCGTCGCCCACGTGTCCCACTTTTTGCTGAGTGAATTCACCTTCTCCGAATTTTCAGCTGCGAGATTTTTCATCTCAGTCCGAAGATTCGAAAAATCATACAATTCCCACGGCTGATCGCGCAGCGCGACGAGCTTCCAAGTGCCTTCGCGAACGGCCCGGTTTCCTTCGTGTTCGAAATAGAGCGTCCGATTTGGATCCGTTGCCGAAAGCATCAGCTCGCCCGGCAGTGGAATTTCCCCTGAATATTCAACACCGCCAACCTCAGCAATCGTTGGCATCAAATCGATGATGTGACGTGGCGTTTCGTCAATCGCGCCCTTTGGAGTTGCGATCGGATTTTTCGGCCAGTGGATGATGCAGGGCGAATTGATTCCGCCCTCGTGATTGTAGTGTTTGTAAAGCCGCCACGGCGTGTTCGACGCATTCGCCCAACCCGAACCCGCACTGTGATACGTTCCCGGCCCGCCCATTTTTTCCAAGTCAGCGCCTGTATGCAAAATATTGTCGTTGCTCGATTTTCCGTCGAATCCGCGAGGGTCCCACTCAGCGCAGGCTCCGTTGTCCGAGGTGAAAATAATGAGCGTGTTTTCGAATTCCCCCTCTTTTTTCAAATCGGACACCACCCGCCCGATTTGCTGATCCATCCGATCCACCATCGCTGCGTAAATCGCCATTCGACGAGCAGAATCCAATCGCCGATCTTCAGGGAAATCCACCCATGCTGGGTTGGTTCCCGTCTCCGTTTCACCGTAATTCCACCATGGCGAGCGCGGCGTCAGCTCGGTATCTTTGGCGACAATCCCCAGCGCTTTCATGCGGTCGAGCCGTTCTGCCCGGAGTTCATCCCAGCCTCCCTGATAACGATCTGCATATTTTTTGATTTCGGCTTTCGGGGCATGAAGCGGAAAGTGAGGTGCATTGTAAGCCAGATACAAAAACCACGGTTGATCCGGCGTTTGGCGGGCCTGACCGAGAAAGTCTAACGCATGATCCGTCACCGCATCCGTCGCGTAAAATTCGCCATCATGATAATCCCGCATCGGCGCTCCGTCCGGCTTTCGAATGAGGTGATTTGCATCCCAAAATCGTTTTGCGCTCACCAACGTTCCGTAAAATCCCTCAAAACCATGCTGTGTCGGATCATCCGTTCCCAGATGCCATTTCCCCGAAATAAACGACCGATACCCTGCCGGCTTCAGGACCTGCGCGATCGTTTGTGCGTCCTTCGAAACCGAACCCGAATACCCTTTTCGGCCAATGTCCTGCGTCATGTGCCCGAGCCCAACACGATGCGGGTAATGCCCCGTTAAAATGCTCGCCCGTGACGGACAGCAGCGCCCCGTGTTGTAAAATTGCGTCAATTTCAAACCACCCGCTGCCAGTGAATCCAGCACCGGCGTCTCGATTTCTCCACCGTAGCAGCCGAGATCCGAAAATCCCAAATCATCCGCCACGATCAGCAATACATTCGGCTTTTTACCCGCTGCAGGAGAGGGCGATGGAGCCGGTAAAAATTGAACCGCATCCGCAATCGCCACTTTTTTCGGATCCGTCCCGTCATTCGAAATCGTGACCGACCCCGATTGTCCTTTGGCAAATTCAAAAACGCCCAACGACTGAAACAAGGCATCGTGCTCCGGTTTTTCCTGCTGATTGATCCGCACTGTCGTTTCTCCGTTAGCGTGTCGAATCGTCACCGGCGTATTCGTTGCTCGGCGGACATTGTAACAATGCGAAACCCGCACTTCGTAATGTCCCGCCTTGGGAAACTTCGGATTCCACGTCACTGATTTCTCACCCTTGCCCGATTTCATATCGTGCAAATACCCAATCCCCACATACGGCGGCGTGTGAGTTGAATACTGCCAATCCCCCGTTAGAACTGCGTCCGTTTCGTCCAGCACGATTCCAGGAAGCTCAGTTTTATCCGCCACGATAAACGCCACATTCGCCGGAATATCAACTTCGCCCGGAGCATGCGAGTTCGGTTTCGCATCAGGGTGTGGCTCGATTCCAAAGGCAGAAACCGCAAGTAAGGCGGAAAAAAGTGAGGTTAAAAACAACTTCATCATCGCCAGAGAATAGTCGAATCCATCATCCGAGGCGATGATTTTGCAGTCCCACGATCGAATAGGGTAAGTTCATCGAACAGACCCTATTTGATCGAAACGGCTTTTCGAACATACCCTATTAATTCGCCGAACAGACCTTGTTGGTTCGTGGTGCACGGGTGGAAGGTGACTGTGATATTTTCGAATAGGTGACCAATTTTGATCAGCAATCAACTGCTCTCGAAATCTTGCGGTCCGTTGACAGGGGGGGGAATCGAACAGTTAGCTCTGCTTGGAAAATTTATTCGGATTGGTTTAACAATTGATATCAGATTCCCCAATTAATGACTGTTAGCTGAAGATAATTGAAGATGAGCAACCCCAAGGCATTCGTTTCATATTCGTGGGATGACGCCCCCCACAAAGAGCGGGTCGCTACATTGGCAACCGAGCTTCGGGGCGATGGCATCGAGACCATGCTTGATCAGTGGCACGCTATTCCGGGTGACCAGTTGCCTGCATTTATGGAGAAAGAGATCCGCGAAAACGACTACGTTTTGATTACCTGCACTCCCAACTACAAGCTAAAAACGGACGAGAGAAAAGGTGGTGTTGGGTATGAGGGGGATATCATGACTGCGGAGGTTCATACCCAAGGCAATCATCGGAAGTTTATCCCGATCCTTGCCAAAGGATCATGAGCTGAATCGGCGCCTTCTTGGCTGAAGGGTAAATATTATGTCGACCTCCGCACTGCTGAGCGGAGATCTCAGAACTATTCGGATCTTACCGCCACGCTTCTCGACACCAGAGCTGCTGCTCCGCCAGTCGGTCCGGCAACGAAGGTGCCGTTCCCTAGGCCTTTGCTGAGATTGTCACCGGACGAACGGCTC
Source organism: uncultured Verrucomicrobiales bacterium (assembly GCA_937891465.1). Classification (GTDB taxonomy): domain Bacteria; phylum Verrucomicrobiota; class Verrucomicrobiia; order Verrucomicrobiales; family DEV007; genus JABDJT01. Next base: position 18,958 of record CALAHF010000055.1, on the reverse strand, counting down.
AAAATTGTTGGAGTGATTGTTGATGAAGTGACCGAGCCCACCATGGATGGAACTTCTGGATGCGCATTATATACAGTCCCGTTTCGCCTGAATCGAAAGCCATCGGCGATCTGGATCGAGATGTTTATCCACACCTGGAATTCGCCTCCGCAATATTCTTTGATGCATAGACCTGGGATCGCATCGGTTACAGGTGCGAAAATCATTCTGGATGGAACGACGCTCGAAGAAGTGAAAAAGTATCACAGGGAGACTTTGATTCTCTGTGTAGACGAAGCAAATAAGGAAGAGGACAAATTCCTCGATCGGAAGCGCCAGGAAGAAGAGCGGAGCAGTGAACAATCTGAAGCACATCGAAGATCGGTTGAAGATCTTGCGGATGAATTGTCCTTCGAATGAAAAGGGGGAAGATGCAGCAGATTAGCTGCTGATTCACACCCAAGTTCCCCGCCCTCACTCACCAATCTTCTTTTTCAGCGCAGCTTTGGTAATCCCAAGTTGCTTCGCCGTCGCAGCTTCATCTCCATTCGCAGAATCAAGCGCAGCCAATGTAATTTCGCGGGCTGCAATTTCGAAGACGTCATCTTCCTCAGTTGCGACTGCGATAAAACGTTCGGCGGCACGTCGAAGGGCTCGTTTCTGACGTTCTTTCGGAGAATCGTCACGTCCGCCGTCACCGAGGGGGATGTCCTGCGGAAGCAAAACGTTGCCGGTCGCTAACACGCAGGCTCGCTGAATGGTGTTTTCCAATTCGCGAACGTTGCCCGGCCAGCGATAGCCGACCAGGAGTTCGGCGGCTTCGGCGGAAAGGGTGATGCGGCGGCTTTGCTTGGTGAGGAAAAACTCAGCGAGGAGTTGGATGTCTTCAACGCGTCGGCGAAGTGGCGGGATGTGGATTCGAACGACGTTTAGACGATAGAATAAATCTTCGCGGAAAGTGCCGTTTTTGACTTCTTCTTCGAGGGTTTTGTTGGTCGCGGCGAGAATTCGGACGTCGCTTTGAAGCGTGAGATTTCCGCCCACGCGGGAGAATTCGCCGCTCTGCAAAACGCGCAGCAATTTGCTCTGCACTTCCATCGGCATGTCGCCGATTTCATCGAGGAATAGGGTGCCTTTGTCGCATTGCTCAAACCGGCCGATCCGTTGTCCGACAGCACCCGTGAAAGCGCCCTTTTCGTGACCAAACAGTTCACTTTCCAGCAAATTTGAAGGAATCGCCGCGCAGTTGATGGTGACGTATTCGGCATTCGCTCTGCGGGAAAATTTGTGAACGGCGTTTGAAACCACTTCTTTACCCACACCGCTTTCGCCGGTGATGAGAACGGGTGCATCAGCTCGGGCAACGCGACCGACGAGTTTATAAACGTCCTGCATCGCAGGGGAACGGCCAATGATCAGGTCGTTGGAAGCTTGCTGCGCGGGGATTGGAGATTCAGCTTGAGCTTCGGCAGCGAGTTTTGTCTGCTCGGCAGCTTGCAAGGCGCGTTCTGCAGCGGGACGAAGCTCAAAATTCAGGGCTTCTTTTCGTAAAACGTCGCTCGCGCCCAATTTCATCGCTTCGATGATGACATTGGTCGAGGAAATCGCGCCCGTCAGCAAAACCATCGAATTCGGATGGTTCAAGCGCACTTTTTTGAGCAATTCGAGCCCGTTCATCGGCGCGAGATTGAAGTCGGCGACCAGAAGATCCGCCGCTTTGTCGGTAAAAAGTTTCAATGCTTCGTCAGACTTTGACGTTGTCAGCACTTCAATGCCATCCACGCTCAAATGCTTTGCGGCCCACTCGAGGTAATCCGAGTCGGAATCTGCAATTACGATGATTTGATCCATTTTACCTGCCATGACATAAATTTCGCCTTACTTTTCAAGATTCATGAGTGACGAATTTTGATGATTCGATTATACCCTTGTCGTTCGATCTGTCGCATATGAAATACGCTCCCATTGACCCCCGACTTTTTGTCGAAAATCGCCAACGGCTTCTCGAAATGTTGCCTCAGGATTGTATTGCGGTTTTTCATTCGGCTGACCTGCCGTGGCGCTGTGCGGACGGCTCAATGCGATTCATTCAAGGCAGTGATATTTATTACCTTACGGGCATCGATCAGGAACAGACAATGCTAATTCTGGAGCCCGGAGCGGAAGATCCCAATGATCGCGCGCGGCTGTTTGTTCGCGAAACGTCGGAGGAATTAACGATCTGGGAGGGCGAAAAGCTGTCTCCCGAGCAGGCGACTGAAGTCTCGGGAATCGAAAACATCATTTTGAACGATCAATTTGAGGGCGTGTTTCGACGACTTGCTCGAAAATACGACCGTTTGTTTTTAAATCACAACGAACATCCGAAACCAAGCGGTCCAATGGTTTTCTCGCCGGATGACCGGTTTCGCGAGCACTGTGTGGCGCAGTATCCAGATCATCGATTCGAGCGAGTCGCTCCGTTTTTGCATCAGATGCGGCAAGCGAAGTCTCAGATCGAGGTCGATGTGTTGCAGCATGCTTGCGATATCACGGCGAAAGGCTTTCAGCGCACTTTGGATTTCGTGAAACCGGGTGTCATGGAATATGAGATCGAGGCGGAGTTGATCCACGAATTCACTCGGCACGGATCGCGTGGCTTTGCTTATGAGCCCATCATCGCGACCGGCAAAAATGCCTGCACGCTGCATTATTTAACGAACGACAGCAAATGCGAGGACGGTCAGCTGATTTTGATGGATGTGGCGGCAGAATACGCTGGTTACAATTCGGATCTGACCCGGACAATTCCGGCGAACGGCAAATTCACCGAACGTCAGCGGGCGGTTTACGATGCAGTGTATCGGATTTTTAGAAAATGCATCGACGAGTTGATGGTTCCCGGTAAGAAAGTTCGTGACGAGTATCAGCGCGAAGTTGCCCGCGCGACGGAAGACGAACTTATCGGGCTGGACTTGATCGATGCCGACATCGTTGCGGAAGAACGCACTAAAGACGTGAAAGAGTTGCCCGAAGAGAAGCGGGCCTATCGCAAATATTTCATGCACGGCACGTCACATAACTTGGGTTTGGACGTTCACGACGTGAATCCGCCGGATTGCATTTTTGTCGAAAATCAGGTGATGACGGTTGAGCCCGGTATTTATATTCCCGATGAAGGATTTGGGGTCCGGCTTGAGAACGACGTTGTCGTGAAAGCCGGCGGGAATGTCGATCTGATGGCGGGGATTCCGATTGAAGCTGATGAAATCGAAGCGCTCATGGCGGAAGCAGCGGCGGCTCGAAGCTAATTTGATTGCCGCAAAAAAGCGCAAAAAAGCAGGGTTTGAAAAATGAGGCGTGGCACATCTACGTTCTTGTTTCCCGTTTGGTTTACCCCAACAATGACGGTCTGAATTTTATGAAAAAACTCGTCCCCTTCATTTGTATCCTGATTTCTGCCACGGTTGCGATTGCGCAGGAAAAATCTGGCCTCACTCCCATTTTTAACGGAAAAGATCTGACCGGCTGGAGCGGAAACAATCCGCACACGACAGCAGGCGCGACTAAAGCATTGGCAAAAGCCGCAAAAAAGGCTGGCGAAGAAGTCTCTGAAGAAGCTGCTGCCAAGGCAACCGCAGAATCATTGAAAAAACAGGCTGCCGAGTTTTCGAAGCATTGGTCTGTAAAAGACGGCGCGCTTTATAATGACGGCCATGGTCCTTACGCCACGACTGCTAAAGAATACGGCGACATGGATTTCACGGTCGATTACAAAACGGTGCCAAAAGCAGATTCGGGAATTTACCTTCGTGGAACTCCTCAGGTTCAAATTTGGGATCACACCAATGAAGCGGCTCACAAGCATGGCGCAGACAAAGGATCGGGGGGCCTCTGGAATAATAACAAAGATAATCCCGGCAAAAACCCACTCGTTTTAGCGGATAAGGCATTTGGCGAATGGAATGCCTTTCGTATTCGCCAACTCGGTGCTCGCACGTGGGTTTGGTTGAATGACAAGTTGGTCGTTGATGGGGCGATCATGGATAATTACTGGGATCGCTCGAAGCCGCTTCCTGCCAAAGCACCGATCCATCTCCAGACTCATGGTGGTGAGATCAGCTGGAAAAACATCGCGGTTCGTGAAATTCCAGGCGACGAAGCAAACGCAGCGTTGCGTGGCGAAGACGAAGGGTTTTCGCAGATTTTTAACGGAAAAGATCTCACTGGCTGGGCCGGCGCGGCAGACAACTACGAAGTGGTTGATGGTGCCATTGCCTGCAAAAAAGGAAAAGGCGGCACCCTTTATTTTGATGAAAAGCTGACTGACTTTGTTGCTCGTGTTGAATTCAAAGTGCCTCCCGGTGGAAACAACGGCCTTGCGATTCGTTATCCAGGTAAGGGTAATACTGCATACGCCGGCATGTGCGAATTGCAGGTTTTAGATAATACCGCTGAGAAATACAAGAAGCTGGATGTGCGTCAGTTTCACGGGAGCGCCTACGGAATGGCAGCTGCGCATCGCGGCTATCAGCGTCCTGTCGGGGAATGGAATTATCAGGAAGTGACCGTGAAAGGATCAACGATCAAAGTGGAGTTGAATGGTACTGTGATTCTCGATACCGATCTCTCATCGCTCGATGCTGCTGAGTTCATGGCGAAATCTAAGCACCCCGGATTGAAAAATACGGACGGCTACTTTGGCTTCGCTGGACACGGCGATGCGGTTTATTTCCGAAACGTGGCGATCAAGAAACTGTAATTCGGCCAAGCGCTGTTACATGCGCGACCGGAATCCTTTGATTACTTCAGAAAGAAAATCGCTGGTCGCCAGTTCTTCGACAAGTTTGAGATCCAGTTTCGGGAGAAGCAGACTGTTGTCGTGCTCCTGGTATTGATCATTCTCAAACAGAAAAACGGATAGTTTGTTATTCTCCCAAATCCAAATTTCAGGAATTTGCATCGGCTGATAAAAGTCGAGTTTGTCAATTCCTCCGCTGGTAAGGGCAATCTCGATTGCAAGATCAATGGACTGTTTGCCCTTTTCAAAAATATAAGACTCATCTGGCTCGCCGCCGCGCATCCCTTCTTTGCGAATGGTTGCATTGCCCCGAAATTGGTAAAACAAATCGTGTTCCTGACAGTGTGCTTGAACCATACCCTCCGATATTGCCTTTGATATACTCGTGGTCGTCTGAAACGGCGGACATGATTTCTAGCTGGTTGTCGGAAAATTTTAATCGCGCGCCTCCACTTTCACTCAAAATTTCGTCAATCTGGAGATAGCCGTCCCAACTGATCCGATTCAGTACGACACAGGGAATTTGTTCAGCGACTTGCATTGCACCCTAAAATAGAGCAGAAACGGTGAGTTTTCACGTTTATGAAACTCTTCAAATTCCTTCCCCTGCTTCTTTTACCGTTTCTCGCGACCGCGTTGGAACACACTCACAACGGCTGGGAGGTGTGTGCGCAAAAACACCTGACCCTTCGCCAGAAATTGGAAGCGTCCCGTGGGCTTGCGCTCGATGATGCATCTGCTGGAAATGGTCGGAAATACGCGCGTGATCGTGAAATCGATGTGCTGCACCAGAAAATTGAGATCACTCCAAATTTTGGAAATCGGACGCTTGAAGGAACCTCGACAATTTCGTTCAAACCGATCGCGAAAGCGCTCACGCATTTGAAACTCGACGCGGTTGATCTGCGTGTTGCCACGGTCGAATCCAGTGCTGGTGTTGAAGATTTTGTCGTTGGAGAAAATTCGATCGATATCACCTTTGCCAAAGCAATTGCGCCGGATGCTGAAGCAAGCGTGACCATTACTTATTCGGCTCAGCCGCAGGAAGCGGGACTTTATTTTCGGACCGAAGCGATGGGTTATCCGAAAGGTGACGACCATTTGTGGACCCAGGGCGAGCCGGAAAGTCATCGTCATTGGTTTCCCGGATACGATTATCCGAACGAGCGTTTCACGACCGAAGTCATCTGCCACGTGCCTGAAGGCATGACTGTTTTGTCGAACGGAGAATTGGTTGGCGAAAAAACCGAGAACGGAATTTCGACCTTTCACTGGCACCAAAAAAAGCCGCACGTAAATTATCTGGTTTCTGTAGTGGCCGGTTATTTGCAGAAGCTGGAAGCAAAACACGGTGATCTCGATCTCGCATTTTACACGACGCCGAGCGAATTTTCTGTTGCTGAAAATTCGTTTCGTGACACTTCCAAAATTCTCGGGTTTTTCGAAAATGAACTCGGAGTCGAGTATCCGTGGGCAAAATATTACAACGTTTGCGTGGCGGATTTTGTGGCTGGTGGCATGGAGAACACCAGTGTCACGACGTTGACCAACGGAACGCTGTTTCACGCTGATTCAGAAAATCTCCATACATCGCATCGATTGGACGCGCATGAGATCGCTCACCAGTGGTTTGGTGATCTGCTGACCTGCCGCGACTGGTCGCAGCTTTGGCTGAACGAAGGCTTTGCGACGTATTACACCCACCTTTACGAGAACGAGAAAAATGGGCGCGACGATATGATTTATGGATTGTGGCGTGATGGAACTCGAGTCACTGGCGACAAGGATGAACGTCCGATCACGTGGCGCGGCTACAAAGATCCGATGGAGCAATTCGGCAATCGCGTCTATCCAAAAGGTTCGTGGGTTTTACATATGTTGCGGAGTCAGCTCGGCGACGATTTGTATCGGAAATGCATCACCGAATATCTGACACGTTATCGGAATCAGAATGTTGAAACGAACGATCTGCGCGAAGTGTTCGAAGAGCTGAGCGGTCGGAATTTGAACGAGTTTTTTGATCAGTGGGTTCACCACGGTGGCGTCCCCAAACTGAAAGTCGGTTACTCGTGGGATGCGAAGAAAAAACAGGTGAAGTTGTCGATCGAGCAAACTCAAAAGATTTCAGAGAAAGTGCTGCTCTTCGATTTTCCGTTGCCTGTTCGATTCGTGGATGCTGATGGAAAGATCACCAACGAAACAGTTCGGGTTAATCTGGCGAAGGAAGATTTCACGTTTGATTTGGAAAAAGCCCCTGAGTTTCTCCGCATTGATCCGGATACCACCGTTCTTGCCGCAATCGATTTCAAACCGGCAAATCCGCTTCTGTTCGCCCAACTTGAAAAGGCTGACATGATTGGTCGCCTCCTTGCTACGAAGGAACTGGGCGGACGCAAAGACAAGAATTCGCTTGAGAAATTGGCTGGGGTTTTGACTGGTGACGAGTTTTATGGAGTGCGGATTGAAGCTGCCAATTCACTTGGGAAAACCCACAATGATGAATCTCTTGCCATCCTGATTGCTTCTCAAAAGCAGGACGATGCGCGCGTGCGGAAAGCCGTTGTCGATAACATGGGGAAATTCTACAAAGACGATGCGTTTGCAGCATTGAAGTCAGTCATCGAGAACGAAAAAAATCCTGACATTGTTGCTTCGGCAATTTATTCGATCGGAAAATTCACCCAGGCAGAGGGAGGCACTGAAGCCATCGTAGCAGCGCTGGATCGTGAATCCTACCGTCACAAAATTGCCAATTCTGCGATCAGAGCGATCCGCAAGCAGGCGGACGCAAAAATGGTTCCAACGCTCCGCAAGCACATCGAGGCAAACGAATCGAAATTCACCACTCGCGATCTCGGGACTGCTTTTGACACGTTGGCTTATCTCGCCCGCGAAGAAGACGATTCTGTCCGCGACCCGATTCGGTATTACCTCAGTTCGAAATTGAATCTACCAAAGGAAAAACTCCGAACTGCCGTGATTAAATCGCTCGGCACGCTGAGTGATCCCGCCGCGATTCCCGTTCTCGAAACTTTTTCAGCCAAGACCGATTCTCCCGAAGCAAAAGCCGCGAGCGCTGCCATTCAAAAACTGATCGGCGGGAAAAAACAGGCTGAAGAAGTTGGTGACCTCCGCAAGCAGTTTACCGAATTGCAAAAGCAACTCAAAGAGCTCGGTGGCAAAGTTGAAAAATTATCAGCCGATAAAAAATGACTTTCACGAACCAATAGGGTTGGTTCGTCGAACGCACCCTATTGGATCGTAAAAAATGGAAACTGAACACGAAAAAGACGAAACTAATTCAATCAGCGATGATGAAAAAATTCGTGAAGGGCAGTGGAAAAACTGTCTTGGATGCATTTGTTACGCGGCGCTGTTTGTGGGAGTCGCGTTTTTGATTTTGGTGAAATGCTCGAAGTTGTAGCAGGTATCCGGTGTTGAAATATGCTGCTGGATTCGGTAGTATTCATTCGATGCGATTATTTTCTGTTGCTCTGTTTTTCGTGTGCTATTTGGCACGTGCTTTTGATCCAGCGACTCAGGATGATTCGTTGGCGCTGGTGCGGCATTTTAAAAAGCCGACGGAACCGCTGAAGCCGTTCGTCGATGGGGCGATTGCGCCAAATGTAGGCGAGACGATCACTTTGATGGGCGGCACGGATGTCTACCAAATGCACGAAACCTGCGAATTCGAGATTTCGCTGCACTTCTGGTTTCCTGATAAAAACCTGCGGTTTCGAAATGTCAGTTGGCCGGCGGATACAGTCTATCGGCAGCAGCGCCCGATGTTTTTCTACACGGTGAAAGGCGATAACCGCGAAGGGAGCGTGCCGGATCAACGTGAAAAACTGGAACCGGGAATTTTCGTTCTTCGATTTGGAAGAATGGAATCCCTCGACGGTTTGGACCGGCTCGATGAATTTGAAAAAGCCTATGGGCGATTGCTTGATGCTTTAATGGAAATTTCGCCGCGAATTTCGCTTCTTCGGCCCGTGCCGTTTTCTAAAGAGGGACCGGCTGGAACGTTTGCCGATGAACGGAATTCAGTTTTAGCAAAATATACGGAGTCGATTCAGAAACTGGCAGACAGTCGCGGTATTTTGCTTTCGATAGATATGAGTGGGTTTCGGGAAGCGATTCGTGGAGTTAGCGTAGACTCAAATCTGCACGCACGGATCCGCGAAAAAAACAAACTTTGGCTGCAATACTACCGTCCGACAAACTGGGCGTTTTTGTTTGGGGATCGGCAGCATGTTCCGAGTTCGCGGGATCACAAAAATACGGAGCACCGTTGGTTTGTGGAGGAGTTGGAGAAGATTCCGCCGCTGATTGAAAAAGCGGATGAAGCGATTTGGAAGGAGGTGCAGAGATGAAAGCGTTGTTTTATTTTACAGCAGGTTTGGTCCTAATATTCTCACCTTTGTTTGCGGATTCAGTTGCGCCGAAAGACGAGGACACCTCGATCAAAGGTCAGCTCGCGGCTTTTGAAATTCACCCTGATTTCGAGATCAATCTGTTTGCGGATGAATCGATGGGAATCGCAAATCCGGTTGCGATGCACTGGGATGCGAAGGGGCGTCTGTGGGTGCTGACGACTCTGACCTATGCACAGCTGAAACCGGGGCAGGCGGTAAACGATAAACTGACAATTCTCGAAGACACCGATCACGATGGCCGCGCTGATAAGTCGACGGTGTTTGTCGAGGGGCTGGATATGCCGATGGGATTCGCGCTCGGTTATGGCGGCGTTTATGTCGGTGAGGGGCCGGACCTGTTATTTTTCGAAGACACCGATGGCGACGATAAATCGGATTCTCGAAAGGTTGTCCTGACCGGTTTTGGAGTGGGAGACACGCACCAGAATATTTCAAATTTCACGTGGGGGCCGGATGGCTGTTTGTATTTTGCTCAGGGGCTTCACGCGTATTCGCGAGTTGAAACGCCGTGGGGAATTGTTCGCGGCGAGGCGGCCGGGTTCTTCCGATTTAATCCGAAAACGCTGCGTCTTGATCCATTCTGTTTTCCGTCGCTGGCGAGCCAAAACCCGTGTGGAATCGGCTTCGATAAAACGGGAGCGATGTTCGTGAAATCGAATAACAAAGAGCTGATTTACGTGACCCCGGGTTTGATTCCGACGACGCATCAGAAGAATCTCGCGCCGATTGGAAGCATTGGCTCAACGCCTGGGAAATCGATGGGGGCGGAGTATGTCGAGTCGTCGCATTTGCCGGATTGGATTCAAAATCACATGCTCGTTTCGGGATATTATTCGCATCGAGTCACGGCATTTCCGTTGATTCAAGAAGGGGCCGGATACAAACAGGTCGAGCCGGTTGAAGTGCTTGTTTCGTCGCACCGCAGTTTTCGTCCGGTGGAAACCCGGATCGGTCCGGATGGCGCGATTTACGTGGCGGATTGGTTCAACCCGATCATCGGGCATTATCAGGCGTCACTGCGTCATCCCGATCGTGATGATAAGCATGGGCGCGTGTGGCGGATTACGGCGAAGGGCCGGGAGTTGAGTGACCGGTCTAAGTTTACCGTTAATGAACCTGAAAAGGCGAGGGTTCACGGTCTTGATATCAACAAAGCAATTGGTGGTTCTGCGCGGGCTCGGCTGGATGCGATTGTGGCGGTGGCCAGTGAAAAGAGTGCGGTTCATTTTCCGATCATTCTTCAGGCGCTTGATTATCCGCAGGATAAATCCATCGATTATGCCTTGGAGCAAACGGTCTACGCATTGGCTGAATACTGGGTTCCAGCGGCAACGGCGGGCGAGTTGGAATTTGCGAAACCGGAGCATCTCGCGTTTGCCTTGGAAAAAATCGGCGGAACTGATGCGCGTGAAATCGCTACGGCGAAACTCGCGGTTACTGATTTGAAACCGGGAACGCGGGCGCGATTTGCGCAGGTTCTGGCGAAGACTGGCACTGCTGACGACATTCGTGACTTGCTGATGAGGGAGCACGCTGACTCGGCAGTTTTGGATGGTTTGATTGAATCGTGGGCGACGCGGAAGTTGCGTGCGGTGCCCCCGTTGGCGCCGCGGTTGCAGGAATTGATTGGTTCTGAAAATGAGTCGGTGCGGTCAGCTGCCATTGAATTGGCGGGATTCTGGAAGGTCGCTCCGCTGGCGGATTCGATTTTAGATTTCGCGAAAAATAAGGTGGAGCCGATTGAAATTCGGATTCCGGCAATACACGCAACGGCGCGAATTCGGGGAAAGAATGCGATTCCGATGTTGCGTGAAATTTCGACTGTGAAAGAGACTAGTTCAACGCTGAAACGGGGTGTCGTTGAGGCGTTAGCGATGGTTCCTGAGGGGCTCTCGAAATCTGCTGAAGTCGCGGCGACGTTTCTTGCAGGTGCGGAGTCGACAGATTCTCTGGCGACGTTTTTACCGCCGTTTTTGAATCGAAAGGGCGGGGCAGATGCCCTGGCTTCGGCAATTTCGAAACTCGGTGAGGGCTCGTTTAATGCTGAAACGGCGACGGTGCTGGCGCTGGAATTGCAGCGGATTGGACGAACTGAATCGAAATTGATTGGTGTTCTGAATGCAGCGCGAGGCGTTCAGACTGATGGATTAAAATATTCGGCTGAGCTCGTGGCGGGGATTGTGAAAGCTGTCGAAGCAGATGGCGACGTCGTGGCCGGAAAAGCAATTTTTGAGCGCGTAGAACTTACTTGCACGGCTTGTCATCAAATCGGCGGTAAAGGAGGGATTCTTGGACCGTCACTCGACTCGGTGGGAGCAGGTCTGCCGCTTGATCTGATTGTTGAGTCGGTCCTCTTTCCCGATCGCCAGATGAAGGAAGGGTATTTTGCCATCAGCGTCACGCTGAAGGGCGGAGCGACCTTTACCGGCTATCAGGAGAAGGATCAGGATGGTGTGCTGTTTCTTAAGGATACCGCCTCGGGGAATACGCAACCACTGCCACACAAAGAAATTGCCGAAAAACGCAATGTGGGATCGCTGATGCCGGCGGGATTGACGGGAACGCTGAGCGATGAGGAACGGCGGGATTTGATTGCGTATTTGGCGTCGCTGAAGGGCTGATCTGGTGTGTTTTACGGTCAAACAGGGTAGGATCGAAGCAGCTTTTCGAACGAATAGTATTCGTTCGAAAAACAGGCCTTTTTTGTTCATTTTCGACCTTTAGTTCAGGGGTGATTTTTTTTGTTTGGAAAACCTGAAAATTAAGATAAAAAAACTGCCGAAATCGTCACGAATACGTTGAATTCCACTCAGTTCTCTCTAGGGTAGTTGGATATGATCGGTGGTGGCGTTTTGTCCAACTAGATCAGGGATTTCAGCCCTTTTGATATGTCAGAAAATAACGAAGAACATGGTGATCAGAATGCGGAGCCGCCGAAGCCAACGGGCGACTACGATGCAAGCCAAATTAACGAGCTAGAAGGGCTGGATGCAGTCCGGAAACGCCCGGGAATGTATATCGGTGACCCGGCGACTGAGCGGGGCCTTCACCACGCGGTTTTCGAGGTGTTGGATAACTCAATTGATGAGCACCTCGCTGGGCATTGTGACAACATCAAAATTTCGCTGAATGCGGATGGTTCGCTGACGGTTGAGGATGATGGCCGGGGGATTCCGGTGGACATTCATGAGAAGTCGGGGATTCCGGCGGTTGAGCTGGTGCTGACGCGTTTGCATGCGGGCGGTAAGTTTGGTCAGGGTGCTTATAAGTTCTCCGGTGGTCTTCACGGGGTTGGCGCGAAGTGCGTGAACGCGCTTTCAGATTGGTTTAAAGCGGAGGTCCGGCGTGATGGAAAAGTTTATCTGATCGAATTTGAGCGCGGTAAAACGACGAAGCAGCTTGAGGTGATTGGAGAATTGGATGATCCAGACGAAACGGGAACAAAAATTTCGTTTTACCCGGATACGACGATTTTTACGGGCGGAATTGAGTTCAATTTCGATTATTTGTTGGCCCGCCTTCGGGAGTTGGCGTTTTTGAACCCGGGCGTGAAAATTCATCTCGTCGATGAGCGCGGTGAAACGGAGCGTTCGAAGGACTTTTATTACGAGGATGGCATTGTGGAGTTCGTTCGTCAGATGGGCGAAAATAAGGAGCTCACGCACGATCAGCCGATCGTCCTGAAAGGGAAGCGGATGGTCGAAATCGATGACGACGGGAAGACGTTGGAAGATGAGTGTTACGCGGATGTTGTGCTGCAATACACGGGCGAGTATCACGAACATATTTTGTGTTTTGCGAACTCAATCCCGAACGGCGACGGCGGGGCGCACTTGTCCGGTTTCCGCGGGGCGTTGACTCGCGCGGTGAATACTTACGCGAAGGCTAACAAATTGCTGAAGGACAAGGATCCTGCAATCTCAGGTGAAGATGCTCGTGAGGGCATCATGGCGGTGATTTCAATCAAGCACCCGAATCCGCGATTCAGCTCGCAGACGAAGGAGAAGCTGGTGAATAACGAAGTCGAAGGTGTTGTCGGCTCGATTGTTTACGAAGGGATGACGGCGTATTTTGAGGAAAATCCGGCACTCGCCAAAAAATTGGTCGAGAAAGTGCTGAATGCCGCCCGTGCTCGCGAAGCTGCGCGGAAAGCACGCGAAACGGTTCGGAAATCGGCAATGACCGGCGGCGGACTGCCTGGAAAGCTGGCGGATTGCTCGTCACGTGATCCGAAGGAATCTGAAATCTATATTGTGGAGGGTGATTCCGCGGGTGGTTCGGCCAAGCAAGGTCGGGATCGTCGGACTCAGGCGATTTTGCCGATTCGAGGTAAGTTGATTAACGTCGAGAAAGCGCGTTTGGATAAAGTTCTGCAGAACAAAGAGATCCAGACGATGATCACGGCGCTTGGCGCAGGGATTGGTGATGGTGATCAAGAAGGAGCCTTCAATTTAGAGAAGGTTCGTTACCACAAAGTGATCATCATGACGGATGCCGACGTCGACGGTTCGCACATTCGGACGCTGCTGCTGACGTTTTTCTGCCGTCAAATGTTGCCGTTGGTGAAAGCCGGTTATGTTTATATTGCACAGCCGCCGTTGTATAAAATTACGCGGAAAAAGAAGGAGCAATACGTCGCAGACGACGACGATCTGAACAAGATTTTGATCGATTTGGGCTCGGAAGATACCCGTCTGAAAATCATCGGAACCGAGGCCGAGGTTGGATCTGAAGCGTTGCGCGAGATTTTGGAGAAGCTCTCCAAGTTGAGCCGTTACAACGACGTCATCGCGCGGAACTCAGGTGATTTTGAGAGCTACCTCGCAGCCGGGCAGGACGGAAAGTTGCCGGAGTATTTGGTGCAGGTTCGCGAAGGAAACGACATTCACGTTCACTATTTCGTCGATGAAACTGAGCTTCGAGATTTCTCGACTGAGAATCGTGATTTGCATCTCTTTGGCCGGAAAGAGATCGAAGAAGTCGAAGTGATTGAAGGCGAGGAGCCTGCTGAAGTGAATCCTGATCCGCAGAGTGATGCCGCGACTTCTGCTGCAGACCGAGGCGTTTCCCGCCGCGGTCGTTTGATCGAAATTCATGAAGCGCGTCCGATTGCGAAGGTGCTTGCCCGTCTTTCAGAGCTTGGACTTCCGATTGAGCATTTCGCATCTCAGGACAAACCGCTTTTTGAAGTGGTTGAAGGTCACGGCGATAATGCGAAATCCCATCCAGTTTTCAGTGTTCCTGAGATTTTGGAAACGGTTACTGAAATCGGAAAGCGCGGCATGCAGTTGCAACGATTTAAGGGATTGGGTGAGATGAACGCGAAGGAGCTTTATGTCACCACGATGGAGAAAACAAATCGCAAGTTGCTCCGTGTAAAAATGGACGATGACAACATGGTCGAGGCCGACAAAATGTTTACCATTCTCATGGGGGACGTGGTCGAGCCGCGCCGCCGTTTCATCGAAGATAACGCGCTTTCAGTTCGTAACTTGGACGTTTAATTCCTTCATTTTGATCAATTGATCGACCTTTTTTTGTAATTTTACTTTAGTATTTCATGGCAGACGAAACTCCCGAAAACGCCCCTCTCGAAAACCACATCGAACCCATTTCCGTGGCTGATGAGATGTCGAATTCGTTCCTCGACTACTCAATGTCGGTCATTATTTCGCGGGCATTGCCCGATGCTCGTGATGGCTTAAAACCTTCGCAACGACGCATTCTTTTGGCGATGAATGACCTCGGTCTCGGGCCGGGTAAGCATTATCGAAAGTGCGCGAAAATTTGTGGTGATACCTCGGGTAACTATCACCCGCACGGTGAAGCGACGATTTATCCAACGTTGGTGAACATGGCTCAGCCGTGGACGATGCGTGAGATTTTGATTCAAGGTCAGGGTAACTTCGGTTCCGTTGAAGGTGATCCTCCTGCTGCGATGCGTTATACGGAGGCCCGTCTGACCCACGTGGGGCATGTCCTGATGGTTGACATGGAAAAAGACACCGTCGATTTCGTCACCAACTATGACGAAACTCGCCAGGAGCCTGTTGTTTTCCCAGCGGCTGTGCCGAACCTGCTAGTAAATGGCGGAACTGGTATTGCGGTTGGTATGGCGACGAACATTCCGCCGCACAATCTTGGCGAAGTGATCGATGGCGTTTGCGCAACAATCGATAATCCGGACATCACGCATCAGGAATTGTTGCTGTTGATTAAAGGGCCAGATTTCCCAACCGGTTGTACCATTTTAGGGCAAAAAGGGATTCAGGAATACTCAAAAACGGGTCGCGGTTCGATTCGGGTTCGTGGTCGTGCGACGGTTGAAGAAACCAAAACCGGCAAGGAGCAAATCATCATCACGGAGATTCCGTATGTGGTGAACCGGGCGCGATTGGTTGAGCGGATTGCTGAGCTCGCGAATCAGAAAATTCTTCCGGAAATTTCTGCAGTTCGTGATGAGTCGGATGAAAACACCCGTGTTGTTGTTGATCTGAAGCGTGATTCGCGTGCTCAGGTTGTGTTGAACAATCTCTACAAGCACACCGCGCTTGAGTCATCGTATTCAGCCAACATGCTGGCGATTGATGATCGTCGTCCGAAGCTGCTTTCAGTAAAAGACGCACTTGTTTGCTACATCGAACACCGCCGCGAGGTTGTGCTTCGCCGGACTAAATGGATGCTTCGTCAGGCTGAGAAAAATGCTGAGAAACTCGAGGCTTATCTGCTTGCGCTTGGTAACCTGGATGACTTTATCAAGATTATTCGCGACTCGAAAACGCGCGATGAAGCACGGGAGAAAATCAAGGCATACACTTTCGATCCTGCCGCTGCTGAGGCACTGGGAATTTTGCTGAGAGATCAGCCAAGCCTTCAAATCGAACCGGGCCGCTACGTTCTCACTGATATTCAGGTTAATCACATCCTCGAATTGCGCCTCTACCAACTCGTTGGTCTTGAGCGTGATAAAATCAAGGCTGATTACGATGAGCTTCTTGAGACGATCAAAGACCTTCTCGATATAATTGCTCGTGAAGAGCGCGTTTTGCAGATCATTAAAGACGAGCTGCGCGAGATTCAGGAAAAATGGGCGACTCCACGGAAGACTGATTTTGCCGAATACGAAGGTGAAATCGCCAATGTCGATCTCATTGCGAACGAGTCGAATGTGATCACCATTTCCAACCGAGGTTATATTAAGCGGACGCTTTCGAGTGAGTTCCGAACTCAGGCTCGGGGCGGAAAAGGTCTCAAGGGAATGGAGACTCGCGAGACGGTTGACGAAGAAGAAGCTGACTTTGTTGAGCACCTTTTCGCGGCGACTTCGCACGATTACCTGATGTTTTTCACCAACACCGGTCGGGTTTATATCGAGCGGGTTTATCAAATCCCTGAAGGCTCGCGAACTTCAAAAGGTCGTTCGATTAAGAATTTGTTGAATTTGAAACCCGAGGAAAACATTGCTTCTGTGCTTCGAATTGTGGCCGTTGGTCAAGAAGACAAAGACGCGACCTTTGTTGACGATCAGTTTGTGTTTTTCGCGACTCGTTCCGGCAAAGTGAAAAAGACGAAGCTCTCTGACTTCCGTAATTTCAGGAAAGACGGAATCATCGCCATTAAGATCGAAGAAGGAAACGAACTCATTGATGTGAAGCTGACCAATGGAGACGACGACATCTGTCTTGTCACCAGTGGCGGTTACGCAGTCCGGACTCACGAATCAAACATTCGATTCATGGGCCGTGCTTCATCTGGAGTCCGTGGAATCCGACCGCGCGAAGGCGACTTCACCGTTGCTCTTGCGATTGCTGATGACGACGCGCAATTGCTCGTCGCCAGTGCGAATGGACTTGGAAAGCGCACCGTTTTCTCTGAATACATGACCAAGGGTCGGGGCGGAAAAGGAATGCTCACGATGAAGTGCACCGAAAAAACCGGTCCGCTTGTGAAAGCTCTACGTGTCACCGACGAGGACGAAATCATGCTGATGACCAGTGCTGGCCAGTCCGTGCGGATCGCTTGCGCCGGTATTTCAAAAATCGGACGTGCCACTCAAGGTGTTAAATTGATGAACCTCAAAGCAGGTGAGATGATTCAAGACGTTGCTCGAATTGCTCCGGATGAAACCGAGGGCGAGGAAGTTGAAGTAGAAGAAGTTGAGGGGGCAGAAACCGATGAGGCAACCGCAACTGAGACCATTGATACAACACCGGCTCCAGAAGTTGAGGGCGGTGAAGGCGATAGCGCTGCTACTGAAGAATCATAAATCAGGTCTGACAGCTTCTAAGGCGGTTCGGATCTCGTAAAACTGTTTGTGGCCGCCTTTTGCAAGTTCTTGCAATTTGGCGGCTGCTTTCGTTTTGGACTCAAACTGTCCGACAAGAAATTCGTTTCCGTTATCGTCCTGGCGGAACAGATCGTATTTTTTCTTTCGTTTCATCAACGGTGATTACGAACTGGGATAGTGCCGCGCCTCGATTTTCTTCCCAACGTAAAAAAACGGAACTGCGGGGTTGAAGTGAAGCGGGCTTGCTGACATTTTCAGGCATGCCATTTCAATTTACAGGATTCGCGGATGAGGCGGAAAAGTCACTCGCCGGCCAGATTTCGACACTTAAAGAAGTCGGTTGGAGTTCGATTGAGCTTCGGTTGCTCGACGGAAAAAACGTCGTCGATCTGACGGACGATGAATGGAATGCGGCGTGGAATACTTTGCAGGCGGAGGGGATTTCAGTCGCAGGATTCGGCGGGCAGATCGCAAACTGGGCGCGTCCGATTACATCTGATTTTCAAGTCGATATTGATGAGCTAAAACGGGTCGCACCACGGATGCGCGAGGCAGATACGAAGTTTTTGCGGATCATGTCGTATCCGAATCCGGAAGAAGGAGCGCTGTCGCGTGCTGATTGGAAAGCGGAAACGGTGCGTCGTCTTAAAGAGCTCGCGACCATTGCTGAAGGTGAAAACGTGATTCTCGCGCACGAAAATTGCAGCGGATATGGTGAAACCGCAGGTGGCTATTTGGAATTAGCAGAAGCGGTCAATAGCCCGGCGCTGCGTTTGATCATGGACACAGGAAATAATTCGCTGCACGCGAATGATTGCGAGGTGACGTGGGATTACTATCAGAAGTGCCGCGAGCATATTGATCATGTTCACATCAAATGCGCGAAGCCCGGCCCGGATGGAGGCGACTACGTGGCGTGTCACGTTGACGAAGATTCCGTTCAGCGGCGAATTATAGCGGACTTGGAAGCGACCGGATATGACGGATGGCTTTCGATTGAGCCGCATTTAAAAGCAGCGATTCACGCGGGCCAAGATGTCGATGATACCGGCGAAGGCCGTGCTGTTTGGGTTGATTTTGCGAATCGCCTCGAAGTGCTGGTTGCTGACGTGACTGGTTCTACGAAGTGATAGGTGTGATTCATCGAACCAACCCTATTGGATCGAAATGACTTTACGAAACCCTGTTCATTCATCGAACGGGCCCTGTTGATTCGTTATTGGGGCTTCGCGGCGTCGCCCCGCGTGTTGCGCCACAAATAAATGACACTGGGCTATAATTTTCAGAGGATACGTTGCGCCATATTTTATGACACCGGAGGAAGTGGGAGTTTTTGGTTATTTTATGGGGTTGATAGTAGCCGTTCAGCCTGCGGCTGAACGAAGAGGTCTGGAGCCGTAGGCGGCTGGCCGATGAGTGAGGCCGCAGCCGGAACGGGGCTAGATCCAGGAGGCGATTCTTCCTCCGGCCAGATAG
>CALAHF010000054.1 GCA_937891465.1 uncultured Verrucomicrobiales bacterium | reverse complement strand
TTGGCGCAAAACCGGCGAAGGCGATGAATACAAATTTCAAGATGGATATCGTGGCGGATCAAATCGAAGTCGTCACCAGCGGGATCATCGGTCTGAGTGTTGCCTGCGCGCGTTGTCATGACCACAAATTCGATCCAATACCCACGCGAGACTATTACGCGTTGGCTGGGTTTTTTACGAGTTCAGAAACGCTCTATGGGATCGCCGCGAACGAAAAACTGACAGCGGATCCGACTCCGCTGCATGTTCTAAAAACCCCGCCAAAAGTTCCTCCTTCGGCTGACGAATTGAAACTGATGGTCGACACTGAGAAGCTTGAAATGCGGAATTATCCCCGTCCAAAGAAAGAGCATTCCTATCCGCCGGGTACGGCGGTTGCTATGGGGATTCGGGATCGGAAGGAGCCGCAGAACTGCAAAATCAATCTGAAAGGAGACGCAAAGAAGCTCGGGGAAGCCGTGCCACGAGGCGTTCTCACCGCATACCCTGATAAAACGCTCGGGGACCTGACAATCGATAAGTCTAAAAGTGGCCGCCGCGAACTGGCGCAATGGCTCACGGATAAAAAGCACCCACAAACGTCACGCGTCATGGTGAATCGGGTCTGGCAGCATTTGTTCGGAAAAGCCATTATCGGCACACCCGATGATTTTGGCGTTTACGGCGAAAAACCGAGCCACCCTGAATTGCTCGATCATCTTGCCTCGCGTTTTTCCGGCGATCACAAGTGGTCGATCAAATCGATGATTCGCGAAATTGTCTTGTCCCGCGCCTATCAGCTCGACAGCTTGGCCTCGGATGAGTCACTCGATGCCGATCCAGAGAACACTTGGGTTTCACGTCACACTCGCCGCCGTCTCGATGCCGAGTCCATCCGCGATGCGATTCTAAAAGTCACAGGAAACCTGAATCCAGAACCTGCTGACGGCTCACCGATTCGTCATCTTGAAATCCTCGTAAACCGCGCGCCCAATCTCCACAAGCCAAGCGATCACCGCAGCATTTACCTCTGCTTCCTTCGCAATTCTCCTCCGCAAGAACTCGCCGCATTTGATCTCCCCGACGGATTGAAGGTGACCGGAAAGCGAAACGAAACCATGTTACCGACTCAAGGGTTGTTTCTGCTAAACAGTGATTTCATAAAAAATCAGGCTGATCATTTGGCGAAAGCATCGAACGAAAATGTACGCGCAATGTGGCAAAGCGCTCTGAATCGCGAACCGACTGAAACTGAAATCGCCGGGGCCCTATATCTCGTTGAGAACACGGATCCGAAAGAGCAGGGTTGGTCAACGCTCGCTCAGGCCCTTCTGGCTGCGAATGAATTCAGGTATGTAGATTAGGGCATCCTTGAATACGGACTTGTTTTCGTCGCCCAGAATTATAAGTTTTTCTTTATGAAACCCGCGCAATTTTCCAGACGCCAAATGCTCTCCACCGCTTCATGTGGATTTGGTTCGCTTGCGCTTTCGGGACTAATCGGGCGCTCAGCGGTCGGAGCGGATTCACATTCATTGGCGGCGCGGATTCCTCAAATGCCAGCTCGGGCGAAACGGGTCATTTTTCTCTGCATGAGCGGTGGTCCCGCTCAGATGGATACGTTTGATCACAAGCCGCAAACGGGAAAGAAACCGCATCCGGGATCGGTTTACAATTTTTTGCATCATGGTGAAAGCGGTTTAAAAATCTCGGAATTGCTTCCCGAAACGGCGAAGCATGCGGACAAGCTCTGCGTGCTCAACGGAATGCACTGCGACACGGGAATTCATGCGCAATCATTTTTGCAGCTTCACACGGGGGACCGGCTTCGCGAACGACCGAGTCTCGGGGCTTGGGTCAATTACGGTTTGGGCACGGAGAATGAAAGTCTCCCCGGATTTATCAGCCTGAATTCTTCGAAGCCAACGATCTACGGATCGGCCTTCTTGCCGGCGATTTATCAGGGAACGCCGATCGGAGTGAATGGCGAGGACATGAGCAAAGCGACGATTCCAAATGTGATGAGCGATCATCTGACGCCGGAATCGAAACGCCGTCAGCTGGATTTCATTCAAACGTTGAATCGCGAGCACAACGAGCGAAGCGGCGATGACCCAAAGTTGGACGCGGTGATTCAGTCGATGGAGCTGGGCTTTCGAATGCAGGCGACAGCACCGGAGTTGTTAGATCTTTCAAATGAACCCAAACACGTTTTGGATCGGTATCGAGTGGGTGCAAAATACGCGGTCGGAACCTGTCGGGAATCGGATTTTGGTCGGCAGTGTTTGTTAGCCCGACGTTTTCTCGAGGCAGGCGTGCGATTCGTGGAAGTAAATCACGGCAGCTGGGATCAGCATAAAAATCACCGCCGTGATCTCGAAGCAAACTGCCTCGGGACGGATGCGCCGATTGCGGCATTGCTTCAGGACTTAGAAGAACGCGGCATGCTCGAAGACACGCTGGTCGTCTGGGGCGGAGAGTTTGGTCGCCCGGGAATCGTGCCCGGCGAAAAGGACAAAAACGCAACCGGCCACAACGCGAACGGTTTTACCTTCTGGCTTGCCGGTGGAGGCGTGAAGCCCGGTTTCACCTACGGAGCGACCGATCCGACGGGCGCCCGTGCCGTAGATGGAAAAATCCATTTCCGCGATCTTCACGCGACAATTTTGCATTTGTTAGGCGTCCCACCGAATGATCTGACTTACCGCTATGCCGGCCGCGATCATCGCCTAACAGGACCAGAAGGTGGACGGGTTGTGACGGATATCTTTGCGTGATTTCAAATAAAGCCACGCGTGTCATTGTTCCTGCTCGCGCTTACAGCGTTGCTTCCCCTGCAAACTGCGAACGCTCAATATGTGGACGTTAAAGAACGGGACGGAATGTATCTCCGAGTCGGCCGTAAAATTTGTGGACTGGTGGAATTCGAGCAGATTCCGCATTCGATTTTTTGGACCACTTTCTTGTGGGACGGAAAACATGTCTTCAAAATTTCAAAACGGCTCAAACCACCTCTGGCCTATACTTTTGGCGGCGCCCTAATCATCGCAGCACTAATTTTTGGAATTGCGAAAGTGAATCGTAGAGCGGTGACAACGACCGTCATGGCTATGATCATTATGTTCCCAATCATTGCGACGGGGCAAGGAAACGACTTGGATCAGACTGCAAAAATCGGGGCGATGATTTATCTCGAAGAGCCACGCCGCAAGATGTCGATTTACTATCCGTCAAATTGGAAGGCGACCGACCAACGTCCTGCGCTTGTGATTTTTCGATCCAACATGCCTGAGCAAAGAGAACATTTGCGCAAGCTGGGAATGGTGGTGATCAAGCCGCAAACAGCACCCGTGAATTCAGGGAATCTCCCGAAGATGACGCTCGAAGAAATTGCGAATTCGGCCAAGCCCCGAGATCAAGTTGCGGATACGAAAAGTGCCATTCGGTTTATCCGGGCGAATGCTGAAAAGCTGGGAATTGATCCGAAGAAGATCGTGGCGATGGGAACCTCGGGCGGAGGAGACTTGGCTCTACAATCACATCTCAATCGCGCGTTCCAGCATGAAAGCGATGACACCTCAGTTTCCTGCAGTCCGGATGTCTTGGTGCTCTATTGCCCGGCGTTCGATGGTATCGACATTTGGTTTGTGAAAGCGGGGGAGATTCAAAAGCGAATCGAAACCGAAGCTCCTTCGTTCAAAAAATACACTGATGAGTTTTACAAAGTGACGGGTGATTATGTAACCCCGCTGGATCACCGGAAAACGCTTTTTGAATTGGCTGAGACAGTTGGTGTGGCGCAGAAAATCCCGGCAGATCAAATCGCTGCGTTTCAGGAAATTCTTAAATTGTTCAACGAGCGCGACTGGCAGCTGTTGCACCCGGTTGAGGACGCGCTCAAAGGCTCAGCTTTCCGCATTCTCACAAAAGATCCGCTTCCACCGACGATCATTCTTCACGGGACACGGGATCATCTTTTTCAGTATCAAACGGCGTTCATCAAAAAAGCTCGCGAGATGGGGCAGCAATTTGAGGTGAAACTCTACGAGGGAGCAGGGCATAGTTTCATGATGCAGCCTGCATTTGAAAAACCGAGCACGGCGGATGTTCAAGCGTTTCTCGAAGAAAACGGAATTTTGCCGTTCAATGACTGATTTTCGAACAAACTCCGTTGGTTCATCGTGCGGCATCACGGACTGTTCAAATTGTGAAAAATGATCAGGCTTTGCAGATGCGATTTTTTCAGATCCTCACTTTAGTAGTTTTAGGTTTCACTCCAGCATTCGCCGCCGACCCCGACCTATCCGGCGTTGATGAAAAGCAGATCATGATTCCGATGCGGGACGGTGTGAAATTATCGGCGTGGGTCTATTTTCCAAAAAATGTTGATACACCGCTGCCAGCTGTTTTCGAGCAGCGCTATGCTCCGCTCCGTGCAAACGGAACGCGTGAATCTGCGGCGCGATTGGCGCGGGCTGGCTACGTTGTGGCCCTGGTGAACTATCGGGGGACTCACGATTCGGAAGGGAAATGGGTCGGCTATCGGGCAATGCAATGGGGGGAGTTGCAAGACGGCTATGATGTTTGTGAATGGCTCGCGACGCAGTCGTGGTGTAATGGCAAGGTTGGGACGTTCGGCAGTTCGCAAGGAGGTTACGCACAGAATTATCTCGCGGTCACGCAACCTCCTCACCTCGTTTGCCAATACATGATCGATACGGGCGTGAGCTTGTATCATGAAGGCTACCGAATTGGCGGGACTACTCGCCCGGGGCGATTTCTGAAATTTGGCGGAGAGCAAACCCAAAAGGACAACCTCGAGTTGCTCAAAGAGTGGTATCAGCATCCGCACTACGACGATTACTGGAAAGCGGAAGACGCCTCGCTGCATTTTGATAAAATGAATGTGCCGTGTTTTACGATTGGCAGCTGGTTCGATTTTATGAATCAGGGATCGATCGCGAGTTTCGTAGGACGTCAGCATCAAGGTGGCGAGAACTCGCGCGGAAATCAGTGGCTCGCGATTGGTCCATGGCTTCACGGACGCACTAACAAAGGTCATAAAGTCGGCGACCTAAATTTTCCCGGGCGAGCCGCATGGCCGATAGAGGACCACATGATTCGCTGGTTTGATCACTGGCTGAAGGGCAAACCTGAAGCCGCTGATATCGTCGCGGCGCCACCCGTTCGTTATTTTGTGATGGGAGGCAGTCAAAATCGCTGGCGTGACCTTCAGGATTGGCCACCCAAGGCAGAGGAGACCTTATATTTTCTAAATTCTGAAGGATCACTATCCAGAACCAAGCCGACCGCCGAAGGTGACTCGACCTCATTCAAAAGCGATCCGCGCAACCCCATGCAAATCCCGGGGCGGTCGTTTCCCGGAGCTCGCGATGCGCGGAAGTTTGAAGAGCAGAGCGACGTGATCACCTTCACGACCGATCCTCTTGAAAAACCGGTGGAATGGACGGGGCGAATTTTCGCAAAGCTCTTTGTGAAATCAACCGCGCCAGATACGGACGTCATTGTTCGGATCAGCGATGTCTATCCAGACGGCCGCTCGATCCTGCTGGTCGATTACCCATGGCGAATGCGTTACCGCGATGGCTTCGATCACGAAGTGCTGATGACGCAGGACGAGGTCCATGAAGTAAAATTTCCGGTGGGTTGGATCAGTCAGATTTTCAACAAAGGGCACCGCATCCGCGTCACCATTTCGAGCACCGGCGCCCCCCTTTACGAACCGAACCCGCAGAATGGAAAACCGCTCACGATTGAGTTTCCGGATGACGCGCAAGTCGCGACGAACACAATCATGCACAGCGAAAAGTGGCCTTCCCAGATTATTGCGCCGACTGGAGTCATCACCCCGAGGCCAGAATATGTGTTGGATGCAGCTTCTGCAAAAATCAAGCCGGACGAGAAAGTGATCTACAAAAGAATCGATGATCGCGAATTGAAAATGCACGTTTTCAATCCCGAGGGACACGATCCGACCAAAGACAAGCGCCCTGCTTTTTTATTCATCCATGGAGGTGGTTGGGCGGGCGGCGAACCACTCCGCTTTTATTCGTTCGCAGACCATTTTTCAAAAAAGGGAATGGTCGCCATTTCAATGCAATACCGGTTGTGGAACCGCACTGGGAAAGGGAAAAACACCGTCTTCGATTGCGTAAAAGACGGTCGATCTGCCATGCGGTATTTGAGAGAGAACGCCGCTGATCTTGGGATCGATCCGAACAAAATTGTGGTCAGCGGCGGTTCGGCCGGCGGTCACGTCGCGGTCGGAACGGCAGTGTTTGATGAAGTAAATGAGTCGACTGACAATCTCGATATCTCCTGCCGCCCCGATCTGATGCTGCTCTTGAATCCGGTGATCGATACTTCCGATATTGGTTTCGGAAAAGACCGGATTGGAGAGCGATGGGAAGAATTGTCACCGGTCCATCACGTAAAAGCAGGTCTGCCACCCGCACTCATTTTTCACGCAACCGGCGACCAGGTCGTGCCCTACATTGGTGCGAAGAACTTTCATGAAGCCTCGCTAAAAATGGGAAACCAAAGCGAACTTGTAAATTACGAGGGCGGCTGGCACGGCTATTTCATTTTCGATATGAAGCTCTACGAAGCAACGGTTTCTCGCATCGAAGAGTATCTCAAATCGCAGAACTACCTGAAATAGCGCCTGAACGAACCAACCCTATCGATTCGCCGAACATACCCTATGGGTTCGTTTAGCCGTTTCGAAACAACAGGGTTCGTTCGCCGAACGCACCCTATTATTTCGTTTTAGGGCTATCTTCCGGTTCCGCTTGCCGAGAATCCTCAGACCGCTGGCAAAGCCAGCTTGTCGCCCTATTCGTTCGTAAAAACGGCCGGCGGTCGTATGGAGAGTTCAGGCTTGAAAAGCTGCCTCAACTCGGTTCCAGTAAGTGCATGAAAATCAGCCTTTTAGTTGGGTGTCTCTTCGGAGCAGTTTCGCTCTTCGCTGCGGATCCTTTTGTTGCCCCGTCTTTTGTCAAAGAGTTGGAGGATTTGGAGAAAGTTCAAAAGAAGGCCATTAAGGAAAATAAGGCCGTTACGTTCCTGCTGATGGAACCGGGCTCAACGTGAGGCCCTTCAAATTCTGCCAGTTTGGTAGCTATCGATGCAATTAAAGATGATTCTGAAATCATCTTCATCAGTGGACTCAATCTTCACAAATGCCCGGAAGTGGTGCAAATCGCTATCGCAACGGATGAGGCAAACGGTCCCACCCCGGTGATTGTTGCGTTTGATGCGGCACTCGAAAACCGCTTGGGAATAGTCCCTTACTTCGACATGAAGGATTCCGAAGGCTTTACAAAAATCAAAGCAGCATTGGCTGATCACCGTGGAGTTGCTCCGAAAACGACAGGATTGAAGAAGCGCCCCCAGCCTGAATCCTGGACCTCTCGCGGTCGAACGATTCAAGCGACCTACGTAACCAGCACGGAAACTGAAGTTACCCTTCGACTCTCCGGAGGAAATCAGGCAACGATGCCGATTGCAAAACTCAGCAAAGACAGCCAAGAACGCGTCGCTGAATTGGCGGCTGAGTGAGAAAAACGATCAGGCGAATAGGCAAAGGAATGAGGGCAGAGGAATTGTGTGGCAGTGGAATTGATTCTTTTGCCCCTATTCCTTTGCCTACTCTGTTTCGAATTCTGCCTCTCACTTTCACCCGCGAGTCAGCGTCTCATCGAGATTCAGAATCATCTGACCGATCACGGCCCACGCGGCTCGTTCAGTCAGGTCGATTGCTTCATCTGATTTCTTTTCTCCGATTGCGAGAAACTCTTTCGCAGTCTCAGGAGTTCCTTTAAAGCGATAGCGCTGTTCGCTTAAGACATCTTTCAACACACCGACCTCGGTCTCGGTCGGCTTCCGAGAGACCGCAATTTCGAAAGCGTAGGCAAATTTATCGGCTTCGGTTTTTCCGCCTTCGCGCAAAATTTGCTCACCAAAAATCCGGGCCGCTTCGACAAATTGCGGATCGTTTAACGTCACCAGTGCCTGAAGCGGCGTGTTTGTACGCGCCCGTTTCATGATGCATTTTTCACGACTTGGCGCGTCGAAGATCACCATATTCGGCATCGGCGAGCTGCGCTTCCAATAGGTATACATGCTGCGGCGGTATAGCTTATCTCCGGTGTCCGGCTGATATTTCAGTCCACCGTTCAAGCTCACTTCATTCCAAATATTCGTAGGCTGATAGGGTTTCACACCCGGCCCGCCGATTTGGTTATTCAAGAGGCCGGCAATGCTCAGTGCCTGATCACGAATGAATTCCCCTTGCAATCGGAATCGCGGTCCGCGAGCGAGCAGCTGGTTTTCAGGATCGCGCTCAGCAAGTTGATTGGTTGTCCGCGAGGTTTGGCGATACGTCCGCGACATCACCATTTGCTTCAATGTTCGCTTCACATCCCACCCCGATTTTTCAAAATCAACAGCAAGGAAATCTAATAATTCAGGATGCGTCGGCGGCATCCCCTGGCTTCCAAAATCTTCCACGGTTCGCACCAAGCCTTCGCCGAAAAATAGCATCCAATAGCGATTAACAGCAACTCGGGAAGTCAGCGGATTCCCCCCGGTCGTGAGCCATTTTGCAAGAGACAAGCGATTTGGTGCCGCTTCATTCGGCAGCGGTGGCAATGCGGCAGGCACTCCAGCTTTGATCTCCTCGCTTTTATCAGGCGACTCATAATGCCCTCGTTCCAGCCGATACGTCATCCGCATCTTATTCGACGGATTATCCTGCATCACCATTGACGTCGTTGGCTTCGACTTGAGATCAGCAACCGCCTTCGTCAGTTTACCATGGGCAGCAGTCAGTTTTTTGTAAGCTGCATCCTGGTTGGTAAAGAAGTGATTTTTCAGCAATTCATTCTGGGCTTCGGTGAGTTGATCTCCCGGGGTCGAAAGCAAACCACCTATGGGATCCCCTTTTGTGCTCGCGATCTCCGGCCCAGTGAGTGCCTTTGAATAAATTCTCAGATCATCAATTTCGCCTTTTGAATTTCCACCTGCACTGCGACTTCCAATCTTGAATGGGACCGATTTTTCCGTGATGATTGTTCCCGTCAGAACATCCTGTTCAACTTTGTTGTTCGCCAATTTCCCATCGATATAAATCCTGATCCCGGCCGCTTTCTTACTTCCATCATAGGCAATCGCAACGTGCTGCCAGGTATTCGGCTTCAGTTTCTCAACACTTACCACTTTCAGCGCGTTCGAAGGAAACGCGTTCAGGATGTGGGATCCAATTGATCCGCCTTGCAGCCAAAAGTCATATCCCCGATGGCTATTCGCGACATCCATCCGTGAGAAAACAGATCCACCGGCATTCTTCGGCATTTTCAACCAAGCTGTAAATGTGAATGGCTTGTCTGCCTCATAATCTGGAAAACTCGTGAATTCATACGCGGTACGCCCATCAAGCTTAAGCGCTTTTCCGGTAGCTCCTTTGCGATCGGTCAGTTCAAATTTCCCACCTTTCACCAAAGTCCCCACCGTTCCCGTAGCGGCATTTTTCACAGAATTTTTATCCGATTCATCGAAAGGAAACCAATGCGCTAATCTATCTGGCTCGACCGACTTTTCGGCACCCGCACTCTTTTTACGAGCTTCGGCCAACCATTTTTGAAAAGCTGGATTTGCAGCGGCCCGATGAGCGGCCAACTTCTTGTCCGACTCGGTCACAGCCTTTTCGGCTGCCGTAATTTTTTCCTGACGAACGGGATCAACGACTTCAACCACGGGCGCTTGATTCCCCTTCCGCGTTTGCATCCCCGGATCTGACGTATTGTTGAAATAGGCGTAGAACTGAAAATACTCTTTCTGCGAAATCGGATCGTATTTGTGATCGTGACACTGGGCGCACTCCATCGTCAGCCCCATCCAAACCGTCGCCGTCGTCTTCACTCGATCGACAACATACTCGACTCTCAACTCTTCAGGAATAGCACCCCCCTCATCCGATGTTGCATGATTTCGATTAAAGCCAGACGCCACTTTTTGATCCACTGTCGCATTTGGAATCAGATCTCCCGCGAGCTGCTCGACCGTAAATTGATCAAATGGCATATTGGAATTGTAGGCTGAAATCACCCAGTCCCGCCACGGCCACATGTCACGCGGCCCATCCGCATGCATCACGCTGGAATCGCCGTATCGCGCCGCATCCATCCACGCCAGCGCCATTCGCTCGCCGTAATGCGGAGACGCCAACAGTCGATCCACCACCGCTTCATAAGCTTTTTCAGTGCCGTCTTTTTTTGCTGCGGCGAGAAAATTAAAAACCTCATCACGAGTCGGAGGAAGCCCCGTTAAATCAAACGTCACCCGCCGAATCAGCACGTGTGGATCTGCTTCCGTAGAAAATTTGAGCCCTTCTTTCGTCAGACGTTTTTCGACAAACTGATCAATGCTTAGTTCTTCGGCAGTCTCAATCTTCGGCGATTCGAATGCCCAGTGTTCCTCCCATTGCGCACCACTTTCGATCCACCGTTTCAACAGTGATTTTTGCTCTGCTGTCAGCGTGCGATTGAAATCCGGTGGCGGCATGATGTCATCTTCATCATCCGAAAAAATGCGATACAAAATCTCCGAATTTTCCGGCTTTTCCAAATCGATTGCCCGAACGCCATCGTGATCAACCGTTGCCCCTTCTTTTGTATCGAGCCGTAATTTCGCCTTTCGGTGCTTTTCATCTGGCCCATGACACACAAAACACTGATCCGACAAAATCGGCCGGATATCGCGGCTGAAATCGATTGCTGAGTCTTCGCCGTGAGACGTAGAAAATGCCGCAGCAAGAGCGAGGATTAAAGTAGTTAGAGACGGGCAGGAGAAACGCATCATCACGAACGTATCGAATAGCTGACAATGGCGCAATGCACATTATTGCGTTCCAATCACAACATTACTCCAGGTCCGATTCCAGAGTGGGATCGAGTTCAACCATCGGTTCCTTAAAGTCTCGAAATGGCCCTCTGCGTTCAGGATCGATTTCGCCTTTGTTATCCAAAAAATCCCGCCCCACTCCATAAATTCATCGCGTTTCAGAATTGTATCGAAGCGGCTCACCGTTCATAAAATCAACCGGAATAGCATCAATGAATTCGGGAACCAATTCGTCCAAGTTCTTTGGCCAAGCCTCATTTTTCAGTCGGAATCTTTCAGCGGCAACTTGTAGGAATAAAATATTATGATCCGTTTTACTCTGCGCAAATCGGTCCGAAACACCATCCGTAAGCGGAAGTAAAAGTGAGAGTAGAATGTTCCCGGAAATATTTCCCGAGAGCCACAATTTCACCATATTTTCACGACTCGTTGAAACATGCTCTTCAACCATATTTCTCGTTGAATCCTTCCGTGGAAACTCGACTTCTGAGACAGTAGTCCGGCAAACATCCGCAAGAACTAACCGCGTTCGATTTTCTTTAAACATCGCAGCCATAAACGATTGCGCCTCTTCAGAACTTTCACCACC
The DNA here is from genome assembly GCA_937891465.1 of uncultured Verrucomicrobiales bacterium. Classification (GTDB taxonomy): domain Bacteria; phylum Verrucomicrobiota; class Verrucomicrobiia; order Verrucomicrobiales; family DEV007; genus JABDJT01. Next base: position 59,546 of record CALAHF010000054.1, on the reverse strand, counting down.
ATCGGTGAGGTTCTTTACGTCGATCCCTTCTTCACTAATTTCCTCAAGAAGTTTTGAACTCATCTGGTAATCGACCTTTAGCGCAGAAACGAATGAATCGTTTGTTGCCCGCAATCGTTCCAGACTGTCCGCAAGTTCATTAAGCTGCGCTTCTGAAAGCCCCCTAACAATGAAGAGAACAATCAGCCCGCGACTTGGACTCAATGCTGCCTTTCTTTCAGAAGGCAGCAAAGGTGGCTTCATTTCGATACCAACTCAATCAAGCACCAAAAGTCTTCTGAAACTCCTCTTGCAGCTGATCAACGACATCCATGTCTTCAAGCGTTGTGGTATCACCTTTCACCTCACCGCCGGCGACGATTTCTTTCAGCAAACGACGCATGATCTTGCCCGAACGAGTCTTCGGCAATTTGTCTGCAAACAGGATCGCATCAGGCTTGGCGATCGCGCCAATTTCAGTACCGACATGGTTTCGCAATTCAGCTTTCAGCTCGTCAGTTGTTTCCACTCCCTCTTTCACAGTCACGAAAGCGATCACGGCTTGGCCTTTGATCTCATGCGGACGCCCCACCACGGCTGACTCCGCCACGGTATCGTGAGAAACCAGAGCGCTCTCAACTTCGGCAGTTCCGAGTCGGTGACCAGACACATTCAGCACGTCGTCGAGACGTCCTACGATCCAGAAATTCTTGCCCTCATCCGTGCGCGCGCCATCACCAGCGAGATAGATATTTTCACCATACTCACCCCAGTAGGTTTCTTTGAAACGCTCAGGATCTTTGTAAATCGTGCGGAGCATTCCCGGCCACGGTTTACGAATAACGAGCTTTCCACCCTCATTCGGACCGCAAGGGATTCCGCTTTCGTCAAAGATTGCGGTATCAATTCCGAAAAACGGACGAGTCGCGGTGCCCGGCTTTGTCGGGATCGCACCCGGGATTGGAGAAATCATAATGCCGCCAGTTTCAGTCTGCCACCACGTATCAACAATCGGGCAACGGCCGCCGCCGATTTTTTCGCGATACCACATCCATGCTTCCGGATTGATCGGTTCACCGACGGTTCCGAGTAGTCGCAGCGAACTCAAATCGTGTTTGTCGACATGGTGATCCCCCGCTTTGATGAACGCACGAATCGCCGTCGGAGCCGTGTAGAAAATCGACACTTTATACTTCGCAACGATCTCCCAAAAACGATCCCAATCCGGGAAATTCGGAGCGCCTTCATACATCACCTGGGTCGCGCCATTCGCCATCGGACCATAAACAATGTAGCTGTGACCCGTGATCCAGCCAACATCCGCGGTGCACCAGAAAACGTCTTCCGGCTTGTGGTCGAAAACGTATTTGAACGTTGTCGCTGTGTAAGTCATGTAACCGCCGGTCGTGTGCAGAATTCCCTTTGGCTTTCCGGTCGAACCAGACGTGTAGAGAATGAAAAGCGGGTGCTCCGCATCAAAACCTTCCGGTTCGCATTCATCACTCGCATCAGCCGTTTCCTCATGCCACCACACATCGCGTCCTTCTGTCATCGTGATTTCATTTTCACAACGCTTGAGAACAAAAACGGTCTTGATCGAATCATCTCCTTCGATCGCATCATCGACATTTTTCTTAAGCGGAACCACCCCACCCCGACGCCACCCGCCGTCTGCCGTGATGATCGCCGTCGCCTCAGAATCTTCGAGACGATCCTTAATCGACTGAGCTGAAAATCCACCAAACACCACTGAGTGAACCGCACCGATCCGAGCGCATGCCAGCATCGCAACCGCCGCTTCCGGCACCATCGGCATGTAGATCAAAACACGATCGCCGCTCTGAACTCCCCGGTTTTTCAATGCGTTCGCAAATTTACACGTGTCAGCAAGCAGCTCGGAAAAAGTGATATCCCGCGTATCTCCCGGTTCTCCCACAAAATGAATCGCGACCTGATCCCCTTTTCCGTCCGCCACATGACGGTCGAGACAGTTTTCAGACGCGTTGATTTTTCCGCCATCGAACCACTTCGCAAACGGCGCATCCGACCAATCCAGCACCTTATCCCAGGGTTTTTGCCACTTTAAATTGCCCGCCTGCTCAGCCCAAAACGAATCAGGATCTTCGATCGAACGCGCATGAAGCACTTCATATTCTTCGACCGACTTAATGTGGGCGCCAGCAGAAAATTCAGCCGATGGCTCAAAAACGCGGTCTTCATTCAGGACAGATTCGATGTTATTGCTCATAAAAAATTTAGAAAATTGAAAATTCGAGCCGCAACGATAACAGAGCCGCAGAATTTCCTCAACCAAATTTGGGACACGTGAAAGTGGTGAAATTTCGAATCAAGCCGCGAAATAATTTGAACTTTTGCTTCCCGAAAATTCCAATTAATTCCTTCAAATTCCCGCTCCCTTTACTCGCATTTTTCTAACGGGAATTTCAGAGCGTTTTTGGGAATGAACGGGAATCCGAAAAAATTCGATCCAACAGGGTCTGTTCATCGAATCAACAGGGTTCGTTCGAAAATCACTCCTTCCCCCGCAGCATATCGATTTTCTGCCAAATCTTCCGACTCAAGCCCGTGGTCAAATCCTCGATTTCATTCACGGTCGCGACAACCGTTGCGTCATCCAGCGTTTGCAGATGCAATGCGGCAACCTTGCCAACCAAACTCAGCATCTCACTGCAATAATCGAGGTAGCGACGCAGATTAAACGCCGTCATTAACAATGCGGGAGACGACTCCGTGTTTGGGCGGTTCTTATCCAATCGATCGGGGTCCTTCGTCAGCTGATGCATATCGATCACATGGGCGATCGAACGCAACTCATGCAGTGCCCGCATGGCACGCCGACGCTTCAGACGTCCTTCCAGGCCCCAGACAAACAAAATTCCGAAACCCAGCATCACCACCTCATTCAGGGCTGCTTCGAGGGTTTGAATCCAATCCGTCAGTTCCAATTCCCCTGCACTTTGATCAACTTGCAGCGCGTATATCGTGAAGCCAACACCGATCAGCGCTATAGCGACCAACATATAACGCAAAATTCGAAGCGGCCAGATCGGCTGAGCAATCCAATCAATCCGCTCTCGGCTGCGCGAACACACCGTTTCCAGTTCCGCGCAGACCAGGAAGAGACTCGACTCAGGAAAGCGTTCACGAATCCGCACCGCCAATTCCTGAACGGTTTTCAGCACTTTCTCACTGTTTAGCAGCAGGTAACTGCCCTTCAGCTCTTTTGGTTTTTTTGGCACACAAAACTCTTACTCAAGGAAAAAGCCGACGCAAACCCCGATTCCTGAACCGTTGCGATCCGCAAATTTCGTGGTTCAATTCGGACATCGATAACGACATTCCAGAACCCTTCCAAGTCCTCCTCTACTATCAGTATGGGAAGATTGAAGACACCGAACAATATCTCGCCGATCACCGGACGCTGTGCGAGCGGCTTGAGTTGCGTGGCCGCATCCTAATTGGCGATGAAGGTCTCAACGGAACTGTCTCCGGAACAATCCCCAACACCGAAGCCTACATCGAAGCGCTTCATGCCGATCCATTCACGGCTGACATGCCGTTTAAAATTGATCCCTGCGGCGAAGGCCACATTTTCCCAAAACTTTCGATCAAAATTCGTCATGAAATCGTTCGACTTGGCTTGCCTAACGAAGCCGATATCGATCCCAACAAAACAACCGGCACTCACCTTGCGCCGATCGATTTTTACAATGCGATGCAGGAGGAAAACACCGTCCTGATTGATGCGCGGAACGATTACGAAAGCGAACTCGGCCATTTCAAAGGCGCTCTCCGCCCCAATGTCGGAAACTTTCGCGACTTCCCCCAGTGGCTCGACGACAACGCCGACGCTCTCGCAGGCAAAAAGATCCTGACCTACTGCACGGGAGGAATTCGATGCGAAAAATTCTCCGGTTTTATCAAAAATTCCGGCTACGACGACGTCTACCAGCTCGACGGCGGAATCATCAATTACAGCCACGACCCCGCCACCCGTGGACGAAATTTCGACGGACTCTGCTACGTTTTCGACGAGCGCGTTGGGGTCGAAGTGAATCACACCGATTCCCACGCAATCATCTCCCACTGCACCCATTGTGACCAGCCCAGCCCCCGCTATCGCAACTGCGGATGGGCCGAGTGCAATGCCCAGACCTTCATCTGCGAATCATGCGAAGAATCCTTTGGGAAATTCTGCTCAGAAACCTGTCGGGGGAAATTTTCAAAAAAAACAGCAAAAGAGCCTGATACTGATTGAAAATTTAAAAAGATTTAACTAAGTTCGCGGCCCCGCGATTATGGCCCAAACTTTCAATTTCATCGTAAAACTCGCCGATCAAGAGCCGATTCAATACGTGCTCGATGCCAAAAAAATCGGCGTCGGTCGCCACCCCGACAATCAGATTCAGATTCTGATTGCCGAAGTTTCCGGCAAACACGTCGAGCTTCTTCAAACGGAGACCGGCTACACCATCACCGAGATGGGTTCCTCCAACGGCACCAAAGTAAACGGCACCCGCATTTCAGCTGGGGAAGCAGTTGAACTTAATCATGGAGACGACCTTTTGCTTGGCGAAGCAGTAAAAGTAGAATACATGCGCGAAGGTGCCACTCCCGCAGTGGCTGTAGTCCCTGTTACACAACTGGCCAAAAAGAAGCTGGCATTGCCGAAGAAAAAACTAGCTGTAAAAACCGCAACTCCTCCGGCTCCCGTTGCGACGGGAAGTCCTACTGTAGCTGAAGCGGCGGCACCCACGGTTGTTCTGCAAAATCCCACGCCGCCAGCAATCGGCGCCAAAACCGCAAGTCTCTCCAAAAAACCACTCGCGCCGAAGAAACAGGGATTCGTCACACCCAGTGCACAGTTACAATCTCCTGCCTCTGCGGTCTCGACACCAGTAACGGAAGAAAAGCCGAAGCCAGCCGTGAAGCTCGCGCCCCGCAAACTCGCAGCCCCGACTCCTAAATCAGCGGCCGAACCACATGCAACACCAGTCATTGCTGAACCAGAGCCTGCTCCAGTTGTCGAAGAAAAACCAGAACCAGCGGTAAAACTCGCTCCTCGGAAACTCGCACCACCCGCTCCAAAATCTGCTCCAAAGCCGGAACCGAAAGCTGTCATTGCTGAACCAGAGCCTGCTCCAGTTGTCGAAGAAAAACCTGAGCCAGCCGTTAAACTCGCGCCGAGGAAGCTCGCTCCGCCCACGCCAAAAGCAGCTGTCGAGGAAAAGCCGAAACCTGCTGTCAAACTTGCTCCGCGAAAGCTCGCCTCGCCAACTCCTAAAGCAGACGAAAAGAGCGCCTCCAAAACAGATTCCACGCCAACACCGGCAGGAGAAAAAGAAAAACCAAAGCCAGCTGTGAAGCTCGCCCCGCGGAAACTTGCATCTCCTTCACCTAAGGCAGAAGCAAAACCTGAACCCGAAGCGGAAACCGCAGAATCAAAAGCTGCGGAACTTGATCAAAACTCCAAAGGCGTCACGCTGATTCGGAAAGCGGCAGCCTTAGCCGATCCCGACGCATCCCCTGTTTTGAAGAAAAAAGACGGCTCCGACGACGATCCTCCATCGCTCGCCAAAAGAGAAGAAGTCGCCGACGTGCAGCTGAAAAAAGTCGATCCAGTCGCCGACGACAGCCCACCAAAACTCGTCATTCCAAAAAAAGCCGACTGATTTTCACTCACACGAACCAATAGGGTATGTTCATCGAACCAACCCTATCAGTTCGAAACACCAAAACGAAGCAACAGGGTATGTTCGACGAACATACCCTATTGGTTCGAAAAAAACCAAAAACCAAGAATCCAAATTTTTGCGCCTTTTGAGCTTTTTTGCGGCTATCAAATTTCCAACACTACCATGGACGCACCTCGCAACGACGCAACCCGCCCGCTCTACGATCACCTTGAGCGCCTTCTTTTTACTGAAGCGGAAATCAAAGCCCGCCTCGTCGAAATGGGAGCTCAAATCACCGCCGAATACGAAGACCGGCGGCAGCTGACCATCGTCACGATTTTGCAGGGTGGCATGCTTTTCATGGCCGATCTCATCCGCGAAATTCATCTCCCGATGAAGGTCGATTCGATCTCCGTCTCGAGTTATCACGGCGGCACCGAGAGCAGCGGAACGATCACGTTTAACGAAAATCGACTGCCGGATTTGAAAGACCGCCACGTTATCGTCCTCGACGACATTCTCGACACCGGCCACACGTTGCACGCGATCACCAATCGATTTCGCGACGAATGCAACCCGCTTTCGGTGAAAAGTTGCGTGCTGCTTTCAAAAAAAGTCGACCGCGCCGAGAAAATTGAAGCCGACTTTTATGGATTCGAAGTCGAGAACGAATTCGTCGTCGGCTATGGTCTCGACTACAATGGCGAGTATCGGAACCTGCCCGAAATAGGTGTGTTGAAACCCGAATTTTACACCCACGAAGCCTGAAAACGATGACTGTCCGCGTGCTGTTTTTTTCCCTGCTGCAGGACATCGTCGGCGATTCCGAAATCGAGGTTTCAATTCCCGATTCTGGCGACGGCACCACCGTCACTGAGTTACTGACCACGCTTTACGAGAAATTCCCAAAGCTTCGCGATTGGGAATCTAAGCTTCTCATCGCGGTCGATTGTGAATACGCCGACAAGAATTCTACAATCAAGGAAGGTCAGGAAATCGCTCTGATGCCGCCAGTTCAGGGCGGGTGATGATTTGGCTAACTAACCTCCTTTCGCAGCCATTTTTTTTGCCCACCACCAGATCGCCAGCGGCGTCAGCGATCCACCGAACAGGATGAACCAAATCGGAAGGGTCAGGTAAAACCCCGTTCGATTTCCCTTGGCTCGCTTGAGTGAGAATTTTCCAAGGATTACCTGCGATTCCCGGCTGCGATCACTAATCCCGATCTTATGGAAGCCTGGAACCGGAGAGCGAACTGAAGATGGCCGTGAATGACCATCGCCCGGTTCACGAGGCTTGCTCGCCCCGAAATAATAGCAATGTTGGGTTTTTGAAAAATTGACCTGAAGGGAGGAACCTTTCGTAAAAAAAGTGAAAAACGGCCCCTCTTTCTGTAACGGAAAATTGACCAGATCCACTGGTATCCCAACTCCGCGCCGACAAGCCAATCGAAGCAGCCAGCCCGAACAGAACCAAAAACCACGGCCAGTTTTTAAAAATTCGTTTCATTCTTGCCCTGCTCCCAAAAGAAATCCGAGCAAATCGTGAAAGTCTTTTTCAGGAATTGTTTGACCAAAAACGGTGGGCATCAACGACATGGATGATTGCTCCCGCTTTTCGACGTCGGATTTCTGAAATCGGTGAATTTTCCGGGCGGGGTCGATTAGCTGAATCATCTCCCCACGTTCACCTGTAAGAAATCCAGCGTTCGTTGTTCCATCTTTCAGCGTCAGCGTCGTGATCCTGAAATTTGCGTCCACATTTCGATTGGGATCGAGGATGTCTTCGGCCAAACGATCTGCGCCACGAGAACCGATACCCGTCAGCTGCGGGCCGATCAAACCGCCCTCGCCTTCAATTTGATGACAAGCAGCGCAGTGCGTTTTGAATACGACTTTTCCTTTTTCAGAATCCGCATTTTTCGAATCAAAATTCGCTATTCGACCTGTGATCAACTCATCCAGTATTTTGCGATCTGATTCGAAAATCTCACGTGGCGGCGGTGCCGGTCCCGCGGGTAAAAATGGCTTCAACTGCTCGCGTAGATCGGCGGGGGCCACAACCTTCAAGTAGTCAGCCAAAAAACTCAATGCCTTGTCATAATTCGCTGACTTATTGAAGCTCTTCACTGAAATTACAGCCGGATCAATCCGCGTTATCCCTAGCCAGGCAAAGCTTCCGCCATCATCGCCGTCGACAATTTCGAGTCGCGCTTGTGCTCCTACGTGGGCACTCAAGTCCCATTTCACAAGCTGGCAAACATCATTACGCGGGGGAAAGGCGCGCTGAATTTCGGTGTTGGTTTCTGCATCGATGAGACGCACGAAATTTTTCTCGTGAGCGGGGTTCGCAGGATTCCCGCGATGTCCGCAAATCCAGAAACTGAGCGTATCGGGGGCAACAAATTCGTTGGATCGAATGGTTCCCGTTCGCTGCTCCGGTTTTAAATCTCCTATCCTCAAACTCGAAAGGACATCTACTTCCTGGCCGTCGCCACAGATCCGTTGTTGTAGAATCCACGGAGATTCTGAACCGGCGTTTTTAATCTGATTCCAGTCGGCCACTCCCTGCGAATTACGATTTTTCAAAAGCGTAGGCGCCAGATTTGTTGCCCAATTTACGAGTTCAGGATGATACGGATCAACTCCGGCTTCTTCGAATCCGCGAACGATATTGCGTAGCGAATCCGTATAAGCGGTCGCAGGCATCGTCGGCATTTGCTGCACTCGAATCAGCAGCCTCCGAATTTCATCCGAACCGTATCGGGCAATGTGAGTGATCCGGTTTGAATCACTCGTCGGGCCAAGATGAGCGAGGTAATGAGCCGCTTCAGCAGTCGGTATGTCGAGAGCAATTTTCTCGATTTCGGGATCACGGCGCTCAACAATTTTCAAACCATCAGGAAGCAACAGATGCTGGCGAAGCGCCAATTTCAAAACGTAACGGAGATGGGTATCACTTGCCGGTGTGGCTTTCAATGCGACTTGCAGAGGACGAATTGCTTCGACAATCGGCTCATGTTGCATCGCAGTCGCCGCCGTCCGAACGCGAAATAGGTCATCACTTTTTAAATCAGAAATTGGATCACTAACGGTCTCGATTTTGATTGGCGAAACCGGCGCATTCACTCCGGACTTTTTCACCACCCGCCAAATCCTGCCACGCTCTCGATCCCGCCCCGGATGATCGAGCGGCACTTCGTAATGACCGATGATTCGATTGTAGAAATCAGCAACGTAGAGCGCTCCGTCCGGCCCAATTTGGAGATCGACCGGCCGAAACCAAGGATCGTCGCTGGTGATGAAATCGGATTTCTCGGTTGCGATGGGGGTCGTGCCGACAAATCGAATCGAATCATGGTTCACCTTCGAATTCACCGGATTTCCGATTAAGATATGATCATTGAAATCAGCCCCCCAAACATTTTGATCGAGATAAACGATCCCACAAATTCCGGTCGATCCGTGGGTGTGTTCAATCATAGTGGGACCAAATCCAAGGGGCGGCTCAGGTTTTGAAAAATGCGGGTAGGTCGCTCCGTGCAGCAGCTGATAAATCGGCGCGGAATGACAGTCTGCGCTGTAAAGATTTCCCCGTCGATCAAACGCGAGGCCAAAAGGATTCACCTGCCCGCGTGTGAAAATTTCGATCCGCGAACCATCGGTCTTAAACCGAAACACATTTCCTGAATGCAATTCGATCTCGTGACCATCACGTCCTTTCGCACGGCTAGTGTTGTTGAACCCATGGGTCGCATACACCCAACCATCATGGCCCATCCGAAAATTCGAACACATGCCATGGGTATCTTTTTCAAAACCCATCGGCCCAAAAAGCACTTCGCGAAGGTCGCATTTTCCATCGCCTGTTGTGTCTGCGAAATACCAAATATTTGGAATGCTCCACGCGATGCAGCCGGATTTGTGCTCCGGCTTGTGCCATGGCAACACGCCTGTTGGAATGTTCAATCCATCCGCAAAATCAATCGCTGAATCCGCCCGGCCATCGCCATCGGTATCTTCAAGAATCTTGATCGCGTCGCGGCTATCGGCGACTCGCGATCCAAATTTATCAGACCAGCGAACTTGTTTTGCCGCATAAGGGTATTCAACCGTCGAAGAAACCCACAGCCGCCCCCGGTCGTCGAAAGCCAGATTAATCGGCTTATTGATCATGGGTTCAGACGCGAACAGTTGAATTTCAAAACCGTCGGGAGCATGCAACGCATTCTGTTCTTGTTGGGGGGAAAGCGGTTCGGTTTCGCGAACCAGTCGGTCGGTGTCCGCTGCATCTCCTGAAATGGCACCCCACAAAACAAGTGTCACGGCAGCATAAATGGGATTCTCAAAAATTAATTGGAAGACGCTTCGCATTTCGAATCTCGTTTTATGAAATATCGGCGGAAAAGACAATCCCGCTTTTATTCTGGCTCGTCGCGCATATACATGACGCAAATCTAAACGAAAATTCGTTGCCTCACGGGCACACATGCCGAAACTTCACGCATGTCTCAATCTCCAGTCAAGATTCTCGTCGTCGGATGCGGTCACATGGGTAAATCCCACGCCAAAGCGTATCACGCGATGGACGGATTCGAAATCGTCGGTGTCGTTTCCCGTGGCGAGAAATCACGTCAGGAATTGCTCGAAATTTTAGAAACTGATTATCCTCAGTTTTCCAATTACGAGGAAGCGCTCGCTGCAACAAAGCCGGATGCCGTTTCCATCAACACCTATCCCGACACGCATGCGGATTACACAAAAAAGGCGTTCGCAGCTGGATGTCACGTCTTTCTCGAAAAGCCGATTTCAAACACGGTTGAAGAAGCCCAGGAAATTGTCGAGGCAGCCAAAGCAGAAAATCGAAAGTTGGTGGTCGGCTACATTTTGCGAGTTCATCCAAGTTGGGTGAAATTCATCGAAGTCGCTCAGACGCTCGGCAAGCCGTTGGTCATGCGGATGAATTTGAATCAGCAAAGCTCCGGTGACATGTGGGATACCCACCGGGCCCTGATGAATTCGATGTCTCCGATCGTCGATTGCGGGGTGCACTATGTCGATGTGATGTGCCAGATGACGCGCTCTAAACCGATCCGTGTCAGCGCAATCGGGGCAAGACTCAGCGAGGAGTTGAACGAAGGCATGTACAACTACGGCCAGCTTCAGGTCACATTCGAAGACGGTTCCGTCGGTTGGTATGAAGCCGGTTGGGGCCCGATGATGAGCGAAGTTGCGTTTTTCGTAAAAGACGTCGTTGGCCCGAAAGGTTGTGTTTCAATCGGTGGCGTCGATGAATCCGGCAAGGACAGCGATGATGTCGAAAGCCACACCAAAACGGAAAGCCTGAAGCTTCATCACTCGGAACTCGGTGCCGACAACAAATTCACCAAGCCCGATGAGATTATCAGCTGCGAAGACGAGCCCGACCACGACGGATTGTGTGCGCTGGAGCAGGAAGTGTTTCTCGATGCCATCGTGAACGACGTGGATTTGAGCGATCACATGTTTGATGCGGTCAATAGCCTGCGCATTGTCCTGGCGGCTGATGAAGCCTTTCGCACGGGGAAAATGGTGGAGCTTTAATCAACTTTTTTACGATCTAATAGGGTTGATTCGATGAATCAACAGGGTTCGATCGAAGAGCGGAACTCCGTCCAATCACGCCCTTCGGAATGCTTGACACTTCCGGCCCAGCCGCGAAAATTCCCTTCACCGATTTCGATATCCACATTTCATGAAAACTTCTCACTTCTTCCTTTCCTCGCTGGCGACACTTTCGCTGCTGGGTTCACCGATTCTCCACGCCGACGACTGGGCGAACTGGCGTGGGCCAAATCACAACGGAGCTTCTTCAGAAGAAGGCAAATTTCCTTCCAGCTTTTCGCGGACAAAAAACGTGAAGTGGAAAGCTGAACTTCCCGGCGTAGGAGCTTCCACTCCAATCGTTTCAGGCGACGCAATTTTCCTGACATCAGCAGATGAAAAGGAAAACGGCATCATCGCAATGCGAGTCGACGCAAAATCGGGTGAAGTCGTCTGGTCGAAAAAATTCGGCGAAGGCGTCAGCAAAGATCCCAAAAGCACTTACTCAGGCCCGTCTCCGACAACCGACGGAAAAGTAGTCATTTTCTTCACCGGAAACGGAGAACTTACGGCTTTCGATTTCGACGGAAAAGAAATTTGGAAACGAGATATTCAAAAAGACTACGGCCAGTTTGCGTTCGGCTGGACGTTCTCGACGTCTCCCCTTTTGCACAAGGGAATGCTCTACCTTCAGGTCCTTCAGCGCGATACCGCCGTCGATGGACGTGGTTTTACGGATAAGAAAAACGAGTCCTACCTCCTGGCGTTGAATCCTGCTGACGGTAAAGAGATTTTCAAAGTCGAGCGCGATTCCAATGCGGTCGTTGAGTCCCGCGAAGCATTTACCTCTCCAATTCCCGTGACTCACGACGGGCGCGAAGAAATCACGGTTGTTGGAGGAGATGTCATGACTGGTCACGATCCGAAGAGCGGTCAAGAACTCTGGCGTTGGGGAACGTGGAATCCTGACCTAGAAAAATACTGGCGTCTTGTGCCGTCTCCAGTTTACGGCGAAGGCATTCTTCTCGCGTGCGCGCCGAAAGGACAGCCAGTCTACGCGATCAACGCGGGCGGTGTTGGCGATTTGAATGACACGGCCCTCGCCTGGGTGAATGAAGAAAAGCAGATCTCGTCTGACGTGCCGACTCCACTTTTTTACGACGGCCATTTCTACATCGTGAACGGCCGCCAGAAGTTTATCTCCTGCGTTGAGCCGGTAACTGGAAAAGTGCTCTACACGGAGCGTCTCGCGGCAAAGCAGAAAATCGAGTCCTCCCCAACCGCCGTTGATGGAAAAATCTATCTAATGAGCCATCTCGGTGAAGTCTTTGTGATCAAGGCTGGTCCTGAGTTCAAGCTTCTCAATTCGACGACTATGGCGAGTGATCAAAGCACGAACATCCGTGCGTCCGTTGTCCCGGCGAATGGCAATTTGTTCATTCGGACCGACAACACGCTCTATTGCATTGGTGAATAACCTTTCCCATTGATGTCTCAAGACACTCTCAACATTGCGTTGCTCGGCCACCGTTTCATGGGCCGGGCTCACTCGAATGCATGGCTGCAATCGACCCATTTTTTTGATCCCAAACTGAAACCGGTTCTGAAAGTAGCCTGTGGTCGGGACGAAGCCGATCTGCAGGCATTTGCTGATCGTTGGGGGTGGGAAGAAATCGAGACGGATTGGAAAAAGGTAATCGCCCGCGATGACATCGACGTGATCGACATCGCGCTGCCCACCTTCATGCACGCCGAAGTCACCATTGCTGCGGCCGAAGCGGGGAAACATATCTTCTGCGAAAAGCCGTTCGCGAATACACTCGAAGAATCCGAAGCGATGCTCGCTGCGGCCAAAAAAGCCGGCGTAGTTCACTACGTGAACCACAATTATCGCCGTTGCCCTGCGGTTTTTCTGGCAAAACAAATGATCGATGAAGGTGCCCTCGGTGAAATTTATCACTGGCGGGGAGCTTATCAGCAAAGCTGGTTGGTTAACAAAGATCACCCAATCGACTGGAAGCTGAAACGTAAACTCGCTGCGGCGGGCCCGTTGTGGGATCTCGGTTCACATGCGATTGACCTGGCTCACTTCATCGTCGGATCAGACTTTAAAAATCTGACCTGTCAGTCCAAGAATTTTGTGACCCAACGGCCACTTGCTGAAAGCCCCGAACAAATTGCCGATGTGGAAGTGGAATGCGCCGCGTTGATGATGGGTGAATTCAAAAACGGGGCGCTTGCTTCCATTGAGACGACTCGTTATGCGACCGGTCGGAGGAATCGCCACACTTTTGAGATTTACGGGAGCAAAGGATCACTTTCCTGGGACATGGAAGACATGAACCGGCTGAAGTATTTCAATCAGGATGACCCTGAGAAAGCGGTCGGTTGGCGGGATATTCTCGCGACTGAGCGGTGCCACGACTACGTAAAGAACTGGTGGCCGCCGGGACACATTATCGGTTACGAGCATACTTTTGTTCACGCAGTGGTCGATTTTATCGATGCGGTGGCAGACGGAACGAGCCTATTCCCCGACTTCTCAGATGGAGCAAAAATCACCCGTGTTCTTGAAGCTGCGCTGGAATCAGCCGAATCCGGCGCTCGAGTCAATCTGTAAAGAATCAAGCTTTCGGATTCGGAATCGGACCGGATTTTTCCTTGTAGAAATCCCACAATGTCCGGTGAGTATCACGTATTCCCGGGACAAAACGCTTCAGTGAATCGAAGCGGGCGAGCGCTTTCGCAAGTGCCGCATCAGCCAAACCACAATCTTCGATGTGTTTCTCGATAGGAATGTTTGGAAGCGCTTTTGCTCCGGTCAAAACCTCGCGGCTAAACTTGTATTCAGGCGGCGACGTCGGGATTTCGCCGCCATCAGCGACAATTTGATCTTCGATCTCACGAACTATCTGCGCCCGAACTTCTGCAGCGTCGATCGCTAGAATTGCCAACGAGAGATGTGGCAAATCTAGCGAAAGCCGATTGTAAAGGTATTCGGATCGTAGCGCTTGCCGGTGTTGCGTGTTCATCTACAACCCAGACGAACGAACTCAGAATTTCTTAGTTCTGAGAGTGAATTTTCTGTTACGCAATTACGCCCTATAAATAGGTTCTATCGGATTAATGACGCCGGATCAACCGCTGCCAAAACGTCGCCGAAAAACAAATCCTGAAAATCATCAAACTGCACTTTTTCGGCCGGAGGCCAGAATTCACGGGCTAAAACGGACTTAATCACTCCGTTCGCGCAGTCATGAGCAGATCGTAAAATCCCTGCTTCCAACTCCGGCCAGGAATGCAAAGTGACCTCACTTTTTGCCTTTCCAATTGTGCCGTAAGCCACCGTAACATCCTGATCCGGGTATTTCTTCGCGGCAGCCAGTTTATAAAGCGGCAACTGCAAATTTGACCACCGGCGCTCATCGCCTTTCGAAGACGAAGCAATCATCCAGTCGGGAAAGTCTTCCGGGCCTTCATCTCGCCTCAGCTTGGTAAGGTGGTAATCCTCAACCGATTTCAGACCTTTAGAGCTTGCGTCGTATCCCGCGAATGTTTTGAAATCCACAATGCGAATTCCGTGCTCGGGGTGTCTTTCAACCCGGTCGATCGATCCCGTAATCTTCAAACCGGCAATCTCAAAAACAGGCTCGTCAGAATCATCTTCCCGAGGCGAAATTTCCATTTCACTCTCAATTATTTCCCAGCCTTCCGCCCGCTGTTCAGCCTCAATTTCCGCCCACCAATCAAGTCGCTGGCCCATTCCTCGACGTTGAATCAATACTGGAACCGTCCATGTTGGCCCAAATTTTTGAACTAAAAGCCGATCGATCGTTTCGTGAAAAAACTCCCGAATAGCGCTGACATCAGTCGATTTCGACATCGTTTTGTCGACGGCAAACGCTTCTAATACCTCGTGGCAAACCGTTCCAAACTCCCAGCTTTCCATTTCGGTTTTCTGAATCTCTACCGGCTTCATCCGCAATCCATGGCGCAAATAAAATCGGAAGGGACAGGTCAAGAAGTCACGAAACGACGTCACCGAAAGTCGCGTAAAAATTTTCAACTCATCCGTCGGACTCGGTGGCTTCAATCGCCAGCTCAATTCCCAGGGCACCGGCCCCGCATCACTTTCATCGTCGTCGTGACCCTCGAAAAACTTAGCGATCCGAGCCGGTAACTCCTCATCGGGACACTGAAAAAGCAGCCGCGATGGACGAAGCGGATCATTTCCTTCACCGACACGGCCAAAAATGAAATCGACTCGGCCACCTGAACTACGCCGGGACTCAAGAAACGCCGCCAGCATGTATACATCGCGGGCATAACGCGCATCGTTGTGACGTAAACCCAGGGCCCGCCTCGCGGAATCAGGCAACCACGCGTGTCCGATAATCGCTTCGGGAACTTTGCCGTCATTCATTCCCGTCAAAATCAGGTGCGGCGCATCTTCCCACAAAAGCTCCAACCACCCCTGTAAATCAATGTCCCCTGCAGCCCGCTCAGGCTGAAAGGACTGATTTTTCAAAAGTTCGAGCAGTAAATCAAAATGCGCCCCAGCATCCAGCTTCTTCGAAAAGGCCTTCATTGCCGGCGAATCGAAAGCATCCAGCACATCGTTGATCTGATCCGCAATCGCAGAGAAAACCGCGTCTTCCGGCTTGTTCGATTGAAACTTCCTCCTGCCAAAAATATCACCGAGGAAATCGGTAAGCACGACGCTGAATGCTTCTTTCTTGAATCGCGAAAGCAAATTCTCAATCCACAAAATAGCTTCCGAAAGCTCTGCTCGGTTACGACGACTCTTTCGCCTCAAGGCATCAAGGGCGTCATCGATTGACTCCGGCAAGTGATCGTTCGCCAACTCATCAAAACTGCTCAGCACAGCGGCCAGTCCGATCCCCTCATCTTCTTCGGCTTCTTGATTTAAATGATTCTGCAACGTCGCATTCACTTCCGGACATCGAAGAAGGGCCATGAACGAATCAAATCCCCTTCCCCTCACCAGCTTGCTCATAATTCCGATTAGAAAATACAAACTGTGCGTCGTCAGGCTTTTTCCACCCGGATCGAAGCCGCCGATTTCATGGTCGGCTAACGCCTTTTCCAACGGTGCAACGATCTCGGGATCAGGAACGCCCACGGCGACCATTTTGTCAGGGCTGCGGTGTCGAGTCGCCAAATTGGTTGCTCGTTCAGCTTGCCCTGCGGGCGATCTTTCAGAAAAAATCGTTTGGACAGGGCTCGGGATATTCAGATGATGCCGCAGCCATTTTTCGTGCGGCGCAGGCCGGCCCCAATCATCGAATTGAGAACTCAACTCGCTTTCCGGCGCATAAATCAGAACCTCGACCGGAATTTTTTGTGAAAGCCGCGCCAACGCATTTACCGCCAACGGCAAGGGATCCGGCGTAGCGATAACCGTTATTTTCTTTATCTCAGCGGGAATTCGGCCCTCCGCTGCTGCCACTCGTCGAGCTTCCGCCGCATCAAAAAATCCTGAGTGACGCGTCATTTTCACCACTTCGCGCTCCAACTCAGCCAGCTCTTCCCAACGTTCCGGCTCCATTTCGCCACTGCCTAAAACTCGTGCCGCATCTCCGAAATCGAGCCCGTTCTCGCCCAGCAAACTGCGAACTCGCAACAAATCGCCCGCTGTTTTCAGCGCCCAGGAAAGCGTTCGGTCAACAGGATCTACTGGAAAAAGATTTCGATAATCATTCAACGGAAGCTCTAGAATTAGAGCCGTCCACAACATTAGAGTTTCCGCACGCGCAGCGACCGGCTTATCAAAACGAGTTCCCGAAACCCGATCTGGGCTGATAAAAAATTCGGGAGCCACGACTTGCGGAGGAATAACTGCGGTCGGGACTACCTCCGATGCTCGAATCGCCAGCGCTTCACGAAAACGTCGGCCCGAATGGGAAGTTGGAACCACCACCAAATGGGAACTTAAATCCAGCGGCGTTCCCGGTGTCCAGTCAGCGGTAAAATGATCCACTGCGGTTTCAAGAAGCTGCTTATCCCAGTTTAAAAACGTTCGTTGGTGACTTGTCGAAAACAAATCGAACTCGACCTGATTGGGGTCAGTTCCACCGGATTTAGATTGGCTGGAGCGGCTCGGCATTGTCTAAATGTGAGTATAGACGCATTTCAAAAATGTCCCGACAAAAACACGCCTAACCAATCTTGAATTTCCCTTTTTCGATCCAATAAGGTTCGTTCGTCGAACAGACCCTGTTCATTCATTACGGTGCGGCGCCTTCTGAACTCGGCGGCAGCTCTTCCGGAGCAGTATCAGTTTTTACAGGGGCAACTGGCGCGGTCTCGGTATTTTTTTCCATGACGCGACGCGCGAGCTTGCGGCGTTCCTGCAAATTTTCGTCACTCCTTTTCCCCATCAAAACGGAGATCCAACGAAGATCGTGACTGCTGTCGAGTAGGACCTTGATCATCATTGTCAGCGGCACGGCAAGGAACATTCCAACCGGCCCCCAAATGTAACCCCATACCAAAACGGAGAAAATCACCATCACAGTGGATATGCCGAATCGATCACCCAAAAGCATCGGTTCAAGGAAGTTTCCGATCGCAACGTTGATGACGAGAAAGCAAACGAGAACGCCGAAAGCAGGCCAAAATCCACTTTCGATCAATGCCAACACAATCGGCGGAACTGCCGCAATAATGGAGCCAATCGCCGGGATAAAATTGAATAAAAAGGCTACGAGCCCCCACATTTCAGGGAATTCCACATTCAACGCGGAACACGCTCCCCAAGCCAGCAGCCCAGTTAGTGCACTCACGCCAGTCTTGATGGTGAGGTATTTTCCGATGTCGCGAGAAGAATTCTGAAAGCCACGCAAATCGGGACCGCGAACGTGAATCACGTCTTTTAACTTCTGCGAAAAGCCGCCTGACTCGGCGAGCACGAAAATCATAATGATGAACACGAAAAACGATTTCGAAGCCAACGAGGTGACTTTGCCGATCAAATCCGTTTGCCCAATCAGCTCGACGATTCGATTCGCATCCATGTAGCGTTCGAAAACCTCTTTCAGAGTCAGCAAATGAGTTCCGTCCTCTTTCAACAGTGAAGGTGGAACCGGATTGCTGCTAGGAACTGTGGGAGTTGCAGGATCGATCAGATCCGGCGCTGGCTTGGGTTCAGGACCGGCAGTGGGATCAATTGGTGATACAGGCCCAAGATCCACTCCAAATTTTTCCCAAAAACCGCTGAATTCGGCCAATTTTTTGTCAACCGTTTCGGAGAGGCCAATCGCCCGATCCTTCAAAATATTCGCGTAACGCTGCTTCTTTCCATCAAACTGAGAAATCACCGCAATCGCCAAATAGACCAAGGCACCAACGATGAGCATGTCGACCAAAACGGTCAGCAAAATTGCGAGGGGGCGAGGAACGCCGCGATCGTTCACCCAGTTCAAAATAGGAAGTGAAAGAAGCGCCAAAAATCCACCCAGCATGATGGGCACAAAAAGTTCACCGGCAGCTTTCAGCCCTGTGACAATGATGACGACACAAGCAAGCGCCAACAGAACCGTAAGTCCTGTACCACGCTGTTTTTTGACTCCTAAACCACTTGCCATCGAATTCTGAAACTATTCGGCGAAACCCTCGTTCCCACAACCTAAAAATCCTTTGGATCACGGGGAATCGTGCATTAAAAATCAGAATGACTGTGCTTGCGGTGTTCGATACAATTTGGGAGTTTCTTGTCTCGGGAGGGATTTTCATGGCTTTTATCGGAGCCGCTTCTTTTGTTGCCCTCGCCGTTGCGATTCATGTCGCGATTTCGTTGCGCAAAAAAGTAGTGATTCCCAATAAAACGGAGCAGGAAATCAAACGCTCTGAGCTTCATTTTCGAGCTGAAAAAGCGGCCGCCTTGAAAGGACACCTTGATCAGGACCTATCGACCCTGGGAAAAATCGGTGCGATTGCCATAAGCGACAAATTTTCTGACCGCGAAGAAGCGACGCAAGCCGTCGAGGCAAACGCACGTGAAGAAGTCGTTAAATTACAGGGAGGAATGGGAGTTCTGGAAGTGGTCATCACCATCGCTCCATTGCTCGGGCTGCTGGGAACGGTCAGTGGATTGGTCAATGTTTTTTCAACGCTTGGCGATTCTGGAGATGCCGCGGCTGATCCTTCGCGTCTTGCTGCGGGAATCGCAATCGCGCTGAACACAACGATTGCCGGACTCGTTGTGGCGATTTTGACGGTGATCGTTCACAGTATTTTCACCCGTAAAATCGAGGCGTTGGCTGCCCGTCTGGAAGTGCTTGCGGCCGATCTCGTTCATTCATTTTATAAAAACGGGGGACCCTATTTGTATTCCGCAGGGCCACTCATTGCAGAGGAAGTTACTGAAAAATCGGATGATCAATTCCTCAGTTGATTCAGGTCCAGCCCAATTTTCGCGATGAATTTTTACACCAAACGCCGCCGACCACCGACGGTCCCGATCGTGACGCTGATCGATATTTTGGCGATTTTGCTGATTTTCTTCATCGCGACGACGACTTGGAAAGAACGAGAAACGCTTGTTAAAGTGACTCCTCCGCAATCTTCTGAAATGTCAGCGACCAGCGAGCGTGACGTGCGGGTTGCGCTCGCGTTGAGCCCAACCGGCGAGATTTCGCTCGGGGCACGCCGGCTCACGATTGCTCAGCTTCCCGCAGCGTTGTTGAATTTCAAAGCAGAAAATCCCCGGGGGAAACTCGAGTTGAAAGCCGACGAAAAGACCCCGCTTGGCCTAATGGTTCAGGTGTGGGACGCCGCTACGAAGGCCGGCGTTGATATCGATGAAATTCCGCTCCGGATTTTGCTGGAGCGATGAACCGAGATTAATCAGCGAAAGATTTAACATCTTCCGCGACTCGGATTTGAATCGCGATTTCTTAGATTACACGATCATTACCGCCATCCACTGGAATCTGTGCTCCAGTCGTCTTGCCGAAAAGCGGGCTGGCCATCGCCGCAACCATATTGCCAACGTCTTTCGACGTGATCTCGGTCTTCAACAAATTGCGGGTTTTGTATTCATCGACAGTCATGTTGTAGCGCTCCGCAGAACGCTTCAAATTCTCTTCTGTCCACAATTTCGTATCAAAAACGGCATCGGGGTGAACGATGTTGCAGCGAACCCCTTCAGGCGCAAGCTCAAGCGCAGCAACGCGACATAGCTGAGTGAGTCCGGCTTTCGCACATGAATAACTCGCCGCGCCGGCTCCCGGTGCGTTTACGTTTCGCGAGCCTACAAGAACGACCGCTGGCTCACCGGTTCCCTGTTTCAAATATGGAATCGTGTATTTCAGAAGCTTCTGATGGCTGGTCAAATTAACCGCCATCGATTTGTCCCAATTGCTCTGCTCGAGATTATCGAGATACGCGCCGGCTGTAAAAATTCCGGCGTTTGAAACGACGATGTCAATACCGCCGTAGTCGCGCACAATTTGCTGAACTGCGGCAATTACTGCTACGTCATCAGTCAGGTTTGCAATAATCGCGTCGCCACCAATTCTCGCCATCTGATCCGTAATTTCAGGGCTTAAATCGATCCCGATCACTTTTGCACCCTGCTCTGAAAGGCTTTCAGCACAGGCAAATCCAATACCAGCAGCTGAACCTGTCACAATAGCAATTTTACCCTGATGAATCGGCGCTGCGCCGCCTTTGGCGAGTTTAGCCTGCTCCAATTCCCAATATTCGATATCAAATAACTTATTAGCCGGGAGCGCTTTCCAGCCACCATCGAATCCCGCTTCAGTTTTCTGAATGGTCTGCCAGGTGGAAGTCACAATATCCTGAATTACTTCGGCTTCTTTCACCGAAGCCCCAAAGCTAACAACGCCCTGGCCGGGAAATACCGCCCAACGTGGATCGGGGCTCAGCATCGTTTCGCCGTCAGCATACTTTTCAAAATACTTTGCGTAATCGGAAGCAAATTTCTGCAGCGATTTCCCGATGTCTTTTCCAATGACAACAGGCACACGCTTAGTGCGGATCGTGTGATCAGGCGTCAGTGGGCCGCGGGTTGCTAGTTTTGCCACGTCCTTCCGATTCGAAAAGCCAACGGCTTCAGGGGAGTTATCCAGACGAGCAATCACTGGAACGCCTCGCAAATTGGAAACCCCTTTTCGTAATTCAGCCAGTCCTGCAAAATCTTCTTTCGCGACTTTCGCAGTTGGCAACTTGAAGCCTTTTCCGCTCGCCTTCGAGAGGTGAAGCTCTGCCCGAGTTACGTAATCGATCATCAGTTCATACGATTTCTTCGGGTCGTCGTGAAACGTGAAAATGCCGTGATTCATCAAAATCAGACCGTCGAGATCATACGGGTTCACTTTTTCGAGAGCACGTGCCACTTCAAGAGCCAGCTCAAAACCCGGCATCACATAAGGGATCGTGAGCATCCGATCGCCAAAAACATCTTTTACTGTCTGCTTGCCTTCCTTGTGGTTGGTCAGCGCCACAACTGCGTTTGCGTGGGTGTGATCAACAAATTTCTGTGGGATCACCGCGTGTAAAATCGCCTCGATCGAAGCATTGGGAGCACTCGGATCAAGCATCGCAGCACGTTGCTGCTTCACCATCTCGGCATCGGATAGTTCATCCAGCATCGCCAATTTGAGAAGCGCATCCATTCGCACTGGGGCAAAACCTGCCGCTTCAATCGTTCCCAAATCCCAACCAGATCCTTTCACGTGAATCACGTCGACTGGATCTCCAAAAAAGTCTTTTTCCTTCGTTTTGACCGAGGTATTTCCACCTCCATGAAGAACCAGTTCGGGATTCGCGCCCAGCAACCGCGACGTATAGACGCGCTTGCCTAGATCACCTTTAAACTTGCGGGCTTCTTTGTCGGACCAGAGGGATTTCATGAGAATTCTTCCCAAAAGGGAAACGAGGCGAGCGGGATTTCAAATGCTGATTTGTGTCCCGCATCGCTCAATTTGTGTCCCACTCTCAAAAATCGCTTATTCCGTAAGCGCCGCACCTTCATTTTTCCCTTTCAACATGCCAATCAAAGCCTGAACAAAAAGAGCGAGGCAGGCCGTCCATGCAACAATGCTAATCACGCAGACCATTTTTCCGCGCAGCGAATCGAGCAACTCCGGACGACCATAATAAAACCAGGGAATAGCGGCGAAAATGATCAGCCCGATCAGATAGGCGACTAGCTTGCTGATAGCGCGTCTTCGGAAAACCTTCGCCTTTTCGGCTTTGGCGATATCCATCATCTCTCCAACTTCTTCGCCAGATAACCCCTGCTCCCGGAGAAATTCGATCGTGAGATTTTCGTGTTCACCCCACATCACTTTCGCGATTGTCCGGTCGCGAATCACCTGCATTTTTTCAGGGGAAAGAGTTGCCATTTTTTTCGATTTTTTAATCCATCAACGCTGAGCCGCGCTTTCGCCCACGCGTCAATTCAATCAGCGCCTTAACGGTAAAAATAATACATCAGAAGCAAGTCAAAATGCAAATGGTGTAAAAACAAATGCCGAGTGAGGAAACCGTAAACTCCGAGTAAAACGACATAAAAGCTGCAATAAATCCCGATACCAGAGCGATCGGACCACCAATGAGCGCCTTTACGATACTTCGCTTCCGGATCGCGGACGCCCGAATCTGATGGGCTTCTTCCAAAATCGAAATCGCCAGATCATCACTCACTCACTGGGCGCGCAGAAAACGAATCACATCAAGATCCTTCTCGCCCCAGATGACTTTTTAAAAGGCCCGTTCGCGGATCACGCCAGTTTTTCCTCCGACGATTTTGGCATCTTGTCAATCTCTAAAGGCTGAGCCACTGGTTTTTCCAACGACCATGGCATCATCCAGCCCTTCATAACGAGGAAAGCGGAACACTTCCGTGTTCCGCTCACCCCAAAAAATTTTGGAAAATGCACGCACACGCACTATTTCCAGTTTCTGCTCAGCTGTCCTCGCCATGCTGAAAGCCTAGCGAAAACTCTCTCGAAGATCAAATGTGAATTGCGTGGCTGAATGCATCTTCCGTCGCTTCGTGAATCGCTTCCGCCAAAGTTGGGTGGGCGTGAATTGTCGCCTCGATGTCTTCGTTGGTTGCCTCCAAATTCATCGCCAGCCCCATTTCAGCAATCAGCTCTGTCGCGCCCGATCCAATGATATGCGCGCCGAGAATCTCCCCGTATTTCTTGTCGTAAATCACTTTCACAAAACCCTCTGAATCAGCCACTGCCAATGCACGACCGCTTGCTGCGAACGGGAATTTTCCAACGGTGTAATCGAGCCCCTCTTCTTTGCAGAGCTGCTCGGTTTTTCCGATCGACGCCACTTCCGGATGGCAATAGGTGCAGCCCGGGAACAGATCGACTTTCTTCGGCAAATAACCGTCCTCGAACATTCCGTTCACCGCCTGAATCGCCTCGTAACTCGCAACGTGCGCGAGCCATGGCGGCCCAATAATGTCGCCGGCAGCATAGACGTTTGGAATCGAAGTCTGATACCGCTCGTCCGTTTCGATGTATCCGCGTTCCAACTTCAGCTGCTCCGCATTCCCTGGAAGAACGGGCTGAACCCCAACTGCAACTAGACAAACGTCGGCTTTCAAAGTCTGTCCGTCACCGCCATCAACCGGCTCAACAGACAACTCAACGCTGCCTTTGGAAACTTTCGCATCGAGCGTTTTTGTAGACGTCAGGAAATTGATTCCCTGCTTTTTCAGCAATTTTTCGAGAGTCGCGCTGACTTCTTCATCTTCGACCGGCAAAATCCGATCCAACATCTCGACCACCGTCACTTTCGTGCCATAGGCGTTGAAGAAATACGCGAACTCAATCCCGATTGCGCCCGCACCGATGATCACGATTTCCTTCGGCTGCGTTTTCAGCTGCATCGCCTCTTTCGAACCAATCACAGTCTTGCCGTCAAACTTCATGAACGGCAATTCACGCGAAACACATCCCGTCGCGATAAGGACGTTCTTCGCAGAATGCGCTTCTGTTTTGCCTTCCGCGTCAGTCACTTCGACTTTATTATTCGCAGCGAGCGAACCCGTTCCGCGAATGTAATCGATCTTATTCTTGCGGAAAAGAAACTCGATGCCCTTTTCCAAACCGCCGGCCACGCCGCGTGAGCGGCTGATCACTTTTTCCCAATCGTAGCTCAAGCCTTTGATTATCAGGCCAAAATCATCCGCCTTTTTTTCCAACGTCTGATACAGCTCAGCATTTTTCAGAAGCGCTTTTGTGGGAATACAGCCCCAGTTCAAGCACGTTCCGCCAGCACGGTCGTTCTCGACACAAGCCACTTTTTTTCCGAGTTGAGCCGCGCGAATGGCGCCCACGTATCCCGCAGGGCCGCCTCCAATTACAATCAGGTCGTAAGATGCCATAACTTTACTTTATATTAAAAATTCAGTCGCGCACGTTCGCGAATTCTTTCGATTTTTAAAGCGGAAGTTTTGACAGTTTCGATCATCCAGGGTTGGATCAACGAATGAAAAGGGTTGGATCGAAACGTCTCCACGAACCAACAGGGTATGTTCGACGAATAGAAGGGGGTAAATTTTGCAATCGCAAAATCATAGCCTTGCGTAACAAAAACTCTCTCGTTCTTCGACCGTTCGAATTTTCATTACTCAGGAGGGTTGTTTCGTTTTTTCTATTTTTTGTCGCTTCGTCCGTTTTTGCCGACATCGCGCTGTATCACACGCTCGAAATCGATCTGCGCGATCCTGAAACCATCCGGATTTATGCGCCAATTCACGCTCCCGAATTGATGCTGGATAAAGCGTCCACCGACTTTTCGGATATTGGCCAGGAATGGCTCGATGCTCTTTCCGATGACGATTTTGCAACGCTTTTGGATCGCTCCGAAATATTCATGAATGAAACGATGCGACTTCGCCTTGGGCCGCTCAATGTGAACAATGGCTTTCCGTTTTCATTTGAAAAATCAGAAGACGAAACCGCTCCAGGCTCCCTTTTGGCGTCGATCGAATTTCCGAATCCCGGAGGCGAATTGCGGATTGAGCTATCACCCAGCTCTGAAAAACGGCTTCAGGTGGCGATGAATGTGCCGAAAAAATTTCCCGAGACGCGAGATCTGGCTCCGGGAGAATCCACCGTCATTTTGCTTCCTGAAAACCCAAACCCTCCGCGTGATTGGCGGGGATGGTGGATCGCATTGCTGGCCGTTCCGATCGTGTTTTTTGTGTTGGTTTGGATCTTTCGAAAATTCCGATACCGTTGAAAATCCGGATAGATGACGGGATCAGAAGCAGTCTAGAAAATAAAGCTCAGCCCGAAAGCCAGCGCAAAGCCGACCAAACCAATCACCGTAGTGATGACCGTGAACGTGGACAAACACTGCTTCTCGGTCATTCCAAGATAGTTTTTCACCACCCAGAAACCGGAGTCGTTCACGTGCGATATCATCGTCGCACCGCAGGCAATCGCAATACCCGCAAGGGCTACGTCGTGGCTAGACATCAGGCCTTCTTCGAACGCAGCCTTAATCGACTCTGCCATCAGAGCAGACCCTCCAATCATGGCGACTGTTGCGGATCCTTGGGTCACGCGAATGATGGTTGTCAGCAAAAACCCAAGCAAAATCAACGGAGCATCGAGGCCGCTAAACAGTTCAGCCAGCGCATTTCCTACTCCACTATCAACCAGGATTGCCTTGAAAACACCACCGGCACCGGTGACCAGAATAATGATACCAGCAGGCCCCAGCGCTTTTGTGCTGAGATCCATCAGAGTGGCTTTGTCTGTTCCGCGAAGTGTCCCAAGAAGGAAAAGCGTAACTAGCGTAGTGATCATCAGAGCTGTGATCGGGTGGCCAAGAAACAGGATCGTTTGAACCCAAGTTTTTGGACCTCCTTCTGCATTCAGCATTGAAAAGCCACCTTCTAGAGCAGTTCCAGCAGCAAAGGCTTCAACTTGAGGTTTCAGGTCGAGCGAAACGATCGACTGCACCAGAATCAAAGCGATTGGAAGCAAAATCAAAACGATCACTTCCCAAGCTGGAATTGGCTTTTTGCCACCACCGCCAGTTGGCTCCACCTTTGCTTCTGCGAAAATATTAGGGATAGGCACGACCATTTTATCACCCATTTTTGCGCCAAGGAGTCCTGCGATAATCGCCGTGGGAAGACCGACGATCGCACCCCATAAAATCATCAATCCGATATCAGCTCCCAAATTCAAGCCGACCAAAATCGGCCCCGGAGTTGGCGGAATACAGGCGTGCGTAACAGCCATTGCAGCACAGAGCGGAAGGCCGTATCGCAAAATAGACTTTCCGGACTTCCTCGCCATCGCTACCAAAATCGGAGCTAGGATCACCAACGCCACATCGAAAAATACGGGAATTGAGATCAAAAAACCCACCAGCACCATCGCCATAGGAGCCCGTTTTTCGCCGAACGTTTTGTGAACTCCATTCGCCAAACTTTGGGCACCGCCCGAATATTCTAACACTTGCCCGAAAATCGCCCCGAGCCCCACAATCGTTGCCAACATCCCCAGGGCACTTCCCATTCCACTGACCAATGAATCGGTAATTTCATTGAGCGGCATCCCCGAAAGGATCGCCACGATCATACTGGTCAAAATCAGCGCCACGAACGCCTGCAATCGGAGCACCAAAATCAAAATGAGAAGCGATGCGATTCCGATAACCAAGACTGTAAGCAGCCAATTGATATTCGGTTTGTCCGCCACCTCAACGGCAGCTTGCGCCAAAATAGGCAGGGAGTTTGCGAGAATAGCAGAAGTCATGGTCATAGGGATTAATAAAAGCGTTTAGGAAGCGCGGATTACATCATTCTCAGCCAATTGGTGCAACCCCAAATAATTGGCACCAACATGCTTCTCTGAATTTGAAGAGTTGTGATAATGTCCCCTGTGAAACCCGGCCCTCAACTTCGCGACGAATTGCTTGCCCAGATCCGCCCCGATCAGGCATTTCATCTGCTTTTTGATCACCTCCCAGGCGTGCTGTTTTTTGCGAAAGATTGCGACGGGCGACTTTTTGCGGCCAACCGGGCGTTGCTTCAACTTTACGGCTACGCGGACGATACCAAATTTTGGGGCGTTACCGATTTCGAATTACTCCCGCATAGCCTTGCCGAAAAGTTCAGACAGGACGATCTGAAGATCACTGCCTCGGGTGAACCCATGTTGGAAATCGTCGAAGTTTTCATGAGTAAAACGGGAATCCCGAGATGGTTTCTAACCAATAAATTACCCATCTTTAATCGCGATAACAAAGTCATTGGCGTGATGGGAACGATTCAGGACTACGACGTGCAGCGCGAGCTGCTGCCACCAGACATGGACATCTCCCCTGCCCTGACACACATCGGTGGCAATTTTCACACGACAACTATTTCGATTCCTGAGCTTGCAGAAATGAGCGGACTTTCGGTGCGACAGTTCGAGCGAAAATTCAAACAGCACCTCAAGGTTCCGCCTCAACAGTTCATCGTTAAGATGCGCGTCTATGCTGCGTGCGATGACCTCCGGCGTTCGCGAAAATCAATTGCCGACATCGCGACCGACTTCGGCTTTTACGATCAGGCCGCCTTCAGTCATCAATTCAAAAAGCACATGGGGATGACACCGATGCAGTATCGCAAAGAGTATCGCTGAGCGGTATTTTCCGATCAGACAGGGTTACTTCGCATCGAATTCTAGGTTCCGCTTCAACTTCGCAGCTGCCATAAATCGCATATTTTTCAGGTCGTTCGGCAGATCAGATTCCTTGATCGAATCTAACAATTCGGTCGCCTTTTCGTATTCTTTCAAGTCGACCAAACAGTTAACTTTGTGAAGCATCAGACGCTTCACAAATGCTGGCCCTGCAGATTTGGCTCCGATGTCAGCAAAGTGAATCGCTGTTTCAGGATGTTGATTTGCCATGTACCACTCTGCCAACTCACTGGTCATTTTTCCGCGACGAGGCCAAAGTTTAATGAGTGATTCGCCTTTCTCTTTGATCTGAGATTCGGTCAGCATCTTTCGCTGCAACAATGGCTTCAGGATCAGGCCGTTCGGAGCATCCGCCCAGGCAGCTTGAAACCAAGGATCGCTGAGCAGGGCAGAAACTGCTTTCCATCGCACTTCATCAGAAACAGGTTTAGGAGCCGTGACATTAAGTAATTTCGCCAAATAATTTGCACTGATGGCTCGCTGCTTTTTGAAGATCGATTTCAAATCCGTCAGCTCTTTCTCAGACAAGCCGCCACGCCAAGCCGCCAGTCCGGCCTGATCACCCTGCATCGCAGCAAGGACGATCTGGCATCGCATTTGATCCCCAAATTCGCTCCCTGACGATGAACAATCGATCGTCTCCAAAAACGCAGCAGACGCCTTCCTCATGGACGTAATTTGCTCTGGGGTAGCGATGGGAAACTTCGCGTCGATAAATTTCAACAGCACATAATTGAACTGCTTTAAATAATGCTGGCGGTAGTAATCATTTTTTTCAACTGGGCCACTTCCTACCCGAGTCACAAGTTCAATGAACGGGGTGGAATCTCCCTGATTCAATTTTCCAAACGTATATCCCATCGCCGGATAGAGAATCCTACCACCCTCAATTGTGGACCGATTACTCGCGAGCGATTCGGCATCAATTGTTTCGAATCGCGTTTTGAGATGAGGAGTAATCGCGGCAGCTGTTTGCCAAAGGCGAGTCATCAAATATTCCGCATGATGACGATTTTTATCGTTGGAAAATTCGACGATTTTTCTCTGACGCGAACTGATAGGGCTGGTTCATCGATCCAATAAGGTTGGATCGTTTTTTAGTTCTAGAATGCGGTAAGTCGCACTTTGTTCGACGGAACCAAAGGCAACGCGTTCACTGAAAAGCTTGGGATCATCAAGGAGTTCGAAACCGCTGGGCGTCGCGACTCGATTGTATTCAGGCCGACCAATCACGACAAAAAGCGGGCGCTCGGATGATCGGGCTTCAGCAATCACGGCTTCAAGCTCCTCCCGATTTTCAAGAGGTTTTCTCACGGTCGGTAAATAGACCGGTAGATACTCGGTGCTGTGGCCGTAACCCACTGGAATGATTTCGCCTTGATGCTGAGAAATCAAAAACTCGGAAACATCGCGCAGCGGTTCGAGCGGCTCGTTTCGCAAAATCTGCAACCGAGGTTCAACGACTGAAATCGTCAGCAAGCACCCTAACACGGGCAAAACGGGATTGATCTTGAAACTCGCCCCCCCCGCTGCCATGAGAAAAATCATCGGCAACAATCCAAACGAAACATACCGCGGATAGAAGAACGGGTTGGCGATTTTAAAATAAGCGAGAGCAAAGAGGGTGCCCAGCACCACACTTCCGAGCGCGAGAAAGAACGGCCGACTCGTTTGATTTCGCCACAAAACAAAGCCGCCCCATCCAGCCGAGGCCAATGCAATCGCCGGAAAGATCCACTCAACGACCGGATTCCCGGAAGCAAACCCGGTGGTAAATTGCAGAATCGTTTTGCTAAACCAAAAGCCATCGAGTCCATGATTCTGATGATTCGCATTCACCGTTTCAAGCCACTCGCGAGTCTGCAATAAATTTGGGCCAAAAGCGTGAATGAAGATCAGAGCCGCCATCACATTCACAAAAACAAGCCGTCGCAGAGCGATGATTCGATTGTCTCTATCCGGCCACGATTGAAAAGCCAAGGCGATCCCTCCGAAGAAAAACCCACTCGCCAAAAATGCCGCATAGGGAAAGGACCACACAATTAGCGCCTGATTGATCCCAAACCAGAACCAGTAACGCCACTTGGCGGGCTTGCCTTTTTCAAAGATTTTGGTGAGGCACCACACGCCCAGCAACGTCCACAACAAAACCCAGCTATAGGCGCGAACTTCAACCCCGAATTTGATATGCCACGGCTGAATCGCGAGAAGAAATGCAGCCGTTAAACCTGCAACTGGGCTGATAAAACGAAAGGCAAGGATGCCAACCAATCCGATGCAAATCAGCGACACCAGAAACGTCGGCAATCGGACGATAAAGTCTCGAAATTCATGCGGCAACCGATCCGGATCAACGAGGTCCGACAGAAGCACATGGCTCGCCCGCGCAGCGACCGAAGCAACCGGATGATTATTCGGTCGCGAATAAAGCCACATGGCACGCTCGAAGCTGGCTGCCCCGAAATAGCGATCTTCCAGCGCATCATCGGACTCTCCGAAATAATAACCGACGATCGTTAATTTCGCATTCCAGAGTTCGTCTACCGCGAGACTTTTTGTCGCAAGTGGAATGCGTAATCCAGCACCGACTGCTACAATCACAAGCAAACCGGCCCAGGCCAACCGAGGCGTTTTTCCACGGCAAACGATTCCTTTTTTCACTGCAGAAAGCGGAGCCGTCCACCAGCGAATTCCGATAATGGACAGCGCCAAAACAATCCATGATCCCAGCCCGGTCCACCACAGCGCAATCGTCGAATAATGCCGAACTTTGATGGATTTTCCGATTGCTTCTCGCGCTTCGATGTCGTCGGCGATTTCACCCCATGGCTTGTCAGCAAGCAGCAGCCACGCGCCAAGTAGCACGACGGCGACTCCCCATCCGATCAGCCAGCGTCTACGTGCGGTATCCATATAATAAGAGAAAACAAAGTAACCTAAATCCACTCGCAGCGCATGCAAATGAGCGGACACGTTTTTCTTGGGCGAAACCGGAATTTTCAGATACGGTGCCGGATCGAAAAAGAGGAGCAAGAAGACTGGGCCATTCAGACGATCGACCTCCGGGTTGATTACGGGGAAACCAATGCCGTGCGAGGTCTGAATCTACAAGTCCCCCGCGGAGAAGTTTACGGTCTGGTTGGTCCCAATGGTGCCGGAAAAACCAGTACGTTCAAAATTCTTGCCACCCTGATGGAGCCGACCTACGGAGAGGTTCGGCTGTGCGGTATCGATGCCCTCCTCTACCCCCTGGAGGTCCGCCATCGCATCGCCTACATGCCCGACCTGGCACCTTTGCCGAGTGATTTAAAATGCGGGGAGTTTCTCGAGATGTTTGCTGCTGCTTATGGTTTGCGCGGAAAGGAGAAACGTGCCCGTATTGACGAATGCCTTGAAGCAACCCAAATGACCGGAAAACGATCCGCCTTTTGCAAAACACTCTCCCGCGGTATGACGCAGCGCCTCGTTTTGGCAAAATCATTGCTGCACAATCCCGAGTTGATGATTCTCGACGAACCGGCCAGTGGCATGGATCCGGTGGCACGGGCGGATCTGCGACGCGCCCTTCGAGCAATCGCTGATGCGGGACGAACCGTGATTGTCAGCTCACACATCCTATCTGAGTTAGCGGACATGTGCACCTCAGTCGGATTGATGAAAAAGGGACAACTCATTGCTTCCGGCTCTGTTTCTGATGTCGTTTCTCAAATGAGCCGGCCGCAACGTCGAATCTCGGTTCGCCTGGTGAACGAGGTTGAAATTACGAGACAATTGCTGTGCAATGCCGATCACGTTTCAGACGTCAAGACGGATGCGTCCGCAAAAACTATCCGGTTCGATTTTGATGGAACTGAAGAGGCCCAATCCGGGCTGATCAGCGATTTGATATCCGGAGGTAGCAAACTGCGCTCCTTCGAAGAGCAACAATCGACCATCGAAGATATTTTCATCGAAATGTCCGGGCCCAACAAAATGAGCGATGAGTGAAGCCTCTCAAGAAAACAAAGGCCGACCTGCATCGGCCTGGAACCTGGCAGCGAATCCTATTTTTCGCCGTTACTGCAAATCGCAGTTGCGCCCCATTTCCACCGGTATCTGGATCGTTACAGTACTTGTCGTTATAACGTTCGTTTTTCTCGCGATTTATATCGGGACAACCAACGTCGGTCAGAAAACCGACATTCAGGGAGCACGCCTTGCCATGATCGGAGTTCTTGCTGTTCAGGGGCTTCTCCTGATGCTCATTGGCACCGGAGCAACCACCCTCGCTTATGTCCGCGAGGCTGATGAAAAAATCACCGACTACCAGCGACTCACTCCAATGACTCCGCTTGCAAAAGTTTTCGGTTACCTTTTCGGACCGTCAATTCGATCCTATTTGCTTGTCGCGCTCACCATGCCATTCGCGATTTTTTGCATTGTGAAAGGCCAAATACCGATGGTGGCCGTTGCCCAGAGCTACACAATTTTCTTCGTCTCAGGTATTTTGTATCACCTCACCGGTTTGCTTGCCGGCACCGTTCTAAAAAGGAAATTGATGGCCGGAATTCTGTCGATGGGCCTCGTCTTTTGTATCAATTTCGTTCTCCCCGCCATCCTCACCCGCTCGGGCTACAAATTTCTTTTTTACACCACCGTGTGGCCCGTTTTGCAGCTTCACGGTTCGGGAATGATTCTTGAAGATCGAGAGGGTGAGAAATTTCGAGGAAGGGAAGAACTTGAGGCTTTCAACGAGAGCTCCCAATCGGTCGACTTTTTCGCATTCGAAATCCCGACTTTTACCTTCAGTCTAGTGGTTCAGGGGTTTCTCGTTTTCACCGTCGCGCTGATCATTTGGCGAAAATGGAAAGGCGAAAACATGCATCTTCTCGGAAAAAATTTCTCCCTGATCGTCTTTGCTGGAATCCTCGTTCTATTTCTCGGGACATCCCTGCCACTCATGGATTCCGGGCAGATCTTCCCCTCAATGAGCACTGAGTTCGGACGAAATTACATGCGCCCGACCGGCACTCAAGCAACGCTGGCAGAAGGAATGGGAGTCGCAGCCGCTTGCGGGGCCGTCACCTTGATCATCGCTAATATTTTAATTCAAATGATCACTCCAAGTCGCGACGGATTCATTCGCGGGCTGCGCCGAGCCGATAAAGTTGGGCGAACTCGCGCGCGATTCGGGTCCGACCCCGGCAGTGCCTTGTGGCACACGATCATCATTGCGCTGCTCGGGGCCAGCGCATGGTTCTGGTTTACCAACAACCTCATCGAATCCAAATGGTATCCTGAAAAATCACTGCCCGGATTCGCACCCACGGTGATGGCGGCCATCTTCGTTTTTGCCGCAATTTGTTTTTGCGCGACTCTGCAAATGTTCGGCAAAGGAATTCTATGGCTTGGAATGCTCTTCGCCTGGATTGTGCCGCTGCTCGCCGCAGGAATCTGCTTCATTTCCGACCAATACATCGCCGGAATTTACCTCACCAGCCCGTCTCCCTTTGGGGCTTTCTTCAATTCCCTCGCCGTTTTGCTGGATGCGCCGGAATTCGAAAACCTAAAACACGTGAAAACCGCCTTTTGGATCTGGGTTGCCATCTACGCATTGTTCACCACGATACTCGTCGCGGTGATGCAAAGTCGTCAGGCACACCTTCGTCAACTTGTCTTGAATGAGTCGAAGGAAGAGAACGATTGAAAACTTATTTTCGAAGGAGAAATTAAGTGGCAACCCCGCAAGGACTCGAACCTTGACAAACAGCACCAAAAGCTGTTGTGCTACCATTACACCACAGGGTCGTGGCGAAAATACATTCCAACTTTAAGTTCGCAAGTGCCGAGTGAGTCGATTTTTGATTTTTTTTGGCCAACCCGAAAAATTTCGCTTCAATCGAATCGAAAACCCCTAATTTGGCGGTAATGTTGCCACTCTAAATGAACCCACCTTCGCGATTCAGCCTGATTTGCCTTCGAATGCTTGATCAAAATCTGGCTTCAATGAGAAATTCACCGGAAGGCCCTAAAGACAAGGAGGTCGTGCACGAATTGAGGGTCACCACAAAACGACTTCGTGCGGCCTGGAAAATGGTTTCTGCCACCGTGTCACCTGAATTTATCACAAGGCAAAAGAACGGACTTCGTGAACTTTCCGCCCTGCTCGCAGAAGATCGAGATCTTGCGGTATTGATTGATTTAGCGACGAAACTTCACAAAAATTACAAAAGCTCGAGTTTTTGCGAGGTCGTCAGTTTTCTTAACGAAAATGTCGCTGAAAGTGAATCGATCGATTCGAGGCCAATCGTCGAATCACTTATTGATCAGGAAAAAATCGCCTGGGAGCACGTTCAATTCTCGTCCAGTACGGCAGAACAACGCTGTCTTCGGAATGCCGTTCGGAAAAGTAGAAGCAGAGCCCGTTTCGCCACAAAACTAGCGTTGAAAGACAGCGATTCTGAAATCTGGCATACGTGGCGGAAGAAAGTGAAACAACTCCGTTATCAGCGCGAGTTTCTCGCCGAAATTCAACACCGTGTGGCCGGGAAATTCGACGCCAGAATTTCGCGACCTGGCTCCTTGTTAGGCGATCGAAACGATATGGCAAACCTCACCTCCGTCGCAAAGAAAATGGGTAATCCCGGGAGAATCCGAAAGGCACTTGCCGCCAAAGAACGCCGTATTCTGGGGAATTGCCGTCGCCTCGGTCGACGAAATTTAGTGGCCCGGTGACTTCCGATTTCCGGTCCAACAGGGTGTGTACACCGTTCCAACCGTATCGGATCGAATCAACGGGAATCACTTGTTCGAGTCGACGTGGACCACTTCGTATTTTCGAAGAATCGGGCAGGCAGCTTCATAAATTTGATCTTCAAAACTGGCCGCCAACGCCTTCAGTTCGTCAATTCGGGGCTTCACCTTTGTGAACTCAGCTTCGAATTTATTGGACTCCCCTGCGGCATCCAATTTCCGGCGAATCCCTTTTACTTTTCCCCAGGTATCCCGCAGCGGCCGAACGGCCTTGTCGTTGCGCTCCCGATTTAGCTTCGCCACTTTCAACGCCTGCTGATACTGCGGAGTCGCTTCGTTACTCTGCAATTCGACTTTCGAGCCGAGCTGAGCGTGGGAGTAGTTTCCAACAACAACGTCATCGATTTTTAATTCGTAGCTCCCCGGTTTCAGGCCGACAATTTTTAGCCGCTCATTGCTCATTCGATGCCCTGCAGCAGTCAGCCGGTAACCGGCTCGAGCTCCCAGCGGACTTGGCCATTTTAGTTTTTCATTACCCGATTCCACTTCAGGAACTACCCATGGAAGCGCAGGTGCCAAAAACTTAAAGGTCACGGAATCAGCTTCATCAGAGACGATCAGGTCCGTAACCTCACCTCCTGCTTTTCCTGCAACCCAGCCCTTTTTTCCTTTTGAAATGCCAATTGAACTGACTCCTCGACGATCCGGAGTGAGCTGCCAGAGAAATTCGTAAGCCATGATGAACTGCCCGGCGGCTTCAGGGTGAATCGCGTCAGGCACCAACGTGAAGTCGGGTTGTGTCCGGCGCTGTTTTTCAGTCATGTCATTCAACGGCCCATAGAAATTGATATATGGAATTCCACTCTCCCCTGATTCTCCCCGCAACCATGCTCCGTAAAATGCCATTAACGCATTGTATTGCTCAGAAAATTCACGGCTCTTAAAACGATAATTGGGATTATTTTCGAGTTCATTGGCCAGCTGATGATGGTCAAAAAGCGTAGGCGACAGCCCAATCGCAGTGGATCGAAGGCCGACTATTTGCTCTCCAATCGCCCGCATATCACGCTGGTATATCGCAAAGGTCTCAGAAGAAAAGTCTTCGTAACGCCCATCATTCATGCCCAAGAGGACCGAGACATATTTGGGTTTAAAACTGGCGACATCTTCTTCAAACCGGGCCAGTGCATCGCCCGCTTTATCTCCGGAAACCCCCGCGTTGTGAAATTTGATCCGTCGCTCAGGGTACCGCGTATAGAAAAAATCCTCGATGTATTGCGTATAAAGGCACTGGTGGGTGATCGAATCACCCAGAAAAACAAACGTGTCGCCATCCTGCAGATCTAGAATCGAAGTCGGCTTTGCGAGCGCCTTAGGCTTTGGTTTAGGAGCCTGGCCAAAAAGCGATCCGGCAGTAAAAACGAGGGCGAACAAAAAAGGAACAATCCGTTGAATCATGGATCGATCCTAGCGAGTCCGAGTCTCGTTTTCAAGACCTCGAACAGGGGGCAATTTCGATCAATCCCGCGAGCCGGGCGTGATTTTCAACTCTACTTCTTTTCCGTCACGCAACACGGTGATTCCTGTCTCCGTGCCGACTTTCATATCGCCGAGAACGGCGGTGTAATCATAGATGTTAAGAATTTCTTTATCATTCAAATTGATGATGATGTCTCCGCCTTTCACGCCAGCTTTCGAAGCAGGTCCTTTTTCAGCAACACCGCTGAGTTTTACGCCTTTCACATCCCCCTGGCTGTAGTCCGGAATCGTGCCTAGAAATACGCGGAACCCTCGGGCACCCCGATTTTTCGGCGGATCGACTTTGACATATTCCGGTGGCGAATCGGTCGTTACCAGGTCTCGCGAGATCAACGCCATGAGCCTGGCAACGTCTTTTGTGCCGGGATAATTGATCTTGTCAGCCGTGTCACGCGGCGTGTGGTAATCCTCATGTGAACCGGTAAACGCACTCAAAATCGGGACTTTCCTCAGATAAAACACCGTCGCATCCGTCGGCAAATACGTATCCTGCTGG
Source organism: uncultured Verrucomicrobiales bacterium (assembly GCA_937891465.1). Lineage (GTDB taxonomy): Bacteria > Verrucomicrobiota > Verrucomicrobiia > Verrucomicrobiales > DEV007 > JABDJT01. The sequence continues at coordinate 22,801 of CALAHF010000054.1, read as the reverse complement.
GCCGTAATTGGCAAACCAATCGGGGCGTTGCGCCGTTCGATTACACCGCTCCAATAGCTGCTGGAACCGAGCCCCTGCATAACCAGAGTCTTATCGAGCCGGCCGATCATGTCCATATTCAAATAGGCCGCGAACTGATCGCCAATCGGCGAATTCTCATTTCCTTTTGCCGCTTTCGCGATGTCGCGAACGTAATGGGAACTTCCCAGCAAACCAAGTTCCTCACCCGACCACGCCGCAAAAACCAAATCGCGTTTCAGTTTCAGCTTTCCGGCTTTTTTCTGATCAGCGAGATATTCAGCGATCTCCATTAGGCCCGCGATTCCCGACGCGTTGTCGTCAGCGCCAAAATGAATCTGATCTTTCTCGCCATCTTTTGCGAGCGATCCCGGCCCTGCGCTCGCGCCCAAATGATCGACGTGTGCGCCGATGACAACCGCCGGCAATTTATTCGCCTCAGGATCATCCGACTTCAAACGTCCAATCACATTTCGCCCCGTCCGCTGTTCCTGGTCGACGTCAATTTCGGCAGCAATTTTGACTTTAGGAATCGTGAAACCCGCTACGATTTCACCTGTATCGAGTTCAGTCTGAATCGCTTTTAAATCTTTACCCGCCGAAGTCAAAATTCTCTGCGCCATTTCGGTCGACATCGAGATCGTCGGAATTCCTGAATCTGCCAGAGACGCATCAAATTCCATTTTGATCAGTTCGTCTTTCGTCTCCGTATTTGGCCCAGTCACAAAAATAATTCCGGCCGCAAACTTTCGGCGGGCGATCGTCGCCTTGTGGCGTAACCGTGAATAGCGCTGAAATTTCCGACGCATTTCCTCCGGCGCATCATCAGGAAAATAGCGCATCACCATGACCCACTTGCCTTTTACATCGAGGTGAAAATACGACGTGTATTCATCCGTCCCATCAGCCGCAGGAATTTCCAAACCGTATCCCGCAAAAACCACGCCGCTATCAGTCAGCTCACCGAGTTTTGAAAACGAAACGGGCCGCCAATCTTTTTCGACTTCCCCTTCAATTTTTTCGCCATCAATTTTCAGGCTCAACGAATTGTCTGCGCCAACGGCAACACCGGCCGTAAACTCAAACGGCGAAAAATAGCCGTCTTTGCCATCAGGAACGAGACCGTTTTGGGAAAACCCATCTGCCACATACTGCGTCGCCAATTTTGCACCTTCCGTGCCGGTCAGGCGTCCCTGCAATTTTTCTGAAGCAAGATAGCCGATGTGCTTTTTGATGTCTGACACCGTAATCGCTGCATCGGTCGGTGCATCACTCTCCGGAGTGGGCACGGCCTGTTGCGTCACCGTATCTCCAAGCTTCAGAAGCTCACGGGCCTTGCCGTGATTCCAGTTGGCCAGGAAAATCTGCGACGTTTTGTTCGCCGTCCGCTTGCTCGTCCACGACAGTTTTTTCCCATCGGGCGAAAATGCCGGTAAACCATCAAATCCATCGGTGTGGCTCACGCGGACGGGTTCCCCCTGCCCGTCTGCCCGGACCAAATAGAGTTCAAAATTCCCGAACCCGTGTTTGTTTGTCGTAAAAATCAGATATTCACCGGTTGGGTGAAACATCGGCGCCCATGACATCGCGCCGATTTTGGTAAGCTGTGTCTCTTCCGTCCCATCGGCGTTCATCGTAAAAATTTCCGCGGTAAGTCCTTTCCGATCAAAACGTCGCCAGCAAATTTTCTTCCCATCAGAGCTAAAAAACGGACCACCGTCATAGCCATCCGCATTGGTCAGCCGCTTTACGTTTCCGCCATCCGCATCGGAGGTGTAGATTTCCATCGCGAATTTTTTATCAAGCTTGAAGAACTTCAAGTCTTCCTCACTCATCGAACCGTCGTATGCCTGGCGGTTCGACGCAAAAACGATCGATTTTCCGTCTGGCGAATAAGCGCCCTCGGCGTCATAGCCTTTCGTGTTGGTCAAATTTCTATATTCACCGCTCTCTAAATCATATTCCAACACCTCGAATTCCGGATCGTAATCCCACGAATATTTGCGAGATTTCCCTGACTCCCGAATTTTGATTTCCTCCGCCTGTTTTTCTTTCGAAGTTGTATCGAGTTGAGTCGAAGCAAACATCACTTTCTTCCCATCCGGGCTTACCCACGCGCAAGTCGTCTTCCCGTATCCCGGAGAAATCCTCTCGGTGTCACCCGTTTCTAAATCGAGCAGGTAAATTTGATAAAACGGATTTCCCTCTTCCCGCTCTGATTGAAAAACCATTTTCGTTCCATCTGCCGAAAAATAGCCTTCCCCCGCCCGTTTCCCCTCAAATGTAAGCTGCCGGGTTCCCGAAAGTAATATTTCCTCTTTTGCCGGGTCCGGCTTTTCCATGACCAAACCGGCATGGGGATCCTGGGCAAAAGCTGAGGCTAAGGGAATTGTCAAAAAGAGAGCGATTCGGAGCATTCTGATCTGCATGGTCGGTTATTTTCGTCGGGGTTATAGCGTGGTCAACGGACCGTTTTGTGTTTTGAGACGTTTGTGAATGAACGGGGTTTGTTTGAAGTAATACTACGAACCAACAGACTCTGTTCGCCGATCACAGAATGATGTGATCCGAAAATGGCGACATTCTACGTCAACTGGTGTTATTTATAACGTCTTACCGATCTCAAAGATGAAAAACGTGAACTTCAATTTTGGCAAAAAAATCTCCCGCCGCGCTGCGTTGCGCAATGCTGGAGTTTCACTCACCTTGCCCCTGCTCGATGCGATGACACCGGCGTTTGCGGCTGCTGAGACCGGAGCAAAGGCGAAACGATTTGTCGGTGTCAGCTTGGCACTGGGATTACACAGCCCGAATTTTGTGCCCGAAAATGCGGGCACGAAATACAAGCCATCGCGTTATTTGGAGTCGCTTCAGGATATTCGGGACGAATTCACGGTCGTTTCCGGCTCATCCCATCCGGATGTGACTGGTGGTCACACTGCCGAGGGCAGTATTTTTACGGCTTGCCCAAACCAGCGCGGGGCGACCACGCGGAACACCATTTCTCTCGATCAATTGATGGCCAAACATCTTGGCCATGAAACGCGATTTCCCTCTATGGTGTTGAGTACCGGGGGCGACCGCAGCCCCGCCTACACCGAAAACGGGGCCATGATTCCCTCTGAGGACGATCCAGTTAAGGTATTTACCAAACTCTTTGTCGACGATTCTAAAAAGGAACAACAACGACAGGCCGAGTTGCTCCGTGAAGGCCGCAGCGTAATGGATGTGATCGGCGACGAGGCAAAAGGCCTCAAACGCGAGCTTGGAAAAGGCGATCAGGAAAAGCTCGATTCATGGTTCACTAGCATTCGGGAACTCGAGCAGCGCCTTCAGGCAAATGAAGCCTGGGTGAATAAACCCAAACCAAAAGTAGACGCCAAGCCTCCAAAGATTGATCGGAACAACACCATTTCGGTCGAACGTGCGCTGTTTAAGGTGATGGCGCTTGCGTTGCAAACTGACTCCACCCGTTTCATGACGTTGCACGTGCCGGGAAACGCCAAGGTAACCAAGCTGGAAGGCGTAGATGAAGGCTATCATGGCCTGAGCCACCACGGTCGGGACGAGGAAAAGCTTGATCAGCTCGCGATTATCGAGCAAGCGGTGATCGACGAATGGGCTGATTTTTTACGCAATCTTAGTGAAGCATCCCTTCTCGATGAGACGATGGTTGTTCTGACATCAAACCTTGGAAACGCATCCAGTCACAACAACCTGAATATGCCGCTATTGTTCGCTGGCGGTGGTTTTGAGCACGGGCGCCATCTCGCTTTTGATCAGAAAAACAACTACCCGCTTCCGAATCTGTACCTTAGCGCCCTGCAACAGTTGGGACTGGAACAGGATTCATTTTCTACGAGCACCGGCCGGATGGATGGATTGGTGTAAACTCGGGGCTACTTCTTTTTAGGAGGATCCACCCACGGCAGCATTTCTAAATCACTGCAAAACGGCGAAGCTGGAAGACCAGCGCCGTTGACCAAATTTCCTCCGCGAGGATTCGTTGCGCAAGCGTATCGAACTGCGACAGGGTTCGAAACGGCGTCGCTTTTCACGAATACCTGCTCACCTTTGATTTTCGCTTTGGCCGAATGCCAAACGCCGTCGCCACCCGTCAGCTCGAACCATTTCAATTCGTCTCCGTTGGAAATTTTGAGTCCCCCATCAGTTCCTGAAAACGAAACCTCTGCAGCTTCGCCATCGACTTCAAATTTCTGAAACATCGGCCCCGAAGCGACGATATTCTTTCGCTGGTAGGTTCCCGCAAGCGCCAGCCTAGCCAACCGATTACCAACCGGAATTTTCATCGGAGGGTGAATGTCATCGCCCGGAAGGTCAATCACCACAGCCATTCCAGTGTTGGGAATCTCCAGCGCGCGTCGTTGCTCTTCCCGAACTCGAATCCACCCAGTCGCTGGCGGATAACTCGGAAGTTGAACGAAATAGCATGGCAGTGCTTCATCTTGCCAACGCCCACGCCATCCGGAAAACAGCGCGGCCATTTTGTGACGATATTCCCGAGGATCTTCACCCGTTCCTGCATTGGATTCGGCCTGATACCACAAAAACCCGCGAACTCCGAACGAGGGAAGAAGTGCCATCCGAGCATTGAAAATTGCGCCAGGATAGCCCTGCGGGTTTCGTATGATCACGCCGCCGCGAAGCTTGGCCAGCTCATCCAATTTCTCAGCATCCGCCAAATTGCGAATTTCCTCTAAAAAGGGCGTCGCAAATGCCTCACGCGGAATAAATGGCTCAATAGGCTTCCCGCCCCACGATACGTCAATAATTCCGACGGGTACATCAAGTTCTCGTTCGATCTCGAATGCGAAAACCGCAGCGACGGCAGAAAAATTCAGCACCGTTACCGGAGTCATCACCGCCCACTTTTCCGGTGTGGCAAGTTCAGTTACTTCCGAATTCCGTTCCGCTAGAACCTTGTCATCAACCCGACGAAACCGAATTTGATTTCGATCTGCGCCATCAATCCACGCTTTCGTTTCGGGGAGCCCTTTCAGCATTCCCGACACACGGAACTGCATGTTCGATTGGCCTGCAGCCAACCATACATCACCAACGACCACATCTGCAATCGTTTGAGTGACAACCCCGTTTTCACGAAGCTCAAGACGCCGGCCTTCGTCGGAAGCGACTAGGGCGGGGATATTTGCCCGCCACTTTCCGTCTTCGACAATCGTCGCCGAATAGATTTCGCCGCCAAACTGGACTTCAATCTTAGAGCCCGGTTCTGCGCCCGATCCAAAGATCGAGATCGGCTTTTCCCGCTGAAGAACCGCATGATCCGCGAAGATCTTCGCGAATCGAGGAACTGCCTCAGCGCTGACCGCAGAGGTGATCAGCAGGAAAACAAGTCCGAAATATTTCATTTCGACTCGCGAAATTTAGCGCTTTTTCTTTCCTTTTTTATCCAGCACTTTGCGGACAAAACAGGTTTTTAGCGTCACGCTAACTTCGTCTACCTTGCAATCGATCTCTTCAGGATCATTCGTTATCCGAATTTTCTTCAACGGATATCCGAGTTTCGCAGTGAGCTTTGTTCCCTTTACTGGCAGGTCTTTAATCGGCTTAACCGTATCACCAGTCGTCAGCACATTTCCGTCACAATCTGTCGTATCCATAAGGCCGGTAGACTGTACTCAAACCCTGAAATAGCAAGGAGTTTCCCAAACATGCCATTGGTTAAAATGCCTCGGTCTGCTATTAAGAATCATGCACTTTCTATTTCTTGCCGCTCTTTCGCTGGCTTTTCCTTTCGTATCAATGGCAGACGAACGCCCGCCGAACTTCGTTGTCATTTTTGTCGACGATTTAGGATATGCCGACATCGGCTGTTTTGGATCGCCCGATATTAAAACACCCCAGTTGGACAATCTCGCGACTGAGGGAATGAAGTTCACTCATTTTTATGCTCAACATATTTGCGGCCCGTCGCGCACCGCGCTCATGACTGGAAGCCATCCGCTACGGGTGGCAGAAAAAGGCAATGTAAAAGAGATTCATCCTGTGGTTCACGATCAGGAAATCACCATCGCTGAAGTATTAAAATCAAAAGGTTACGCTACAGGCTGCTTTGGGAAATGGGATCTCGCAGGGCATTCTCAGACAGATTTCCATCCCGAGCTGATGCCGAATCATCAAGGGTTTGATACATTTTTTGGAACGCCCTCGAGCAACGATCGTTTTGTGAATTTGTATCGAAATGAGGAACTTATCGAAGAAAAAGCCGATATGGCGCTGCTGACGAAACGCTACACAGACGAAGCAATTCAGTTCATCGAGACCAATCATGAAAAGCCGTTTTTCGCCTATGTGCCCCATTCCATGGTCCATACCGCGCTGGCCGCATCGGAACAATTTAAAGGGAAATCTCCTCGAGGGCTATATGGAGATACCGTTGAAGAAATTGATTTCAACGTGAGCCGAATCATCGAAACACTGAAAAAAAACAATCTAGTCGAAAACACGTATTTTTTATTCACCAGCGACAATGGCCCTTGGCTCGTGAAAAATAAGAATCACGCTGATGGTCACTTAAAATCGGATCATGGAGGCTCCGCCGGCCACCTTCGCAGCGGTAAAGTCTCCACGTTTGAAGGAGGCGTTCGTGTCCCGACGATTTTGTGGGCTCCTGATCGCGTACCAGCGGGAAAAACATGCGATAAGATGGCGGCAACGATCGATTTACTGCCGACTTTCGCAAAACTTGCGGGAACCAAGGCTCCGACCGATCGCGTCCTCGATGGAATCGATATCCGGCATCTTTTCACAGGAAAATTTGATGAAGCTGATGATGATCGCGTTTTCCGCTATTATTTCATCAACAGCCTGCAGGCGGTCCGGCAGGGAAAATGGAAGCTGCATATTCCCCGCTCGCCGAATGCAAATCTCGGGCCGTTTACGAAAAACAACCACATCGCCCCCGCTGATCGAATTGCCTTTAAAGAGCCGTTTCTCGTCGATCTTGAAAATGATCCCGGCGAAACGACGAATGTCTCTGAGGCGAATCCTGAGGTGGTGAAAAACATGCTAGCCCTCGCTGAAGAAGCCCGCGCAGACATTGGTGATTTCGATCGTGTCGGTGAGAATATGCGTTTTTTCGATCCGTTGGAAACGCGCCCGACCAAGCCTCTCTTTCCGGGATTTGCGGCGAAAAAGCCGAAGAAAAAATAACGCGGAGAGTGTGCTAACCTCTGCCACATTTGAAACCGAACGCCGACATCGCAGCGGAAACGCTCACTGACATCCTCGCTCACGGGACACGAAATTTCATCGTGTGCGCCGGTGCCCGCAATGCGCCATTGGTAGTGCCTTTACTGAAACTCGATAGTCAGGATGGAATTAAGATCTGGCATCATTTTGATGAACGGGCTGCTTCCTTTTTTGCGCTGGGGTTGGCAAAACGGCGGCTGGAACCGGTTTGTGTGGTCACGACTTCTGGAACTGCCGTGGCGGAGCTTTTGCCCGCCGCGATTGAATCCTATTATTCGGGAGTCCCGCTGATATTGCTGACGGCAGATCGGCCTGATCGGTTTCGGGGATCGGGCGCGCCTCAAGCGATCGAACAGGTCGGAATCTTTTCGGGATATGCCGCGCGAAATTTTAATGAATGGAATCACGAATCGCCCCTGCATCTGAATGTGAGTTTTGAGGAGCCGCTTTTTGATGAAGGTAGGGACGATTGTCCCCAATCTTCCGCAAAGAATTCGGCCAAAGCATCTGCGCATTTAGCTTCGGCGGATGGGCTCCGCGGACGATTGGGAACAACCGTCCCTACCCAGTCTCTCGATGAAAACGCAGTGATTTTGGTGGGGGAACTTCTGGAAAATGAACGCGAGCCGGTGGCTAATTTTTTACGTTCATCGAGCCTTCCGGTTTGGTGCGAGGCGATTTCAGGGCTACGGGAAATTTCGGGGGCAAATCACATTCGCGGAGGTGATGCGGCGCTTGCGGAAATGGAAATTGGGAACGTTTTGCGGATCGGTGGCGTGCCGAGTTTGCGTTTCTGGCGCGATTTGGAGACGCTTGAAGCAATTCAAGTCACCTCGACTTCACGGACTGGATTTCCTGGGCTGGCTCGGACAGAAGGCGTTACGAACCAACAGAGTAAGTTCGATGAACATACCCTATTGGATCGTGAAAAACGTAGCAGCGAGCGTGAGCAAGCAGTCCCGCAACCTCTGCCGCCGCTGCTCGCTCACGCTCGCTGCTACGTTCTGAATTCGGAAGAACTGGCGGTCCGTGAACTTTCGGAACGGATTCCGTCGGAGGCTTTGATTTTTCTGGGAAACAGTCTACCGATCCGCGAATGGAATGCCGTTGCGACGACTGAAATTGCGCATCCGAATGTGTTTGCGAATCGTGGGGCGAACGGAATCGATGGCGAAATTTCGACGTTTCTTGGATTGGCTCAGGACTTTTCGGGAAATGAATGCTGGGGAATTTTCGGAGATCTGACGACGCTTTATGACATGAATGCCCCGTGGATTTATGATCAGCTCGATGCGGAAAAACGCATTCGAATCGTGGTGATCAATAATGGCGGCGGGAAGATTTTCTCGAAGTTGCCGGGATTAAAAGATCTACCGGACGATGAGAAAAAAGTGACTGAGAACTGGCACGGCTTCGATTTCAAAAAATGGGCGGAGCTTTGGCCGAGAGTTGAGGTGGAGGTGATTGATGTGCGGGATTAACATTTAAAAAATGAAACTGGATACCGGAACAAAATTAGCGGTCGCAGCGGGAACGATCATCGTGATTGCAGTTGTAGGTGCCGTAACAGCCTTCGTTGTCCACATGGTGTCGACTCACAATAAAGCGGACGAGATCAGAAAATACGGAGCGACGCTGGATTCAACTCAATGGGAACAGGTGTTTCTAGACTGTGACCAGCTCCACGAAGGATACTTAGGGAAAACGAGAGAGTTCGTAGCGTTGCCGCACGAAGAGCTTCCAGATTCGATAAAAGCATTTGGATTTCAGGACAAGTTAGCAGGCAGAAACGCTGCAGTTTTCACTTACAGCGGCGGATACACATCAAATAGCATTGACCTTCATTACGCTGAAACCCCTGAAAAAAATTGGGTTCTCAAGTTCGACAAAAGGCAAGTCCACCCACGACTGGAGCAATGATTTACAACCTCCACGGCAATTTGGGTTCGGCTTCGGACTGGGATGGTTTTCCGGGCGAAGCTGTCGATTTATGGGCGAAATCTGACCTGCCGTATTGGGAATGGGCGCTGGATTTTTGTGCCGATGTGAAAGCGAAGAAGGAAGAATCCAACTTTCTGGTAGGCTATTCGTTGGGCGGGCGGTTGGCGCTTCATGCGCTGATAGCGGAACCTGAACTATGGGACGGGGCGGTGATTATCGGGGCGCATCCGGGGCTTTGCTGTGTGGAGGATCGAACGGCTCGGCGGAGTTCTGACGCAGTTTGGGCCGGGTGGGCGCGCCGTTGGGAATGGGAGGCATTTCTGGAAAAATGGAATGCGCAGGGTGTTTTGCGAGATGGAAAGCCTTCGGAGAATCAGTTCGAATTGGTGGCCCGGCGGAAGGAAATCGCGCGGGGATTCGAGAATTGGTCGCTTGGAGCGCAGGATGATTTGCGGGAACGGTTGAAAAACGTGACTGCGCGCGTGCTGTGGATCACGGGCGAACTGGACGCAAAATTTTCAGTACTGGGCACTGAAATGGCTGAGAAAATGCCTAATTGTGAACTGGTCGTGGTCGAAGATTCCGGGCACAGAGTGATTTTCGATCAACCAAAATTGCTACGCGATATCATCCAGGGTTTCACAACAGCCTAAAGATCTCCCCTTTCTGATCTCAATTCTGAAGATTTCGTGAGCTGAAATCGGCTCCGGCAAGAATTTGTGCATGCTCGGCTTGAATGCAATAATCATAACTATAATTTAATTTATGAATATTTTTATTATTTTAAGGGCCGCCCCTTTTTTATCATTTTCAATGAAGCCTCTTTTTATCAACGTGCTCGCAACGATGGGAATTGCCGCAGTCACTGCCGCGATCATTCTGATCATCGCCGCAAGTGCGCCACCTGAAGAGGTAGCGACTGGAAGCGTGATATCGAATATTCCCCAAGGAACCCCAATTCAGGCAAAAACTAAAGCCGGTCCATTGGACTCTTTGGTATCAGCTTTTCGAAAACGGTTGCTGTCGACGGCAAATGAAGAAGCGGCACGGATTTCTGCAACTCCGGAGAATTCAACCAAAGACAATTCCGGCACTCCAAAGCCCGCAAAAGTCAAGAAGCCGCGATCAAAACCGGAAAATAGCTTTAGAGAATACAGCCCCTCGGTAGCGACTTCGCATATTGCGAGCGCGGCAAATCGAAGCGGGGGCCGAGGCTCACGCGGAAAGTCGGGGTCCGATTCGACATCAACGAATAAAATACGCAGCTTTATGGGTAGCTCTGGTGGAGGTGGCGGTGGTGGAGGTAGCGGCGGGCTGAGTTACGAAGAGAAACTGGCCAAATCGCTCGGAGAAAGCCTTACACCCGAAGAAATCGATGAATTGATCGCCAATCAGGAAGGTCGGGATCAGAAAAAATAAAAAATTTACCCTCTCGAAATCCAACACGAATTCGAACCAATCCCCAAAATACAATCCATGAAATCTTCCGCATTCAAATCCACTAGACAAGGAGGTTTCAGCCTCGTTGAAATGTTAGTGGTGATCGCCGTGTTCGGAATCATTGCCGCGATCGCACTCCCGAATATTTCAAGAATTAATAGCACAGCAAATAAAACGACCGCTAAATGGAATGCCCAAAATATCGCGTTGCTCTCAAGCTCAGCAAATGCTGCAGGGGCGTGGCATGTGATTCCCGAAAGCCTTGGCGGTGGCGTGGAGATGTCGGTGGATGTGCTCGTTAAGGGCGTCAAATCTCCTGACCTTTTAGAAATGACTTTTAAGATCGAGCTCGGTAGCAAGCAGATCAAGGAGGCTGACGAATTTCTCGAGATCGCGAATATCGGAGACGAGTACGCGCTTCAATACACGTCGTGATCAATCTGCTGGTATTTCCATTACGGAATGGGTAACATTCCAGTATGATTTCAAGTCGACGCCAATTTCTCGCACGAACCGGTTCAGCATTTTCAGCAGCAACTCTAAGCTCCTCATTTATAACCTCTTGCGGAGATGGTGGCAATCTAATTCTGGAGGCGGGCAGCAACGATAGCTTCAGGATTTCACTGGCTCAATGGTCACAGCATATCGCGCTGAAAGCGGGCACTCTGGACAATCTTGACTGGCCAGCCTACGTAAAGACCAATTTTCAGATCGAAGCACTTGAATGGGTGAATCAGTTTTTTTCTGACAAAAACCCGACCTTGGGCAATCAGCCGAAAGGCGAGGCCTACCTCGCAGATATGAAAAAACGCTGTGATGACAATGGGATCAGGAGCCTGCTCATCATGTGTGACGGAGTGGGGCGATTGGGAGATCCGGACGACACCAAACGAAACAATGCCGTGGAAGGACACTACGCATGGCTCGAAGCAGCGAAGCATCTCGGCTGCCACAGTATTCGAGTCAATGCAGCGTCGGATGCAGAATTAAGCCCCGAAAACCAGGGCGATTTGTGCGTTCAGGGGCTGGGTCAGCTCTCTGAAAAAGCCAGTGAATACGGATTGAATGTTATCGTGGAAAACCACGGCGGCCTTTCTTCACATGGCGGATGGCTGGCAAATGTGTTGAAAACCGTGGGACGTGACAACTGTGGTGCCCTCCCCGATTTTGGAAATTTCTTCGTGGTGAAAAACCGCGGGAACGCTGATAAATACGCAGTGGAGAAAGCGAATTTCGAAGGCGATCCTGAACTTGTTGAAAGCGAAAAAGGTCTGGAATACGATCGTTATAAAGGAACCCGGGAATTGATGCCCTACGCGAAAGGCGTCAGTGCGAAGGCCCACGATTTTGATGAAAATGGCAACGAAGTTCACACCGACTTCGTGAAAATGATGACGATCGTGAAAGATTCCGGTTACGAAGGCTACATCGGAGTCGAATACGAAGGCAAAGAGATTGGTGAAGACGAAGGGATCCTAAAAACAAAGGCCCTGATCGAAGAATCGATCGCTGCCCTTGCCTAATTGATAGCGCGACTTGAAATTATAGCCGCCTGCATCCTTATATTGCCCCCCACCATCGCGATCGGTCTGGCGCTTTACGGGGACGCAGTGACTCCGAATAATGTCGCAGCCTCTGAACTCACTAAGGAAGAGCGGGGTATTTTGGGGGGAATTGTTAGGATTTAAAATCGACTTGCGTCACATCGAAGTACTCCCTTTTGCCTTTGCCCCGTGGAAGTAGCATCTACCACGCGACTTGATAGGTCACGTTCCACGGCTTATTGCCAATGCCTTTGCACTCCGGGCATGGCATTTTTCCATCGGGATCCCGTAACCCAACAGGAAGTGTGGTCGTGACCCGTTGAAACCCACGGCAATTCTGGCACCGGCGATCTTCCTTCCGCTTTACACTGTATACGTTTCCGTTTTTCAAGCTATCGACAAAAATATCTTTAGAGAATTTTGCGGGCCCGTCATTCAAAACCTCGTCGGAAATCGTCGCCACATATTTAGGCATCGTCTTAACTTCCGTCACTCGACGGCGCGTAACCGTTTCTTCAACTTCATTGGAGGAGATGCTCCCGCCGCCGCCCGTGTCGATTGGAATTCCGAAGAAACTGACTCCACCGCCACTTGATTTCTCCAGAGTCGGCTCCGGTGAATTGTTTTTCGCACGCTCCACGATCTCCCGCGTCACTTTTGTTTCGTGTTGACCGTTCGCCCGGATTTTCAACGCGGGCGTGAGATCCCCCCCTTTAAATTTTTTATCTCCGGCAATCGCGACGACTGATGGCTCACCATTGTAGGCAGCCAAATACATCGGAGCTCCATTTTCAGTTTCTTTCAGCACTTTGAGAATTCGAACCTGCTTTCCCTGATAAGCGACCTTCTGAGCCGTTGACTCCTTTTCGATGTTGGCATTGTATTCCTTCCCCACCTCAGCATAGAGATCCATCAGCAACTCACGAGACTCAGCAGCCCCCCGTGCTCCGACTTTGCTAACCCGGAAGACTTCAGTGGTATCCTGAGTGTCATTTTTCTTTGACTGGGCAATGGCAAATGTAGCAACCAAAAAGCAAAGGATAAGCGGAAATAGGTTTTTCATGATCGATTCTGGATATGAAGCGTAGCACTAAACCAGCCATCTAGACAGAAAAGCCTTCATACGATCGACCCCTATCAATTCAACGAATGAACCCTGTTTGAAGTTCTCCCGAAACGGTATACACGGTGTCTTTGGTCTGAAACTATTAAGATCAAATCTTCATGTCAAATACAGGAAAAACCTACCCAGAAGAGATTCGCAGAGATGCCGTTGAGTAGCTTTGGAGCAGCGGCCGTCCAGTCAGCCATGTTGCGCGTGAACTCGGAGTCAACGTCAACAGTTTGCGTGCGTGGCGTAATCGTATCCTCGGCCAGAGCGTCAGCCGAGTTCCACCTGATGTATTTGTTATTGAACTACGACCCGCCAATCAGGTCGAGAATGAGTCATTTGAGTCGCAAAAAAAAATCGAGGTATACAAATCATTAAGATCCCAGCATTTGCTTGTATGCAACGCGGTCAATCAGTCAGTAACCCCACTGACAGATTTAGATTAAGATAGCCCTATCAGATCCACTTACTTTGAATAAGACCTTTAGTCTTTGCCACCGCTGCTCATCTGGCTGGAGATCGTTCCAATGACTATTTTCAGTGCCTCGCTAAACTTGAATATCAATTCTCCGGAGGAGATGCTTGACGTGGGTCCGAAGGACTTTCCTCCAAAATTCGTTCGACCTCAGCCTCCGCGCGAGGATCTGCCGCGTATTCGCTCGGCCGACTCGGTGCGGCTGCTGGTACTGGCTGGCTCGAAACGGGGAAAGGCAACGGTTTCGCTGCGGCGATTGGAGTCACCTGCGCTGATGGTGCCGGAACCACCTGTGTTGTTGGCGCCACCTGAGTCGTTGGATCATAGAGCGTCGGAATTGGCGGCAATGAATCTTGACGTTTTTGAGTCCAATCATTTGGCTTTGGAAAAGAAGAAACAACCGGCGCAGGAGCGGCAGCCTTTATCGCTGGCGCCTGACGTGGAGTTTCTCCAGTTACAACCGTTCCATCAGATGAAACCGAGCGATAGACACCGTTGCTTTTCTTACCGTGTTTGGAAGCAGCGTTCTCAGCTGGCTTCTGTGGATAAGAACGTGCAGCATCCGCAGCCCCTTTTGGCGGCCGATTCAATGCAGAAACTCCCAGAGCGGACGACGGAACCGGCGCATACTGTCCCGGCTTTGCCTTAGAGGGCTTTGCTGGTGCAATCCGACGTGGTGGAGCAACCGTTCCCGGCGCTTGATCAATAATTTTTCCGCTGGAACTCACAGCGCGGAATGCATTTTGTGAAGAAGCTGGAGCTGCAGGCGTTGTCGCAACTGGCTGGCTTTCATCTGCGGGAGTCACTGCAGACTTTTTCCACTTGAAGACTTTTCCGAGAAATCCATCTTGTGTATAGCCGTTTCCTCCCAGTGTAAGCAAGGAAAGAGCGACTAAAGGAAGAGAGAGAGTTTTTCCAGCAATCATGCAGGTTTAAAAAGGGTGAAGATCTTGACCACGGGCCGCTCAGTCAAGAGTTTCACGGTTTTCTAACAGTTATCCACAAAACAGTCAATAATGATTCGCAAAAAACAGGTGAGCCTCAGGACTGATAATCAAGGTTTCCAAACTAACGGCTTCCGTGGTCTCAATCTAGCCCATAGCCTCCGTTTGGAAAATACGATAATCAGTCGACACCATAAAAAACGACCCGCACATCTCTGCACGGGCCGTTCTAAAGTGTTCAGGGAGAGAACTCCCTGAGAATACTGTAAACAGAATTACTTTTTCGCAGCAATGTCCGCAATCGCATTCTTGTCTTCAGTCCATGAACCGAAGTCAGCGCCTGCATCCACCCACTTGGCGAACAGCGCCTGCTGCGTCTTTGTCCACTGATCGGCCTTGCCTTCTGGCGGGAAGTGCATTTCATCATCAATTGGAAGAAGCGTCACCTGCAAAATTCGGCTTTTCTTGGAGTCGCCGGGAACGATGAACTTTTCACCTTCTTCACCTTCGGACTCCATGAGGCCTACTTTTGTGGTCATCACATGGCCTCCCTTAGGCTTGCGCTTACGACCACGCTCATCTTCGTGCTCCGGAAGGTGGCACTTAACGCAGCTTTTTTTTACCATCGGGTAAATTTCTTTCTCAAAATCGATTTTATCCTGAGCATTGACGGAAGTTATTCCACCAAGCGCGAGGCCAACAATTGCCAGTTTTGTAATATTACGCATAAGGTTTTCGGTTTGGGTTGTTCAAACACGTTTACAAAAGTAAGACGAACGAAATTTAGAATCAACACACGATTGGGCGATTTTTAGCGGATTCCTTTACATTTGCATTCAACGACCCAACAGGAATTTAAGACCGGCGATACCGCATGCCAAACCCCACCAATTCGCGACGACGTTTTTGTTGAAATACATGATGTTAACTCTTACGCGATTTGGTAGGGTTGATCCATCAAATGAACCCTGTTGGATCTTTAAAAGAACCCGCTCGCATCGCCTTCATTGGCGCGGGCGACATCTCCCTGCTTCACGCCGAAGCGATCCGAAACCACATTTCATCGGCTGAGCTTGCCGGGCTCTGGTCGATTGATGACGCGCTCAATCAGGAAAAAGCAGCCCTGTTCGACTGCAAAATCTACGAATCTGCCGAAGCACTCGTCAACGATCCGACCATCGACGCCGTTTTCATTCTGACAAACCTCGAAAGCCACACCGAAAACGCCACTCTGGCGATGAATGCAGGGAAACACGTCCTCATCGAAAAGCCGGTCGCACCAACCGTTGCGGAACTTGAACAGCTCAAAGCTTGCGCTGAACAGAACGGTGTCATTCTCTGTCCGGGCCACAATTACATTCATGAACCCGCTCTCGCCCGCACTCGAGAGCTGATCGACGGCGGGAAACTGGGCGATCTCGCAGCGATTTACATTCACTATCACATCAATCATCCCGAGGAAGTCGCCAAACGTTATCCCGGCGTCATTCGGCATATTCTGACGCATCATAGCTACCTGCTGCTTTATCTTGCCGGAGCCAACAACCCGCCCGAAGCCGTTTCCGCGATGAAATCCGTCATTCACTATGATGAATTCGAGGGCGAAGATTTGGCCATGGTGAACATTCGGTTGAAATCCGGTGCCCTCGCCCATTTCTGCGCCGACTTCGCTGCCGACGATCATTCCGCTGATCCGTGGACATTTCTCATCAAAGTCATTGGAACCGAAGGCGCAACCCGTTTCAGCTATCGCGATTGGGTCGAAAACAAGCCCGGCGTGGTCCACAGCCATACGTGGTCAGCCTACGAATATCACATCCGCGAAGAAATCCGCCATTTTGTCGAAAAATCCCTCCGCCTCGGCGAAGCGCCGCTTTCCACGATCAACGACGCCATCACCTGCCAAAAGATCATCGAAGCTGCCGAGCGTTCCGTTGCTGAGCGACGCGAAATTGATTTGTCATAACCTGCGCTTTTCTGGCAAAATCAATCCATGCGCATTTTTTCAGGCCGAGTCAAACACGTCGGCCTGCGATCAAAGAAAACCATTCTGCCCTTCGATCACGCCTACAAACAAAGCATGGTTGGCGAATTGAGAAACGAAGACGTTTGGGTTCCTGCTGATTAAAAAAACGAACGTATCCTATTGATTCATCGAACCAACCCTATTCGATCGAAAAACGTGCCACAGTTTCATTCAAAGTGCGGGAGTCTTAAATTACAACTCGGCTGAGTTTTTGGAATGAGTTTTCTCGCGAACTTCGTTTAGTTTTCGAATGATATGGCATTACGAACTCCCAAATCATCCCTCCCCTCAAATCCAGATTTTGAGACAATCAAAGACAACGCCGCGCTGCTTTTCGGTTGCGCCGTTGTAATGTGGATTTTGGAATTAGTTGACTTTTTTCTGGGCGGTTTTCTGGATCAATTCGGTATCAAACCCCGAGTGATTAGCGGTCTCGCCGGAACGATCACTTCGCCATGGCTCCACCTGGGATTTCCCCATCTGATTTCAAACACGATACCGTTTTTAGTTCTCGGCGGCCTCGTGCTTTTGGGCGGACGACGCATCTTTTGCAGCGTCTCGATTTTCATCGCGCTGATCGGCGGCGGGGTGCTGTGGCTCATTGGCCCGAGCAACACGAATCACGTCGGCGCGAGCGCTGTGGTCTTCGGCTATCTCGGATTTTTGCTCAGTCGTGGAATCTTCGAACGCTCGGTTTTCTGGACGCTAATCTCTTTCGGAATTCTCGTTTTTTACGGTTACATGATTCTCGGTGTCCTCCCCGGCCAACCGGGAATCTCCTGGCAGGGACACCTCTTCGGCTTCGGAGCAGGAATCCTAGCTGCGTGGCTCATGTTTCCCCTTGGCGGGACTTTGTATAAACCGAAAAAACAAACCGGTTTCACTGACTCAATTTAGCCCGCAGTGCTTTAGCAGCCTCGCCGTCGATAACGAATGATCTCGCGAGCGAGTTTCCAAATGTCGTGAAATTTTTAAACGTCCATACCACTTCTTTCTCCGGTGTCACCTCGATAAGCTGAGGATTCTCCGGACCTGCATGGCAGTTTCCAATGATCAAATTTCCGCTCTCAAGCTCGTAAACATTCGTAATCCAAGCAAGGGTAATTCCCTCCAAATCATTCTGTTTGAGGTGCCAGACGATCTCTTTTTCCGGAGTCACTTCGAGGACGCTGTGACCGTTTCCGGTTCCAATCAGCGTGTTTCCATTCTTCCGACGAATTGCTGAAAAACAACGCCCACCCCATGCTTCAGGGCCGTGTCCATTTTCTGGCTTACGCCCAAAAAGCGGGATATCATAATGCCAAACAACTTTACCGTTCGCGTCATATTCTTTCACGCACTGATCGTTTTCGTGAGCGACTAGATAATGCCCGTTTTTTAATTTCCGAACCTGCCGCGTATCGGAATGCGCGCTCGTGGATGTGACATCCAACGGGAATTGACTAAGTAACTTTCCGTCTTTGTCGACTTCAATGATTCGGCTGCGACCAGACTCGGCAATCATCATTCCCCCATCGGCGTTAGGCTGAAGCGCGTGAACTTCGATTCGTTTCGGATCGTTCGCCATTTTATTCCTCGCTGCGGCATCGTAAACACTCACCACTTTTTTGTCCAGGCTGACTTCGACAATCCGGTTCCATCCACCTGCCTGTGTCAGAAAATTCCCGTTCGACAACAGATACAGCTCATGCGCGGGCCCCTTCCGATCCCAGCTCCACAGCACTTTATTTCCATCATTTGGATCGACGATTGAAAGCGGTTTATTTCCTTCTACCCCGATCACGAGCCGGTGTTCGTCGGCAAAAATTGAGGAAGCGATTGCAGCGAGAGCGATGAAAAAAAGGGTGCGTTTCATAAAAATTTCAGACTTAAAAAAACAGAATGCCATCGTCCCGACAAGCTTCGTTTCGCCGCAATGAAACGATTTGAATTGCCGAATCAGCGACCATTGGCTATGATGGAGTTATGAGAAATACGGTGCTGCTTACGTTGGCGACCTTGGTCGGATGGATGGGAATTGAAACGGATAGCCAAGCTCAGAACCGGCCGCCGGCAAAAAAGAAATCGCTCTCGAAAGCAATCGTTTCCGGGATAGAACTGGAGGAATCTTCACTCACCGCAGTCGTCGAATATCTTCGGGTGAAAGCTGCTTCCGCGAATGCCAGTCCGGAAAATTTTATCCTCTACGATCCTAAAGGAACGATCGCGGAACGCGCTCCTGAGATTTCTCTAAAACTCACTAACATTCCGATTTCCGATGTGGTGAAGTATGTCTGCAATCTCAGCGAAACTACATTCATCGTTGATCGAGATGCCGTCATTATCGGCGATAAAACTGACTTGGTCGAACTCAAGGCACGGAGAAAGGGTTCGCCGGGCGTTCCGGGACGGAATCCGCAAATCCTGAAACTTTCTCAAACCAGACTGCCGGAATTCGATTTTAGCGAAGTTGATTTCGCGACGGCGATTGATTATTTCAGGACGAAAGCCAATGAGACGAACCAAAAAGTGCCGGTGAATTTTTGGATCAAAGAAAACGCAGAGAGAAATATTGGGGGGCGCCTCATCACTCTGAAACTCTCCAATGTCAGCCTACTCGATGCAGTGCGCTACACCTCAGAATTGGCGCGATGCACGATGCGCTACGATTCTATCGCCATGGTGTTGGGAGACCCGGAAACGATTCGTGACATCCCTAAGTTCAGGCCGCTTCCAGGCAACCAAATGTATAAGCGACTCGGAAACGCGATCATCACCGATGTGGAATTAACAGACGCACCGCTGGCGGACGTCATTGAATTCGTAAAATACCACACTCGTGATCAGGCGGGATTTCCCGATGGTGTGAACATCATTCAACAAACGGCAACAGAGAAAACGGTGACCCTAAAACTCGCCAAAGCCCGCGCTCTCGACATCTTGGTTTACGCAAACGAAGCGACAAACACGACCTTTAAAATTGAGGGCATAGCAATTGTGGTCAAAGACCAGCCCCCGAAAAAGAAACCGGCTGCGGCACCTGCTCCCGCTCCGCCCCGATAAATTCGGAATTTGGGACAGCGATTCCGGACGTGCCAATCACTTCGTGTTATCGAGGACTTCCGTTGAGTCGAAGGTTCGTTTCGCTGAAGCTTCCCAACCGCCCTTATAGACAGCCGTGCCTTTTGCTTCAATGATCGTCATTTCAATTCCGTAAAAATCGGCTTTGTAATACGTATTGATATACTGGGTGTCCCCTCTCACGGTTACCGAACGTCCGTTAGTATCATTGTATCCCGCCATATCGAAGACAATGGGGTTGGTGAAGTTTGGATTTTTAAGGGAGAATTTATCTTTGACGATGACCAATTCGTCAAGCTCTGCCATTTTATATTCAACACTTACATTGAGCTCGCTGAATTCACGATCAGCTCGCTCGATTGTGATTCAGGGAAACTTAACGGTTTGCCGCAAAAATCCGCGCTTCCCGCCACCTTCTGTGCCGGTGCTTTTCTTTTCAAACCCAAGGACTTCGGCTTTCAGCGACAATTGAGCTGGAACCGATCGATCCACGGACATAAAAATGGATTCCTCCAGGGCGGGTCTCTTTCCCTCTTTTTCTGCCGCAATCGCCATGCCGTTAATCACGTCTCGCGACGACGATTGAGGCCCACGATTTGCCGCTTTTTCTGCAGCTGCTTTCGTATATTTTTGATCAGCCTCGCTAAACTGGTCAATCGCTACTTCGAACACCTTTCCGTTTTTTATCCGGATCGAAACATTTCCATCCGCAGACGAAACAAATTCAGCTTTGATTTTTTTCCCTGCAGAGTTGGTCCAAACCCGCATTTCAGCCATTACAGTCAGATTAATCAACCCAGGCAAAACCACTGCGAAAACCCCTCCATTTTTGTATCCGTTACTTCTCATATCAAAACCATACTTTCTTGCTTTGTGAAACCTGTCAAACCCGATGCCGTTAATCAGTTGCAATTGAACACGAAGCAACAGGGTTCGTTCATCGATCAGATACGGTTCGTTCGAGAAAATGAAGTTTTTCGCCATCTACGCGATTCAGCGGTTGAGATTACCTGAAAATCGAAAACCGTGCTCGCATGGGAAAACCTTATCCATTCGAGCCAACTGCACCGGCAGCGCCAATTGTTACACCAAATCGTGAAATCCACACCGCAGTTCCGCATCCCGACGATCGCGAAGTGATTGAGACGCTGCGACGCGGTGAGCCAGACTCGATGTCAGGACAACCGCTGATTCTATGGGATCGGGCGGAAGGCGTGAACATTTTTGATCGCCACGGCAATAAGTGGCTCGATTTCACGTCCGGTGTCTTGGTTACGAATGCAGGTCATTCCCGCAAAGAGGCTGTCGAAGCCATTCAGAAAACGGCTGCGAAGTTGCAGCATTCTTACTGCTTTCCGAACGCAGAACGGGCTGCACTGATCGATTACATGGTCGAGAAATGTGCGCCGGAATATCTCGATAAAGTCTTTCTGTTGACGACCGGATCGGAAGCAATGGAGTGCGCCATTAAAGTCGCACGAGCCTATGGGCACAAGGTTGGTGGGCCGGAAAAAGATTACGTCATCACTTTTGATGGCGACTTTCACGGACGGACCCTGGGTGCGCAAATGGCGGGTGGAATTCCTGCGCTGAAAGACTGGATTGTGAATCACGATCCCTGCATGGCGAACGTTCCCGTGCCCGATGGCTTTCGTGGAAAAGACACCAGTTTTGAAGGATTTCTAAACGCACTGAAGACTCAGGGAGTTGATCCAAAACGAGTCGCAGGAGTTTGCCTGGAAACGTATCAGGGCGGAACCGCAAAGCTGCTTCCCAACGATTACATGACGAAACTGCGCGCTTTCTGTGATGAAAACCAAGCGCTTTTGATTTTTGATGAAGTACAAGCTGGGTTTGGTCGCTGCGGAAAAATGTGGGGCTTCGAGCATTACAATGTGAAAGCGGACATGATCGCCTGCGGCAAAGGAATCAGCTCGGGAATGCCTCTCTCAGCCGTGATCGGCCACTCCGATTGGATGAACCTTTTTCCTCCGGGATCAATGACTTCGACTCACACGGGTAATCCAATTTGCTGCGCTGCGGCACTGGCGAATATCAAACTGGTGGTTGAAACAGGACTGATCGATAACGCTCACGCCCTCGAAGCGACGTTCAAAAAACGGATGCGTCATTTTGAAGAGAAATATCCGAACAGTGTTGGCAAAGCCGATGCGACAGGGCTCGTCGCCGCTGTGCAAATGGTGCCAGAACGCGGCAGCCTCGAACCCGATCACGACACCGCCTGGGAGATCGTGAAGATCGCCGTGGAAAACGGATTGATGGTGTTCGGCCCCGTTGGAATGGGCGGCGGAACCGTGAAACTCTGCCCGCCGCTTTGCATCACCGAAGAACAGCTCGAAGAAGGCCTCGACGTTCTCGAAGCTGCTTTTGATCAAGTAATTGACGTTTAGGATATTCCTTGAAACTCAGGGAAATAGCATCATTCCTCAGGCCAGTTCGTGAACTCTGATGACGAAGTGTTCGCCAGTCAGCTTCATGTGAAGATCGATCGCTGGCCTGAAAAATTTTACTCCGTAATTGCCGAGTGGAATATTTCCAGTGACGATGACCTTTGAGTTTGTCTGTGTAAGAATTAACGGGGCGGCGGCCGCAGACGGCTTCGTCAATGCCAGAAAGGCGAAATAGCCAACGATGTAGTAAAATGGGATTCCAGCAAGGATTGCGATCTCAAATTTTTTCAGTTTTCTCATTACTTAGTTTCGAACTACGTGTTGCTCTGAAACTCAGAACGTGACAATGGCCACTCAACCAAGTTCGCTGTTACGAACGTAAATTTCGCGCCCGAAACCTTCGCATGCATCGCCATTGCAGGCTTAAACAAAGTGGCTCCCGCATTCGCAATGGGCCGATTTTGCGTCACCACTGTGATTGTATCCCCAAACGGTTTGAACTCCCTTTGGAACGCCGGTTTCGCCCAGGCCAAAAAACCAAAGTAACCTGCCACATAAAAGATGGGCAAAAGGCCAACCAATGAAATACCGAGATTCT
>CALAHF010000053.1 GCA_937891465.1 uncultured Verrucomicrobiales bacterium | reverse complement strand
AATTATTTCGGCTCAACAGGCGAATAAGACCGGCATACGCCTGTTGGTTCGTGAATCTGTAAACACATTCAACACTGAAAATGAGCGACACAGACGATCCTAAAAATTCCGACGAAGACGACTACGAACCTATTGCCGGCATTGAGGAAGCCGCCACGGGAACGGCGGACCAACCGGATGTGCGAATCGGGTCGGCGAGGTTTTTAAAACCTTCCAAATTTCTTGCTGCTCTGATTTTGGTTGTCGGTCTTATCACCAGCCTGGTCATTGCAGCAAAAATCGACGTTCAATGGATCGAACAAAAATCGACCTACAATACCTTCACCAACGATGCTGGACAATTGGCCTACACTTTCAAGGGCGCGGAAACGATCATCGAAAGCGTGGTTCCATACGACGAATCGCCATTGCGGAAAGAGGCACTCGCAACCCTTTCTGGAAAGCCGGAAATCGAGAGTCAGTGGGTCGTTGAAACGATCTCGAAAGATGGCGTCGAGCAAAAGCAATATTCTTTGCTGGAGGCCAAATTCCATTTCGGCGTCTGGTCGCTGCTTCCCGCAATAATTGCGATTGGGCTTTGCCTCGTGACGAAGGAAGCGTTGACCGCACTGTTTAGCGGTGTGGTGGTCGGCGCGTTCATGCTCGGTCGTTTTGACATTACTGACGCCGTCCTTCTACCCAATCTCGGGAGCAAAAGTGCGGCCTCGATCATCTTGCTATACCTTTGGTTGCTCGGAGGGCTGATGGGGATTTGGTCGCGCACCGGAGCCGCCCAGGCCTTTGCCGAATTCATGACAAAGCATTTTGTAAGAGGCCCGAGGTCTGCGAAATTCGTATCATGGCTGATGGGCGTGCTTTTTTTCCAGGGAGGAACGATCAGCGTGGTTCTGGTCGGAACGATCGTCAAACCAGTCGCCGATTTGGAGAAAGTCAGCCACGAAGAACTGGCTTACATCGTTGACTCCACCGCCTCCCCGATTGCTTCGGTGTTGGCTTTTAACGCCTGGCCCGTCTATGTTCAGGCTTTCATTTTTGTTCCCGGCGTGACCTTTCTCGCAACTGAAGCAGATCGGATTTCCTTCTTTTTCAGGAGTGTTCCGTTCAGTTTCTACGGGATCTTCGCGGTGTTGGGAACGCTGTTACTTAGCCTGGGGATCACCAAATTTTCGGGGCCGGGAATTCGCGCGGCGCACGAACGAGCCAAAACCACGGGGCAGCTCGATGCACCCGGAGCCCGGCCGATGAATGCGAAAGAATTGCAGGTCAGCCAGGTGCCAACAGGTTATAAAACAAATGTTCTCGAGTTCTTTATACCTATCATTCTCTTACTCGGAATCGCCGTGGGAACGTTTATTTTCATGGGAAGTCCGAAGGTAAATTGGGCCTTTGGAATTGCCTTGTTGGTTTCTGTTTTTGTGGCGCTCATCAAAGGAATGAGACTCGGAGATGTCATCGAAGGAATCGGTGATGGCCTCAAGGGCGTCGTTTTTGGATCCGTTATTCTCGTGCTCGCTGTTACGATTGGGAGTATCAGCCGCGAAGTCGGGGCCGGCAGTTATTTAGTAGCCCTGTTAGGAGATAAAATTTCCTACATCGCTCTTCCTGTGGCGTTGCAGGTAATCACGATGATCATCGCCTTCTCGACCGGGACCAGCTGGGGAACGTATGCGATTGCCTTCCCGCTCGCCATGCCACTCGCATGGAGCGTGGCTCAGGCCAACGGTCTCGAAAACCCGATGCTGTTCATGTCGGTGTGTTTCGCCACAGTTTTAAACGGGAGTGTGTTTGGAGATCAGTGTTCACCAATTTCTGATACCACAATTCTCAGTTCCATGACAACGGGTTGCGATCTGACCGATCACGTAAAAACACAAATCGTGCCCGCATCGTATGCTGCAGGATTAGCAGCCATTCTCTGGACGCTTACCGTTGCATTTTTTGCGTGAATCATCCTGAACCGCCGCTGATTTCATAGTGGGAATCTACCACGTCAATTCTTACTCCCTCATCCAATCATACCAGCCGGTTTTAATTTTAAGAATCCACCCCGATCCTCCCACCTGGAATGGCCGTTGGTTTCTTCGCAAATTGTGCGCTCGACGCTTTGTTGAAGATTCCGCTATAATTCGGTATGCAACCGCGACAAACGATATTCGCCCTCGTACTCCTGGCGCTCTGCCACAGCCCGGTCGTGGTTGCGCAAGCCCCATCTGCAGTTTTAGACGACATTCGCATCCAGCACGAAGCGAGTGCGGGACTCATCCGCAAACCGCTCTCCAAGTTGGGAGCGCAGTATCGAGCTGCCATCGTTAAATTACAGGGTGACCTTCAAAAGAAGGCGGATCTCGATGGCTTGATCATTATCAAGGCCGAGCTCGAACGATTCGACAAAGAAACGGCTCCAGCATCTGAATTGTCGGCCCTCGACTCTATTTCGCGTCTTCAAAAAGTATACCAATCGGCCTACGATGAAAAATTTCCAGCAGTGAGGAAAGAGTTAAATGCCGCTGAGTCGGACTATCGGAAAAAACTCGAGGGCATGATGATCAAGCTGACTAAGGCCGGAGAAGTGGAAGAGGCTGTCAAAATTCGGACAGCTCTTGAAGAGCTGGGTCCACCGGATGTCGGTGATGACGCCACGCTTGAAACTGATCTTGTTTTCTTTTGTGATTTCAGCGCAGTGGAAAAGGATGTGATTCGCGACGCCAGCAAAACCGGTAACGATGGTCAACTCATTGGGGATGCCAAGGTTCTCTCGCTGTCCGGAAATCGGGGGCAACATGCCATCTTCGATGGCAAAGGAGATTACATTAAAATCCCTCATCACAAATCCTTGTCACTGACCACGGACGGCACGATTTCGATTTGGGTCAAACCAAAGCGAATGAGTGATATGGTTGGATTGGTCAGCAAATACAACAAAGACAAATGCTGGACATTTCGAAACTGGAAAGAGGCAGACCGGAGAAAAATTGCGATTGGTGATCATGCTCACACTCAGTTAAGTGAAACTGAACTCAAGGATGACAGGTGGACCCACCTTGTCGCGACATTCGATAAGGACAAAGTAGCCGTCTATTTCGATGGCAAACTGGATTCAGAAGGAAAACGGCCCAGCCCAATACCAACGAATGAAAGCAATGTCCGGATCGGAAGCTGCTATGGAGGTCGCTATTTCCACGGCGCGGTCGATGACGTTCGAATCTATCGACGCGCGCTTTCAGCCAAAGAAGTCGCGGAACTGTTCGACATCGAATCCTGATCTCTCAAAAAAACAAAACACCCCTGCCGATCGATCAAACAACAGGGGTGCCTCGTAAA
>CALAHF010000052.1 GCA_937891465.1 uncultured Verrucomicrobiales bacterium | reverse complement strand
TCCGCAAAAAAGGGCGATTTTCTACTTGCAATTGAGACCGCGTCTCATTATCAGTTCAAAAAGTGAAAATCTACCCATCATTAAAACGAAGTTTATTTGCCGTCAAGAATCAACGAGGAAGCCTCCCGCTATTCCTGATTTCGGGCATTGTGTTGTCCGCTTTCGCAATGGCACAGGAAGAAGTTCAAGCTCCCGTTGAATCTGCTGAAACAGCTATACCGGCGGTTGAGGAAACTGAAGCAGCTGCCGAGTTGGACGTCACAACCGTAACATCGACTCCTGAGCCGGCGCGCAAACCAGCTCCAACTGAAACGGTTCGACGTGCGACTGCGACGCGTCCGGTGGAAGTTGAGATTTATGATACGATCGATCCGCAGTTTATCACCGCAGCGGACGAGACATTCACTCTTCCCGGATCAGGATACTTTGTGACGGCAGGAGAAATTCGTGACCAAAACTATACCAACGTGAATCGAGTTCTCGCTCGCGTGCCCGGGGTTTATGTTCGCGAGGAAGACGGCGCAGGCCTTTTCCCGAACATCTCCATTCGTGGAGTTGAGGGAACCCGGAATGAAAAGATCACGGTGATGGAAGATGGGATCCTTCAGGCTCCCGCACCGTATGCTGCTCCAAGTGCCTATTATTCTCCCAATGTGGCCCGCATGGCCGGGGTTGAGATTTTGAAGGGCGCCAATTCAGTCCTCTACGGCCCAAGCACCACGGGTGGCGTTGTCAATTATCTTTCAACTCCGATTCCTGAGCAGGAGCAGTTCTACCAGCGTTCCACCTATGGTTCGAATAACACGGTTCAAACTCACACGCACTATGGGAACACGATTAATACCGCGATTGGCAAAATTGGCTACCTCGCAGAGCTCTACCACAAGCAATCCGATGGCTTTCGGACGATCGATCCAGGTATTGGAATCAAAGGTTCTGACGACACGGGTTATCAGGTGATAGAGCCAATGATCAAGCTTTCATGGGAGCCGAATACGGTCATTGATCAGAAATTGGAGTTCAAATATGGTTTCTCTGATATCGATGCTGACGAGACGTATTTGGGTCTGACTGAGTCTGATTTGGCAGCGAATCCTTACCGCCGTTATGCCGGTTCATTCCTTGATAACATTGCGACAGAACAGCACCGCGTGAGCTTAAAACACAGCATCGCATTCAACGATAATTTAGATGTGCAGGTCGCGGGTTACTATAATCAGTTCGAGCGCGATTGGTTCAAAATCCGGAAGGTGAACGGTAGCAGCCTTCACCGCACTCTGGGACCTAAAGGGGATCCCGCAGATCTTCGCACGTTGAAAGGGCTCACTGCGGGAACGCTCGGCTATCGCCACAATGCCCGCACTTATGAGTCTTCCGGTGTCCAAGTTTCGGCTGAATACCGTCTCGAAACCGGTCCATTTGATCATACGTTTTCAGTTGGAGTTCGTGAGCACACCGACAGCATTCGCCGTTTTCAGGAAAACACCGATGTGAAAATTGGTGGCTCATCACCCGTTATTCGCGATCGTGGACCCGGCTCTGGTGGAAACCGTTTTCAAGAGTCAGACGCGACCGCCTTCTGGTTGCGAGACTCGATCGAGTTCGGACGCCTGACGGTGTCTCCGGGAGTCCGTCACGAGCGAGTTGACCTCCACAGCACTGATTATAAGAGCGATTCAACCAACACCGTCACTCGTCAGCTCGACGGCGACATCAACTGGTGGATTGCAAGTCTGGGCGTGAGTTATGAACTCGACGACAATAATGTAATTTTCGGTGGTGTTCACGAAGGGGTTTCCACGCCGGGACCTCGTGCCATTCTCGGAAGCGAAGTGGGATTGGAAGAGAGTCTTTCCTACGAACTCGGTGCACGTCATCAGAGCGATAACTTCAACGCTGAATTGGTGGGGTTTTTCACCGACTTTGACAATATCATCAGCACAGCTGCCGGTCTTGGTGCGACTACTTCATCGAATGCAGGCTCTGGTCGCGTTGGTGGAATTGAAGCGTTGATTGGTTATGACCCGTTTCAGAACAACGACGTTCGCATGCCGACTTACCTCAGCGCGACGTGGACAGACACAAAACTCGACCAGGCCTTGAACAGTGGTGGTGGTGAAGACATTTATGGTGACGGTAATGGTGGCCCCGGTCTTGCGAGAGCCAATTTGCCTTACATTCCAGAATACAAGATCGCTGCAGGCATCGGTCTCGAAACCGACACGTGGGGAATTGACCTGGCCGCGACGTTCGTGAGCGACACTTTCGGAACGGGGTTGAATTCTCCTTATCCGGTTACTTCCAGTCGTCAGGGGGAAATCGACGGTGGAATCCTGGTTGATCTCGGCGCTTACTATCAGGTCAACGACCGGGTAAAGCTGATCGGTGGGGTTCACAATCTGTTCGGAGAGGTCATGGTGACCAGTCGTATTCCTGAAGGTCCCCGAGTTAATGCCCCGCGCGAGTTTTACATTGGTTGTGAAATCTTGTGGGAGCCGAAAAACTATTCATCTGCGAAGTCGGTTCGCGGAAAGTAATCAACAAAACGGGCTGACTTATCAATCGATCAAATTCAGTTGTGTCCCTTCTTCTCCTTGGGTTGCTTTCATTTGCAACTCAGGGAGTTTTTGCGCAGGCAGCCAAACCCGGCGCTGAACAAAAAGCGGAGCTGATACCTGCTAGAGTAGTGCAGGAGAAGCTCAAAGAGTGGGTGAAAACGAAACAATTGATCAGC
The DNA here is from genome assembly GCA_937891465.1 of uncultured Verrucomicrobiales bacterium. Taxonomy (GTDB): domain Bacteria; phylum Verrucomicrobiota; class Verrucomicrobiia; order Verrucomicrobiales; family DEV007; genus JABDJT01. The sequence goes on along the minus strand of CALAHF010000052.1, from coordinate 5,266 downwards.
CGGGAGGGGGCTGATTGGGAGTCCGAAAAAGCGACCCTTTCCGATCTCAATGAAATCCGCCAGAGCGAAATTAAGCAGCTGGCTGAGTTTATCAAAGTTGCGGGAGAACGAGTTTCGGAAATCACAGAGCAGCGAAAAAAATATGCCGATGAAGAGTCTGAATTGAAGGCGTGGCGCGCGAATTTGGAATCGCAAATCACGAAGCTCGAGAACCAACTGAGACCACTTTTTTCTCGTTTTCCGGAACCGCTCCGTTCCGGAGTATCGGAAGCGATTGCTCAGATCGAAGAGCCTGATACCAACAAGGATCGTCCCCTCCAGCATCGCACGCGGGACGTGTTGCTGATTCTGCAGGCGTATTTGGCGTTTCACGAAACGCTGACGCTCGATACGGAAATCCGAGTGGTCGGTGGCAGCGAACGTGCGGTAAATGTGCTCTACCTGGGTCTGACTCAGGCTTGGTATGTCGATCAGTCAGGGAAATTCAGTGGCAGTGGCGTTCCCAAAGCTAAGGGCTGGGTCTGGACGGAAGACGCCTCAATTGCCGGCCGCGTTCGGCGCGCTATCGATATTCAACTGCGACTCGAAGCACCGGCGTTTGTGGATCTTCCGATTCAAAACGGGAAAGGAGCTGCTGCAAAATGAGTCGTTTTGTTCTCATTTTGATCAGCCTCGGGTTGGTCGGTGTTTTTCCTGCATTCGCTCAGGAAAACACAGCTCCGAAGGATTCGGCAACGAGGTATCAGGCTGCATCGGATTCTGTTGATGCCGATTTGAAAGCTGCTCTTGATGAGCTCGCTGAAGTTCGCAAAAAGATAGCGGTCGAAAAACCGGAGATTTCAAAGGAAGCCAACCGGATCGCTGCTGAGCTTCGCGAATCCCGTCGCCAGGCTGAAATTGCGACCACTCGGAAAGACTCGGTTGAGTCCGAGTTTGAAAACACCGAAGCCAACCTCAAAACCTGGCGGGATGAGAAGATTTATCTTGAGGGATTGTTTGCTGATTTTCAGAAGAATTTTGACGTCGACGCAGATCCGAAGCAGTCGTCACTCGACGCGCTGAAGCAAGTCGAGGAAACGCTGAGCCGACTTGAGTCAGGGGGTTCGGTGGCAGTCAATTCAGAAAAAGCTCTCGGCCCGGAAGGCGTTTTGATCGAAGGAAAGATTGCTAATTCAGGTCCTGTTTCCTGGTTTCTTTCAACTGATGAAAAGACATCGGGCATTGTCACGAAAGATGGAGATGGTCAGTCACGAATTGTGCCCAATACGTCGGATACGGCTGCAATCAGAGCCCTGATCAATCGTGAATCTGCATCGCCGGCGTTTGATCCGACGCTCGGTAACGCCGTTGCCATGAGCGAGACGGAGGAATCAATTCTCGAACACATCAAGCAGGGCGGATTCTGGATCATCCCGATACTGATTCTTGCTCTCGTTGGCCTGATCGCTGCCATCGCAAAATGGATTCAACTCCTCAAAATCCGGTCGTTCAAAAGCACTACGGTCCAACAGGTCATCGACGGAATTAACAACCGCGAATTCGACAAGGCCCGTTCCGCGGCGGATTCGATCAAGCATCCCGCAGGTGCGATTCTGGAACAGGGGATCACGTCATTCGAAGAGTCGCCGGATTCAACTCGCGATGATTTGGAGGAGAAGCTTTTCGAGCGTTTTCTCGAAGCGCAACCGCCGTTGCAGCGTGGACTCCCACTCATTGCGATTGCTTCAGCGACTGCACCTCTGTTAGGTTTGCTCGGAACGGTGACTGGAATGATTGAGACTTTCCGATTGATTAATATCTTTGGCACGGGTGATGCCAGAACGCTTGCTTCCGGTATTTCCGAGGCTCTTGTCACCACCGAATTCGGACTCATTGTCGCCATTCCGGCGTTGATTCTTCATGCGTTGCTGTCACGAAAAATTACGGGGATCAAGGCGTCGATGGAAATGACGAGCCTCGCGTTTCTGAATGGCGTTAAACTGAAAGGAGACATCGCCTCATGATTTCGTTTTCGAATATTCTGAATGAAATTCAACTGCTCATTGAGGAGGGTGGCTGGGTATTCATTGCTCTGATTGCTCTCGCTGGTGGAATTGCTTTTGCGCTGCTGTCGATTTGGAATGCAACCCGCCTTCCTGACGCCCCCATTTTAAAATCGAACGAGTGGTTGAATCTCTTGACTTCAGCTGGCAAAGCGCCTGCTCCGGACTGTGAACGACTCACGAGAATACTCGAAAAATGCCCCGACCCATCACTGCGTCTTCAGGAAATTGGTCAGCAGCTGTTTGCCAAAACGGAACGTCGGATACCCTTTGCGTTTATTCTCATTAGCGCGGCACCACTGATCGGATTGCTGGGAACGGTTTCGGGAATGTTTACCACGTTTCGGGGAATGGCGGGAACGATTGCCGCGTCGCCAATTGATGTGATTTCCGACGGGATTTCCGAGGCGCTCATTACTACACAAACCGGGCTCATTATTGGCGTCCCTACCTTCATGGTTTGTGCGTTTTTGAAAAGCCGGCACGAAGAACTCGCTCTCAATTTTCGACGCCTCGAATCTCAACTGCTCCAGAAAGCCACCCACTGATTGATGGCACGACGATTCCAGCGATTTGGTGAACCCGCCAATGAATCAGCCAGCGAGATCAACATCTCGCCGCTGATTGATGTGGTCTTCATTCTTCTGATTTTCTTCATCGTCACGACCGTTTTTGTTGAAGAAACCGGCGTCGAAATCGATAAGCCACGTGCGGCTACTCAGCAGGATTTGGAGAAAAACAGCATTCTCATTGGAATTACTCCGGCTGGCCAAGTCTTCTACGGCGGGCGAGACATTGGTGTTGCGGGAGTGCGCACCACCGTGAGCCGACTCTTGAAGCAGGAATCCATGCCGGTGATCATTCAGGCCGACCGAGACACGCCGACCGAGTCGACTGTTCAGGTACTCGACGCAGCAAAGCTTGCCGGCGCAACCCAGGTTTTCGTATCCACGACCAATGACTGACATCGCCCTCCCCAGAATCGGGCCGGTGATTCGTATGGCCCTTGCAATCGTCCTCACCGCAGGGCTGCTGCTTTTTCTTGTCGTGATGCGAAGTCTCGATCGAAATACTTCAGCGCCTACGATGACGTTGCGCACCTTGGCAACGACCGATCCGGTTAGCCTTCCAGCGCCACCACCGCCTCCATCGCAGGCTGAAATTACGCCGCCGACACCACCAGTAATGCCTGATTTGCCGACGCTCGATCTGCAGCTCGATTCAGCGGCGCCACCGGTCAAAGCCAACCTTTCGCCGGAGAAAATGGACATGAACCTTTCTCTCACCGACTTTGCGACCGCGTCGGAACAGCCGCGTCAGCGTATGACGTTTGCAGGAACTGATCTCGATTCCAAACCACGTCTCGTTTACCGGCCTACGTTTACATTTCCTGATGCTCAGAAAAAACGCGGTATCACTCAGGCACGGGTCACGCTTGAAGTTGCCATCAATTCATCCGGAAAAGTCCGCGTCCTCCGCGTTCTCGACAGCCCGCATCCTGATTTCACCGAGGTTGCCAAATCTTTCGCAGCTCGTTCCAAGTTCACTTCCCCGATCAAAGATGGCCGATCGGTAAACACCGTTTTCAAATGGCCACTCGATCTTGTTCTCTGATGATGCGCTCGGCACTAATCATATTTTCGATTACTCTCGGGATCGGTTCGCCGCTTTTCGCTGAGCCGTTGCCGATTGACCCGCTCTGGAAAAGCGAGGGCTTCCGCAAAACTGTAACGGGCAGCTATGGGATTGATTCTCGAATTGAACCACGCATCACAGTTGATGAGGAATTTTATATTGCCGAATCAGCCAAGGCGATGGCCGACAACGACCGGAAAAAGGCGGCCCAAATCCTGTCCGACTCCCCGCTTCTTGAAAAAAGTGCGGCGCTTCAGTTCAACCTAGCCACCCTGCGGTTGGAAGACGGCAACTCAGAAGCCGCGCTCAAAGCATTCGAATCTGCTCTCGAGAAATTCCCCAACTTTCGGGATGCCCACCGCAATCTCGCCGTTGTCCTCGTCCGCGAAAACGAGTTCGAAAAGGCTCGCGAACACCTTGTGCGGGCCATTGAACTTGGAGCCGGAGACGGTCTCACCATAGGCTTGCTCGGCTACTGCCATTCACAGGACGGCAATGCTCAGGCGGCTCTCAGCGCATTTCGGATGGCGGCTCTGACTCAGCCTAATGAGCGGCAGTGGAAAATCGGCGAGGCCGAGGCGCTCCAATCGCTGGATTACCATCGCGAAGCGAATTCCATTTTTCAAAGTGTCATCGATGAAAAGCCAGATGACCTCAACCTGTGGCGTGTTCAGGCCGATGCCTTGATCAGCCTCGAAAATTACAACGCTGCCATCGCCAATCTCGAATTCGCCTATCGTGCCAAGGATCTGCCACCCGTCGCCATTCTTTCTCTCGGGCATCTTTATCTGCAAGGGGACCTCCCTGATCTGGCTCTGCAACGCTACAAAGCCGCCATTTCAGCCGAAGAAAAGCCGGTCGAACTGAGCCGCGTTTTGATCGCTGTCGAAATGCTGACCAGTCAGCAACAATTCTCACGGGCTCGGCAATTGATCGATGCCGTCGAAACAGCCGAATACGATTTAGACAGCGAAGAAAATAAAACCGAGGTCGGCAAACTGATCCGTTCGAGGGCTTTCATCGAACTGGAAGACGGCGATGCCGCAAAAGGCGCTCAAGCGCTTGAAAAATGGGTGAAAACTGACGGCACCGATGGCCTCGCGCTCATTCTTCTTGCTCGTTTTAAAGAAAACGCCAATCAGCGCGAAGAAGCCGAGATGTTACTTGAGCAAGCCGCTCTAATTCCCGATCATGAAGCTGAAGCGCTTTTCGCTCACGGTCGACTTCTCGTGGATGCTCGTGATTATGAAGCCGCGCTCGAAAAGCTTGAGAAAGCTGCTGCCATCGATCCCCGACCGCGAATCACGAACTACCTCGAAGCCGTTCGTGAATTGGTGAAGTGAGGGGGCAAAACGAACGGTATCAATGATTTCGAATCAATAGGCTCTGTTCGTCGAACACACCCTATTGGTTCGTTTCATCAAGGATTCCGCGTAGCCGCCTTCATGAGAGGGTGGGGCCGATGAAATGTGAAGCTGTTGGGATGATGAATTTACGACGTTGCCGTCCACACACACACACACACACACACACACTCTCTCTCTCTCTCTCTCTCTCCGCCACTCAATCCAACGCAATCTCGACCATCA
>CALAHF010000051.1 GCA_937891465.1 uncultured Verrucomicrobiales bacterium | reverse complement strand
ATTCCTTTGCCAGAATCAGCGGAGCCATCGCGTCGGTCCAGCTGGGTTTGAGGGGATGCAAAACCTCATTCCACCAACACCGGGCTGCTGTTGAAGGAACTGATATACTCACACATCAGCTTGAAATTCAGCCCGAACAAGCCGGCGTCGATCAGCCCTTCCTCACTGAGCCAGTAGCCCGCGTCCGCCTGAGACTGGAGAGCCGCTGTCACTTTTTCAGCGTCGATTCGCCTATCTGAACGGTTGCGGATGCCAGTCTTCAGGAGCTGTCGAAACGTCCCCAACTCCTCCGCAAATTCATCCCCCAGAAAATAGGCGTAGTGAGTCGGCAAGTTGGAGCTTTCCCGGGTGATCGCATAGGTGTCGGCCTCGCAGTAGATCGGTTGATTCGCCCCGAGCTCGTAGAACCTCGCCCAGCGGTTCGGTTCGCCTTTCAGATGGCTGCGCTCAAACCAGGCCAGTGCTGCCGGCAATGGCCCGCGATACCGCTCCTCACCAGTCGCCAGCGACAACTCGTAGAGCGCCTGCATTGCACCAAGTGATTCCCGCGAACAGGCTGCCGGTGGCTCGAATTTTCGCGCCCAGGCAGGTTCCATCTGCAGATTGTATTGCTGAGCCCAGATCGGGTGCGGCTCAGGCAACTGCGCGAGCAGCAGGAAATCACCCGCCTTTTGAGCCGCGGAGAGAAAACGTTCGTCCTTCTCCAGTTCCCAGGCCCGCAGCAGCAGACGGATCGTGTGGAGAAACACTCCGTCATTGAGGGTGTAGTAGTGTTTGTAATCCGCGTTAGGGAAAACGCGGGACCAGTCGGTCGAAAAGCTTGCTTTCAGGGCTGGCGCGGCGCCCTGGTGAGCGCCGTTGTATTGCTGCGGCCAGCCTCCGTTCGGTGCCTGGGCGGCGAGCAATCCTTCCAGCCCGAAGTTGAGGGCATGCCGAAGTTTCACATCCTTCGCACACGCTGGAGTGTTGGCCAGTTCCAGCAGGAACAGCAAAGCAGACTGCGTTTTGTTGTCGTCCAGCGTTGAAAATGCGATTCGATCCTCGGGATCGATCACCCCAGCGTCCACGTCTCGACGGTAGCGCAAACTGCTGGGTCGCTGTCGGGCGAAATCATAGCCGCCACTCCAACCACCGGAGGCCAACTGACACCACATCAGTGCATCGGCCGCCTCTCGCGCACCTTGCAAAAAGAGACGATCGCCCGTGACCTGATAGGCTTTGAGCATGGCAAGACCGACTGAGGTGGTTCCCGGTGGCTGGATCATGATATGCGTCGGTGATCCCGGACGTTTCTCACCATAAACGTCCGTCAAGCCCTGTGACCACCGCGACCCGTAGCCACCGTTATAAGCCAGTTTAGAACGGTAGAAAGACGCCGCCTTCTTCATTGAAACGGTCACTTCCTCCACCGAGGGAACGGGCGCGGAATCAGCCACAGGTTCCTGAGCAGCAGCAGCGGCAAAGAGCAGGGCAAGAATCGGAAGTCGGAAAGTCATTGGCGATTGATTGGAAGGGTAGAGCTATTGATTGATTAGATAGAGCCGCAAAAGATGTTGATTCGACGTCTATTTTTTCCATGGCGATTGGATAGGGAACTTTCCCTCGCTCTTGTTTGATGCTTTAAGATCTTCCGATGACATAAAATGCGATTCAGCTTAAAGGGATACCATAAATTAAAGGTTTCACGCCTTCGAAACTATTGCCTGAATCGGAGCCAAAGGAGAAGCGATTTCATGCGAAGACCTCCCGAATCACGTGGCGTTCTTCTGTCACTCCGGTAAGGCGTTGATCGAGCCCCTGGTGATAAAAGGTGAGCCGCTCGTGATCCAGTCCCATGAGGTGGAGAATCGTGGCGTGTAAATCGGAGACATGGTGGCGATCTTCGACCGCCTTGAACCCGATTTCATCCGTGGCCCCGATCGCCTGCCCGCCTTTCACCCCGCCGCCGGCAAGCCACATGCTGTAGCCTTGCCAGTTGTGGTCGCGCCCGAATTTTCCGACTCCTTCACTGGTCGGGGTGCGCCCGAATTCCCCTCCCCATATTAGTAGTGTCTCATCCCACAAACCGCTCCGTTTCAGGTCGGTCATGAGGGCTCCGATTGCCTGGTCGGTCTCCCCGGCATGGAGCTTGTGGTTGGTGATGCAGTTGGTGTGCCCGTCCCAGGTTTCCTCGATGTGGCCTCCGCCGGAGTAGAGTTGCACGTAGCGGACACCTCGCTCGAGGAGTTGCCTGGTGATGAGACATTTCCGACCAAAGTCAGCGGTGAGGGGATTGTCCATCCCATACATTGACTTCGTCTTTGCATCGATCCGATCGAGATCTACGACGTCAGTCGCCTCGGACTGCATTCGGTAGGCGAGCTCGTAGGACTCGATCCGGGCCGCCAATTCGTCCATCTCCGGGTGGGTTGCGAGATGTTTCGTGTTCAGGTCCCTGAGCAAATCGAGCCCCCGTCGCTGAGTTTGATCGCTGGTTCCTTTGGGAGTTGCGAGGTCGAGGAGTGGACTTCCCGTGCTCCGAAACAGGGTCCCCTGGTGGCTCGCCGGCATGAATCCCGATGACCAGTTGGAGGCGGAGCCAATGGGTCCGCCCCTGGGATCCGTCATTACGACAAAACCGGGCATATTTCGATTCGCGCTTCCGAGGCCATAGTTTATCCAGGAACCGAGGGCGGGTTTGCCGATCGATATTGCACCCGTGTTCATCTGCAGGCAACCGGACGCATGAGCTGCCGTGTCGGAGTGGAGAGACCGGATCACGCAAAGGTCATCGGCGTGTTTTGCGATATGAGGAAATAGTTCACTGATGGGAAGACCACTGCGACCGTGGTTTTTGAAAGCAAAGGGTGACTTCATCAGGTTCCCGATAGGGCGTCCGTTTGACCCTACTTCGGCGTCACCGCTGTAGGACTTGCCATCACATCGGTCGAGTTCCGGCTTGGGATCAAAGGTATCGACATGTGAAGGACCGCCGTTCATGAAAAGGAAAACGGCCCGGGTTGCTTTGGGGGCAAAGTGGGGCGTTCCCGATTCAGCGTGGAGTAGATCGGCAAGGGCAAGGCCGGCAAATCCACCACCCAGGTTTCCGAGGAATTCCCTTCGGGTCCGATTGCAGGGAGTGAGGTTGGGACGAAAGCGGCTCATTGTTTTACCCGGAATAAACAAACTCGTTCAGGTTAAAAATGACCCGGCATAATTCCTCCAGCGACTCGGTCTCAAGGAAGTTCCCGATCGAATCCAGTTCATCGTTGGTGGGTTCCCGGCAAAGAGCGAGGCGGTAGGTGAGGCGAATTTGATCGACCGGATTCGGCCCCGCTTCGCGCTTGAGACGGGCTGCAAAGTGACGCGCCTGGCGGTTGGAGAATTCGCTGTTGAACAGATTGAGCGCCTGGGTGGGCACGGTGGTGACCCTTCTTCCCGGAGAAGGTTGGGTGGTATCGCAGACATCAAGGATTTCCAGCATGGGAAGCATCAGGCTGCGTTTCACGAAGGCATAGATCGTCCGGCGGCTCGCTGATTTCTCGTCCAGAGGTTTCCAAATTGCTTCGGGATCACTGTGGCCTTCCAGAGCCTCGGGTGGAATGGAAGGATACGTGTGAGGTCCATGCATTTCCCTGTTTAGTTTTCCACTCACCGCGAGGATGGAATCGCGAATCGCTTCGACCTCGAGGCGTCGGTAGTTCTGGCCCCAAAGCAGGCGGTTTTCCGAATCGGATTGAAGGTAGGCACGATTTTCCAGGTTGCTCGCCATCTGCCAGGTGTTGCTTTGCAGAATCAGTCGGTGAAGTTTTTTGAGGGACCAGTTGGCGTCATGAACAAACCAGTGAGCCAGCCAATCAAGCAACTCTGGGTGCGTCGGGGTCTCCCCCATTATACCAAAATCAGTTGGGGTTCGAACCAGGCCATGGCCGAAGTGATGCATCCAGACCCGGTTTACGATCACCCGCGCTGTGAGTGGATTCTCCCGTGAAACGATCCAGTTGGCCAGACCGAGACGCCGATTGGAAGAGTAGTCGGATGGTGCCGGAAATTGGTGAGAATTCAAAATAACGGGAACGGCTGGACCCACCTCGTCCCCGTGCCTTCCGGGCGCACCCCGAATCAGAAGGTGGGTTTTAGGGGGGGCATTTGATTTTTCCTGCCAGGTGTAGGCTCTCGGAAGGTCAGGGCGATTCTGCCGCAGCTGATTGATTTCGTCCTGTGGCATGGCGGCAGCCAGTTCCTCGTCCAGCTGCTTGCGGTTTTTCTTCGAGAGGTCTTTCTGTTCCTTCGTTTTTGATTCAAGAAAAGCAGTCACCACATCCCGGGGGAGTTTGCTTTTCCCGGACTGAAGATACTTTTGCTCAAAGACTTCTTTGAGGTGGTTGATGGCTTTATCTCTCGTCTCGAGAGCGGCGACCTCTTTCAGAGTTCCGGCGGGGATGGCGAGTTCTGTTCTTCCCGCCCGCGGGCGGTGGAGAGGATTGAAGACCGCGACCATTGCGTAATAATCCTTTTGCAAAAGCGGCTCGAACTTGTGATCGTGGCATCGGGCACAGGCGAGGGTCAGCCCCAGCATGGCCTGGCTCGTTGCGTTGAGAATATCATCAAGCTGGTCGTAGCGATCCGTGGCCGGATCCGCCGGCTCGTCATCCCAGGGGCCAAGGCGGAGAAACGCGGTTGCGATCATCGTTTCCGAACTGCGATCCGGAAGTTCATCGCCGGCGAGTTGTTCGATGATGAACCGGTCATACGGTTTGTCGCTATTCAGGGAATCAATGACGTAGTCCCGGTAGCTCCAAACGAAGGGCTTGGTGGCATCCCTCTCATAGCCATTGGTATCCGCGTAGCGAACTGCATCGAGCCAATGACGGGCCCATCGCTCCCCGTATCCCGCACGAGTGAGAAGACCATCGATCACCCGGGTGAGATCCGGGTTTTGTAGAAAGGCATCCTGCTCTTCGATTGAAGGTGGAAGACCAATGAGATCGAAGTAAGCGCGCCGAAGAAGGACGCGTGGCTCAGCTTTCCCTGCAGGTGACCAACCTTTTTCCTCGAGTTTTGCGAGGACAAAATGATCGATCGGATTCTCTATCCAGGCTTTGTCTTTCACCTCGGGAATCTTGGGGCGCTTCACCGGCTGAAAAGACCAATGCGATTCAGGGGAACCGGGAACCACTTCATCATCCGAAAAAGAAGCTCCGTTCGATATCCATTCATCCAGGGCAGCGATTTCCTCCGGCGTGAGGGGACTTCCTTCCGGAGGCATCCGTTCCTCCTCATCTCGGCTCGACACCCGCAAGATGATCTTTTCGAGGATCGGGCCGTCGTTTCCGCCCTTGTGGATAAGGCTTCCCGCGTCCAGGCGCAGTCCGGCTTTCTGTTTCAGAGCACCGTGGCATGAGACACACCTTTGTTTCAAAAGCGCCTTGATGTCCTCTTCGTAGTCAATTGCGAAGGCGGGCACTGCAAAGGCAACTCCTATGGAGACGAGTAATCGCATCTTAACAAACGTTACCTTGAATGGCGGGAACGGGTCAATAGCGCAACGGCCTTTTTAAAGAAAATAGATAAGGCAGGGAGGGGCTAAAATTTTCAATCAAGGGGCCTGTCGTCGCTCCAGCAACAGCGGGACACGGAGAACTCAGAAGCACAATTCACGCTTGAGCTTTCTGCCAGGTTCAATCGAGAGGTGGCTCCGAATGATGCAGAAGTGCCCAAACTGAAAGGGACGTGTACCATTTCTCTCTACCAGGCCGAACCCGAGCCGATCGACAAAGCATGGCCGCTCGTGATCAGCGATGCGGTAGCGGTTGGGAACAAGGCGATCAAGCTCAAGCCCGGAGACGAGCCGGGCACCCTTTCCACATCCTGCATCCTGGCCCCGGAAGCCACCATCGCCCTCATTTCTGTGAACGTGAATACCATGACGGGGTCCAAAACCCCCATCGAACTGGGCGGCTACCTCGTGGATGATGTCCAACTCACATCGATTAAGCAGCCCAATCTTCCGGTGCGTTTCGTGAAGTGAGCATCTGATTGAGTATGCACTCAATCGCTGCCGCTAGGCGGGAAATTTAACGGACAGTTTTTGTTTTTCCGAAGGTCGAAGACAGAGATCGGGATTGTTTCCCCACGAACCAATAGCGTTAGTTCACGAACTTTTCTTCTTCCGTTTCTGATTTTGTTTTTTCCGTCTCCGGTAAAGACATCTATCAATTAAACTTAAATGGGAAGCGGTTGGTGGGTGGGTTGGGTTTCCGGTTCAAGATTTCGGCTGAGGTTCGGTGTCCTTGTCAGGCTTTCGCGGCTTTCAGGCGATTGGGAGATCAGGGAATTCCTTGTGAATACCTGCGATGACATTCCCGAGCCGGGTGACGAGAAAGACGTTGTGATATTGTGAGTAAACGGTGGTAATGCCCACCAGCAGTGGCTGAGCCATGGCGTGAGGATTTGGAAGTTCTTTGCTCCAAGCGAAGGCGCCGCCACCGCTCATGCCGCTGAAGTCATGTTTCTTACCCGGGATCATCGTCTTGAAGCTGATCCCCTTTTTCATCCGGTATTGAAGAAGGAGATGCGTTTGGGGATCGAGCTTGAGCTTGCCGAATCGATGATCTTGCACGCCAGAGCACGAAATGCGGGAAATCTCAGTTGTTGCTGTATTCTCACTGAAGTCGCTCAATTCAGCCTGATAACCGATTATCGTGTAGGCATCGCCGTCCTTGGTCGAGTCTATCGGATCGCAATCAAGTTCATCCAGAAAGATCAGTGAGCTATTCAGTTCCGACTCAAAACCGTCTTTTAATTGGAAGTAGCCAAGATCGTCATTGTCCTCATCTCGCGTTCCGCCTTCCGGGACCGGCGTCACTCTGTATTCCCCATAGATCTCAACGAGGTAGTCGCGGCCCGGGATCATGATGGCGTGATTTTTGAAGTCGTCGAAGACATGTGCGGCCGATAGCAGGAAATGGTGGTCAGCGATCCTGATCAGAACACCAGACCCAAACTGCTCTGGCTCGCCTTTTCCATCTTCTCGGAAGATGGGGCAGACTCCTGCCTCAGGCCTCCGAAGGTAGGGATCCCCGACATCAGACAGCGAGATGTCGGGGTTCTCCTTGATCGGATCGAGGCGCTGAAGGCTGAGCTGGAAACGGAACGCGGCGATCCGGCGTATCAAAAGAAACTGGATGCGGGTCGGAAACGGCGGGCGAATGAGCAGGTGGTTTATGCGGCGGATTTTGAAACGTCGGTTCGTGAGTTTCTGAATTTCGACGTGAGATACAAAGATCTAGAATCGCAAATGGCTCGACAGATTGCGGATCACGCAACGCCGGTGGGAATCGGGACGGTGGCCCGGACCAAACGAATCCCGATCGAAAGACGGGCGGAAGCGGCAACGATCGCGTGGATGCGGCATCAAACGACGGCTTACGATGACATGACGATTCAACGGGTCAAAGGCAAGCGGCGGGAGGTTCGGCAAATGCTGGCGAAGCGCTCCAAGTTGCTGCTGAACGAATATCGAAACGGGTCAGCGCGCTCGGAGAATTGCCCTTTAGAGAAGGCCTTGAAATAAAGGGGTGTTAGCTGTGCATCACCTGACCACCATCAATGTTCAGGGTTTGCCCAGTGATGTTTTTGGCGTGATCCGAGGCCAGATAGACAGCCATCGCACCAAACTCTTCAGGGGTTTGCCAGCGAGCTAAGGGAGCAATTCCGGCAATCTTTTCTTCAGCCCATTCGTCATAGGATTTTCGGGCATCTTCCGGCAAACCCTCTTGAGTTGAAGCCCAGACGGATTGGTTCAGATCGGTTTTCACCATACCAGGCGACAGCGCATTTACCCGCACTCCAAACGGGGCAAAATCTTTGGCGGCGCCTTGCATGAAGTTGATGACCCCGGCTTTCGCAGCGCTGTAGGGAGGATCCGTTTGTGAACCAATTTGGCCGGCGACTGATGTAAGAAACAATATCGTCTTGCGCCTGGATTCACCCTCCTGAAGAAACGGGGCGACAGCATGGGCGACGTTGACGGTGCCCATCAAACTGATTTCGAGGACGCGTTTCCAATCAGACGGATCGAGATTCCAAAACGGGAATCCGAATTTCCCGGAACCAATCGCCGCTGCACAAACAACGTGATCAATCCCGCCCCATTCCGTCGCAATTTTCCCGGAAAGTTCACGAACCGATTCGAAATCAGCGATATCAACCGTGGCGGAATCGGGGCTTTCATCAGGATTCAAATCAGCCCGACAAACGCGAGCCCCTTCTTCAGAAAACGCGTCGGCGATCGCTTTGCCAATCCCGCGCCCGGCACCGAAAACGATCACGTTTTGGTTTTGTATATTCAGATTCATCAGGGCTAAGCGTCCGGCAAATAGATCGAGAGATAGATCCAATTCAAGAGAACTAGAATAGGAAGGCCAACCGTCAAAAACAATTTCCTGAGCTGTCGTTGACGTTTGGTTAGCGGAGTCGGCCAGTTTTCTCCGGCACTATTAAAATAGCGCCGCAGGGCGATAAGAAACCAGACCAAAACTACCAAAACACCGGCAAAGACGGCCGGATTAAACAGAAAGCTCTGCACCAGGTTTCCATGCGAAAGCGCCATCATGCAGCGGGTGCCGCCGCATCCCAGGCAGGGGATCCCGACAATCTGTCGAAAGCCGCACGGAGCGGGTTTGATCGGCAAATACTGATAAAAACGCGCGACAACGATCAATCCGCAAATCACCAAAAAGGTGACTCCAGCAGGGACGATTGTTGCGAGATTTCGGCGTGGTGCATTCATGCTGAATCAACTGAACACTCAACCTTCCAGCTGTTGCTGAGCAGCGGAACGTTTCCCGCCAAAGATGTCTTCATAAACATGAAGCATGGCCAATAAAGTAAGGGGAACGGTGACATACAGCCCAATGACAAGCAGGGCGAACCCGAGAAGGTTTATCAAAACCAGCGTCAGAAAAAATAGAGAAAACCAGAAGAACTGCCGATTGTAAGCCTTCATGCTGAGTTTCATTGAGTCCCAAAACGGGAGGTTTTTATCAAAACAGATCACGGGCGCCAATGTCCAGGCGACCGAAACATAGAGGTAAAACAGGATCATAATGCCCGTCAAAACCATCCCGCCAATTGCGAGAACCGACGGCTCTTCACTACCGACAGCCGCCGATGCAAAAATAACAACAAAGAAGGGTATTAACGCCGCAATGCTGATTCCCAGGATGACCAGGTTCATCAAAAAGAACTTTAGAAAGCCATTGGAAAAGCCGTAGAACGCGTCACCGATTTCAGCGGGTTGGCCGCGTATTTTTCTCAGTAAATAGTAGTAAAGCCCTGCAAAAATCGGAATCGCGACGAGGCCACCGCCAACCTGAGAAGCCGCCCCATAAACCACATTGATCAACAATGCGATCCCCGTAATCGGCCAAAAGTCCTGCGCCATGGTCGTCCAGGCTCGACTGAGGCTGCTGCCGATATTGACGCTGAAATCCGCCGGCAAGACTCCATCGTCATTCGAACTGACGGAGTCACTTGTCTCCATCAGGTTTTGCACAAATGCATCGCTATGCTCGGGCGAGATGAACTTATCACCGTATGGCATCATCTCAGACTTGAGCATGACCTTTCCGGATTGCGCACAAATCGCCATCTCGGCGCCATCTTCAGAAGTCAAGGCATCCGCTTCACGTAACGGCGTCCAGTTGGCCATCCCATCGCGCCAAACCAAGTTGTCCAGCGTGATTTCTCCACGATTGAGAATTTCGACCAGCTCTTGAATTGAGACCGGGCCCTGACGCTCACCAAATTTTTCGAAGTACCATTTCACGGTGCCAATAATAACGACAGATTTGGATTTGAAAACAATATCTGCACCAAATTATTCGTTACTTGAAATGGGCGCATCTCCTTCCACAACGACTGTATAAACTCCAACACGGCCTTCCTGGGGTTCTGTGTCATGAACACCCGGTGAAATTTGCTCTTCTTTGATTCCTGCTGCTTTCAAAACTCCTTCAACCGTTTTAATTCGCAGCGCTTCCATCTTTCGATTCCCTTCTGCATTCCCCACGATCGGAAGGGCATGAACCTGAAATTGCGCGCCGGGAACTTTTAAGTCAGCGACCAGCTTTTCGTGTTCCTTCAAAAGGCCCGTCATCCGCTGTTGTTGACGGAGCCCATCTTCAGAAAGCTCGTCGCCCCCCGATAGGAAAATAAAAGTGAGTTCTCCAATCTCTTCACGAACTTCATCGAGGCGTGCCTGCGAGGAGTTCTTCAGATTTTCAATGTTCACCTCTCCCGTTAAAACAAGACTGGGAAGTTCCCGAACCACATTGGAAAATAGCGGCTCGTCCAAATGCCCTTTCAGAAACCACTGGTCGTCCTCCAGATAAATTTCAGCAGTTGTCGCAGCTTCCGGGAATCGCGTCTGAAAAACGGACTTCGTCATCGTCTCCAAATCGTCGCGGCGAACTTTTGAGACCGCTTCAACCATGTCTCCAAACCGATCAATAAACTCCGCATTGGCGACTTTCAAACCACGAAACTCTTTTTGCCAAACCGGCTTTCCCATCGACGCCCAAAAATCCGTCAGCGAATCCCCCACAAAGACGAGGTCCCCTGATTTCATCCGCTTAAATTCCGCATTTTGGTCCCAATACCGCTTCAGCCATTGCTTCGTTCCCCCATTTTGGGCGATCCACGGCTTGTTTCGATCAGATAGGGTTGGTTGTTTTTGGTTAGGGCTGCCTTCCGGGTTCGCGAAAGCGAAGCCAAAAACAAGAGCCAAAGCAGCCATCCATTTCATCTTTCAAGCCTGACACAAATACGATTTTTTATCAACCAACCTGCGCGATGCGTGTCTTGACGCTGGCCACCACTTCGCTACAATCGCGCCCTTCCATCACTTTAAAAACCCATGAGCAACGATATCGACCCCTCGCAAGAAGCCGCCGAATTGGCTGAAATTAACAAACTGCCGCTCGGCAAGCGCCTTGGCTATTACACGAAAAAATCGGGGCCCGGTTGGTTGCAGGCCGCAATTACGCTCGGTGGGGGCTCGCTTGCCAGCGCCCTGTTCCTCGGGGTGATTCTGGAATACAACCTGATGTGGCTTCAGCCGCTCGCGATGATTTTCGGAGTGATCATGCTAAGTGCGATCGCTTACGTCACGCTTTCCAGCGGAAAACGGCCTTTCGGAGCGATTAACAAACACGTCAGTCCTGTTCTCGGATGGGCTTGGCTAATCGCTGCGATGATGGCGAATATTGTTTGGTGTTTGCCTCAGTTTGCCCTCGGAACCGGTGCCGTTCAGCAAAACTTGATCCCATCTCTCGAATCCGTGACGTGGGCTCCCTGGGCGATTGGTGCCGCTTTACTCATCGTTTGTGCACTGATCGTGAAGGCTTACGATCGCGACAGCGCCGGGGTAAAGTTGTTCGAGATCATTTTGAAGGTTCTCGTTGGGATTGTGGTTGTTTCATTCTTCCTCGTGGTCGCAAAGTTGACGATGGCGGGAACGCTTGAGTGGGGAGCCATTTTCAAAGGCCTCATCCCGAATTTCTCCTTCCTTTCTCAGCCAGCTCCTGCGATTCAGGCTGCGATTGACGCGACTGACCCAACTGCGGCAGAGACTTGGAAAACTCAGATTAGCGGGATTCAGACTGATAAAATTATCGCTGCTTTTGGAACGGCAGTGGGGATTAACATGACGTTTCTCCTGCCTTATTCGATGTTGAAAAAGGGTTGGGGTAAGCCCCATCGCGGCTTAGCAACTTTCGACCTTTCAACCGGTCTCATCATTCCGTTTATCATCGCAACCAGCTGCATCGTGATCGCTGCAGGAAGTCAGTTTCATGGGAAATTTGACGACAGCCTCAATCCGGACGGCACTGTGATTGCTGGAAAAGAATCCGGATTTAACAAAGTGGCTGATTCGTTTGTGAAAGCGAATTTCGCGACTGAGTTTACCGCGATAAAAGAAGCGGCAGATTTGGAAACAAAAAATGGTAAAGCCGAATTCGAGGCAACAACGGAAGCAAAAGTCGCTGAGCTCCGCGACGGCCTGTCTTTGGAAAACAAAAAGCTCGCTGCTATGTTGGTTGATCGGAAAGACCGCGATCTTGCCAAATCCCTATCTGCATTGGCTGGGGAAGGCGTTGGACGAATCATTTTCGGAGTCGGGGTGTTGGGAATGGCGATCTCGACCATCATTATTCTCATGCTCATTAACGGGTTCTGCCTCTGTGAAGCGCTCGGACGGCCGAATGACAAGAAACTGCATTTCATTGGGGCGCTGATCCCGGGTTTCGTTGGCATTTGCTTCCCGATCATTTGGAAAGGCGATTCGCTCGCCGCGCTTGCTGTTCCCACATCCGTGATCGGTTTCTCGCTTCTGCCGATTGCGTATTTCACCTTCCTTTTGCTCATGAATTCGAAGAATCTCCTCGGCGACGCGATGCCGAAGGGCGGAAAACGCGTCATCTGGAATCTCGCGATGATCGTCGCGACCGGCGCAGCGACGTTTGGCTCGATTTGGGCCATGAAGGATCGGGCGTTCAAAGGATTTGCCTTCGGTAAACTCGGAATCGCTATTTTAATCCTGCTATTCGTCCTCGGAACCTTCGGCTTCATTGCTAAGAATCGCAAAAATCGGCAGGACTGATCGCTGACGCCCGAAACCTGATCCCTTCTCCCCAACCATGAAATTCGGAATCATCGGAGCCGGCATGATTGCCAACTTCCACGCCAAAGCCATCGCTGCGATGGACGGCGGAGAACTACACTCGTTCTACGGTCGTCGGCAGGAAGCTGTCGACGAACTCGTCGCTGAAAACGGAGGCATCGGTTACACCGACCTCGATGCGTTTCTTGCTGACCCAGAGCTCGACATCGTGACCATCGCGACTCCCAGCGGAGCGCATTTGGAGCCAGCATTGGCTGCGGCTAAAGCGGGAAAACACGTCGTTTGCGAAAAGCCGCTCGAAGTCACGCCTGAGCGGATTGATCAAATGATCGCTGCGTGCGACGAAGCTGGAGTGACCTTGTCCGGAATTTTCAATCGCCGGTTTCACCCCGCGATGGATGTCTTCAAAAAGGCCGTCGATGACGGTCGATTTGGTCAACTAACGCTGTGCGACGCCACCGTAAAATGGTATCGCGATCAGGCCTACTACGACTCCGGCGCATGGCGCGGAACGTGGGCACTCGATGGCGGCGGTGCGTTGATGAATCAGTCGATCCACTTGATCGATCAGCTCATTTATTTGGCGGGAGACGTCGCTGCAGTTTCAGCCTCAATGGCCTGTCTCGCTCACGAAGGCATCGAAGTTGAAGACACCGCCGTGGCGATTCTCGAATTCAAAAACGGTGCTCGCGGCATCATTCAAGGATCCACCGCCTGCTATTCTTCAACCGGACACCCCGGCGAAGTGAATCTCTGCGGCGATCAAGGTTCCGTATTTCTTTCCGACGAAAAATTCCGCGTCTGGGATTTTGCCGAAGCCAAACCCGAAGACGAAGACATCCAGGCAAATCTCATGACCACCTCCGAAGGCGGCGGCCTGGGAGCCAATGATCCCAGCGCAATCAACTTTCTCGGTCATCAGCTCAATTTCGAAGACGTCGTCAAATCGATCACCGAAGGTCGCCCTCCCCGCGTCGGCGGCACCGAAGCACGTCGTGCCGTTGCCTTGATTTGCGCGATCTACGAAAGCGCTAAAAATGGCGGAAAGCGGGTTGATCTCTAAGGCTTTCTTTTCGAACCAATAGGGTTGGATCAATGAACTTACCCTGTTGATTCAAAATGCAGCCATGCACCAACGCTTAGGCTGTTGATTTTCTACTTTGATCATTCAACGCCCCAAGAAATAAGACGCAATACCAGCTCGTGAGATAAGATGGCACCGATTCCAAGGCCAAACCCGACTGCTGCCGCTATTTTGCTGGAAATTACATCACCCCGTTTCCCAAATTGCCTCCTGACAGGGATCAGGAAGATGACCAACATTATAATTGCGATCAATATCCGAATGATAAGCGTAAGAAAGTCTGGTGTCTGATTGACTAGGACCACACCGACCAAGGTTGTTGTGACCGCTGTGATTACCAATACTGACTTCATAGATTTTTACATCCGGAGCTATTCCATTCCCAAAAAACGGTTCGTTTCTCTGCTCTACGAACCCGCGATGATCTCCACATTATCAATGAAAATCGGCGCGAGATTCCACTTGTTGTAGATGATGATCTTTCCTGAATCCCGTTCGAGCTGAATCGGAATGGAAAGCTGCTGCCACTCTTTATTTGCCTTGAATGAAGGCTGGTAGATCACTCTTGAAATACTTTCTGCATCATAAACGTCGACCTGCAACAGCCCGACGTCTTTGTGTTTCTCGAGATTTAGATTTCCTTTTTTCGCCAACGCGCTGAACCGCAAGGTGACGCCTTTCGCCGTCGGGATTTTTAAATCATCAATATAAAACGCCAGCGAATCGTCACGAAACTCGTAGCAATCATTGGCTTTCTCGACGGGATCAAAAGCGTTGCCACCGGTATCAAAATGATTCGCGTAAATCGGCGGCCCATCCGATTTCTTCTTTGCCGCGGCTGATTTCTTCGGCTCGTATTTCAGCCGTTTGTGAGGCTCTTGGAAAAACAAGGCGCCTTTCGTTTGGGTTTTCCGACGGTAGACAGTGTCGCCGCAAGCGATGTAAAGGTATTCGTGATTTGGCCCCGCGAAACAAACACTGACAATGCTTTCATCTTTGGGTTTGGCGATCACGCCGCCCAGCCGGCCGGTTGGATCATACATTTGCAAACCAACCGCAGTCGTCACATACCAACGACCGTGAGCATCGGTCGCCATTCCGTCTCCTTTTGCGATTTCAGGGTCCACCACTGGTGTGCGCATTTCCATGTAAGCTTGAGGAGAATTCAACGTTCCGTCTTCACCAATCTGAAACACAGAAACAAATTTCCCACCGTGGTCTGAAACCGCCAACGTGCTTTGGTCGGGCGAAAGCGTGATTCCGTTTGGTTTTTTTACGGTCCCGGTATCCACCACGGTCATTTCCCCCTGAGGATCAATTCGGCGAATTTCCGATGTCGAGGTCATCGTGAAATACATATTCCCGTCGTGCGTCACCACCAAATCGTTTGGCCGAACTTCAGTGGCAAGTTCTTTCATCTCACCCTTCTTTGAAAAAGAAACCACCCGCTGTCCGCGAGCGACACAAGCATAAAGCCGACCGTCTGCGCCCCACTGCAATCCGCTGATCCCCGTGACCTCTGGAATGAAATCTGTCTTGTTTCCGTCGAGATCAACTTTGTAAATCGCCATGCCGCCCTTCACGTCGGCGAAATACAAATTCCCCTCCGCATCGGTGCACAAACCATCCGTGAAGTTGTGACCAGAACTGACGGCTTCCCAGTCTTCGCCATCAATCAAGACTTGGCTCAGAGGCATGTCTTGAGATAAAAGACTACCGCTCAGGAAAACACAAAAAGCGACAACGGTTTGGTGGAAGCAAGTTTTCAACCTCGAACAATAACTCATATTCAACATTTTGTCAGGGCTGGAGTTCTTTCCAGTCACGCCAAAGCCAGCGAAGGGTGTCCGGAAAAATCGCGCCACCATGACGACCGGAATGTCGACCGGTGCCTAACACGAATTTGTAATCGTATTTTGAAAACTCGAACGCAGCTGCCATTTGTTGGTTCGCCAGCGGCCAGTTGCCGTGAAGATTATCAAGATCGTTCTCGCCGTCCTGAATAAAAACGCGCAGCGGCTTCTTGTCCGTTTTTCGAATCAAAGCAGGGTAAACGTGCCCTCCACGAATATTGGTGAAGCTGCCGATGTGACTGATCACTTTCCGAAATTCGTCGGGCCGTTCCCACGCAACAGTGAACGCGGCAATGCCACCCGAGCTGTTTCCGCAAATCGCGCGGGCATCGGGATTTTTAGTAAGATTGTATTTTTTCGCCACTTCAGGAAGCATTTCCTCCATCAGAAAGCGGGCATACTGATCGCTCAACGTATCGTATTCAAAACTACGATTACTCCGAGCCTCTTGACCTTTTTTGGCAGCAGGGACTTTTCCGGGATTGATAAAAATCCCAATCGTGACCGGCATTTCTCTTGCGTCGATAAGGTTATCAAAAACGATCGGCGCGCGGAAGGAGCCTTTTTCTCTGACAAATCCGCCCCCGTCTTGAAGGACCATGACGCACGCCGGTTTGGCTGAATCATACTGAGCCGGAACGTAAACCCAGTAGTCACGAACCGTTCTGGGAAAAATCTTACTGGTCCACGAATACTGCGTCACCTCGCCTTTGGGAACACCTTCTTTGACTTCCGCGTCCGGACCGGGTTTGTAATCTTCGTCAGCAGCGATCAGAAAACCGCTTACGGCAAATAGAATAAGAGCTGGAGCGAGTCGCATAACTTAATTGGGCAGGAAACAGAGTTGAAAATCAGCCAATGGGAACGATTATCTAAGTTTTATCAATAATCAGTTTTATTGAATTTTCTGGAAATTACAGCTTCCAAACACTGCCCATAAGAACCTGTCTTTTCAATGGCCGATATCAATACTTTTAGCGGCGGGGATGATGCCCTGCCGAGCGAACGTCTTATTTGTCTCGATATTTTTCGGGGCCTTGTGCTTTTTTTGCTGTTGCTGGGGGCAGCAAATTGGGACTGGCAACAGCATTTCGCGGATTCCCATCCGGACTCCTGGTTCGCCCAATTCGTCGGCTTTCAGCTTGATCATGCGCCCTGGCAGGGAGTCACCTTTTGGGATCTCATTCAGCCCGCGTTCATGTTCATGGTTGGCGTGTCCATGCCGTTTTCCTATTTGAGCCGTGCTCATCGCGGCGAGCGTTACGGCGATCTTCTCACCCACGCTTTGATTCGTTCGCTGGTGCTGATCTTCCTGGGAATCTTCCTTCGATCGATGTTTTCGGAGTCGACGAATTGGACTTTCGAAGACGTGCTAACGCAAATTGGACTCGGTTATTTCGTGCTGTTTTTCATGTGGCGGAAATGGTGGCGCATTCAGGCAATTACCGTTTTCGCGGTGCTTTTTCTTTATTGGTTATTCTTCGTGATTTGGAAAACTCCAATGGAGGGATTCGATTGGGCCATTGCTGCAGGCGAAGGCTGGACCGCTCCACTGACTGGTTTCGAGGGACATTGGAATAAAAATGCCAACCCGGCCCACGGTTTTGATCTCTGGTTTTTGAACGAATTCTCTCGACCGGAACCTTTCATGGCACACGAAGGCGGCTATCAGACGCTCAACTTTGTTCCCGCATTTGTGACGATGTTGATCGGCTTGATGGCAGGTGAATTCCTTCAGGAAGAAAACCGCGGCTGGGCGATTCCCAAATTGCTCATGTTTGTCGGCGTTGTCGGAATCCTTCTCGGAGTGCTGCTCGATGCCACCGGCATTTGCCCGATCGTAAAACGAATTTGGACGCCCTCATTTGTGCTCTACAGCGGCGGATGGTGTCTGCTCGCACTTGCGATCCTATATGCCGTGACTGAATTGTATTCCGGCTGGGAAAAGGTCGGCAAACCATTCATCATTCTCGGGATGAATTCGATCGCCGTTTACGTCATGGCGTGGATCGTTGCACCGTGGTTGAATACGATGTTAAAAATTCACCTCAGCGAAAACTACACGGGATTTTTCGGTGACGCCCTTCGTCCTTTCATGGAGAACGTGATCACCACTGTCATCGTTGGCTTGATCGCCTGGTGGATGTATCGCCGCCGTATTTTTCTACGGATCTGACGGCTATTGCGATCCGGTAGGGTACGTTCGATGAATCCACCCTGTTGGTTAGATTTACTCAAAAACCGATTTCTGAGCGGGATACAATTTGCTCAACAACTCAACAGTGAGCGGCCTGACAACTTTTTCCAAACGGCGCTGAGCTTTGTCGGCGTCGTCTTTTCCGGGAGCGGCCTTTTTCCAAATTTCGACAAACGCTTCACGATTTTTTTCGATCAAACAGTGAACACAAACTTCCCAATGCGCGGGGTTGTTTTCGGGATCCTGCCAGACGCCACGTCCGCGCCCGAAGTGCGCTACACCGAGATAGAGCATCAGAACAAATTCCAACTGCTGGATGAAATGGTTTTCCGTCCAGCGAACTGAGTTTTTATCGCTCTGGGCAAGATTGTAGCCTTTCGCCAGAGCATAGGTCGTTGCTCCGCCGAGAACTGCCCCTAGCGCCGCACCGCCACCAAATGTCATTCCGCCATGAACCAGATCGGCTGAAATTCCGACAACCAATCCTGACGCAGCCCCTCCAAGAGCTGATGCGATCGACTCCTCAACATCTCGACGAACGGCAAATTCTTCCTGTGAATGCTCGGCTATTTTCCGGGCAGTTTCGCCATCGAGACCGTGCAACTCGATCAGCGAATTAATTGTGGTGCTCGTCCGCGCGGCCAAACGGGCATACATCGTTTTCTGAACATTCTCGAACTCGGGATCTCGATCTGTTAGGGTTTTGATGAGTCCTTTGACTTTCTCCAACATCGATTTGTCAGTGAGCTTTTCTGAGTCACAAACAGACTGCGCCATCAGCGTTGAAATTTGAGAAACCGCCTCATCAAAAACCGCGACGTTTCGATTTTTCCACGCGTCAGCCAATTTCGTAGCCGTTTTCTTTTTGGTCTTATCCTCAACAACTGTCCCGGTACGCTCGAGGACTTCGTGCTCCTGAATCCAACAACGGGTAAATGCATCCAGCGTTGCGACACTTTTTACGATCGGCTGTTTTGCCAAATGATCGCGCCACGCATTTTCCTCGCTCGCGGTTCGCTCGGGATTGGGGCGTCCCGTTTGATTCAAAAAAACCAAGACCGGTTTTCCAATCCATTCCAAGATCTCCATTTCCAAATCGACGTAGCCAACTGTGTCGGGTGCCTGAGACGCATCCACCAAATAAAGCACCACATCAGCGTCGCTCGAGATATTACGAATCGCTTCCTGACTGCACCACAGCGATGTGTCTTTCATGCGATCCCACACCTGATGCAAAATCCATCCCACGGGGTTTTTGCTCGATTTCAGCCGCTTCGCAAGCTTTGCCAAATTCGAACCAAAGCCCGGTGTATCCCATAAAAGCGCTTCACGACCATCCGCCTCGATCAACGAATATCCTTCCGAAACGACCGTGACGTGAGCACTGTCCCGCACCTCCCCCACGTCTTTTCGCAAGAGCGTCCGAGCCAATGCCGTTTTCCCAACATTCGTGTGGGAAATGAGACTGAGAACGATTTGGTTTGGGTTCTTCGATTCGGCCATGATAATTCAAGTGTCGCAAAGCAGACTTCGCGGTCCTTTTAGACGTTCGATTTGCTAGAAGAAGTCACATGAAGCGCTTCGCCGAATTCGGCCGGTGCTAATTCGCGCCAGCCTGCCAGTCGGGTTTCTCTACGTTGCTCAAAATCAGCGAACGAGTCCGCTTTCCGATCAAAAGATTCAGCATCGAGAAATAAATGAAGATGAGTCGTTCCTTCAGATTCCCGGACGGATTGCCCGATGTTTTTCAGGAGCGCCCCATAAGTCTCCTTCTCCGGAGTCGACGCAAAATTGAACGCGACGATCAAATCTGCCGGCCATCGTTCAAAAGCAAAACCTTCATCTTCCTCTCCAAAAGCAATCGGATTCATCCACTCCAATTTTACAGCCCCACCGATGATATCTTCAGCATCTTTTTGGATTTTGTGTCGCATCGTTGCCGACGGATTATGAGCATAAGGCAGCACTGCGATCTTCAGCGCGTCGCCCATGGAAACAGCGAGAAGCCGATCAAAAAAGGCCGGCGCATAGGAACGAAATGGAATTATTTTCTCGCGAAGCTTGGATCGTCCTTTCCAAATGAAAGCCAGAACCAGTCGGGGCAGAATCACAAAAACGGCCGTCGTGACGGCATACAAGTGAATCCAGCGAGCCGCGTTTTCCCCTTCGTTGGTGGGTGAATTTTTCATCACCGTGAGCTGATCTAAATCCGGCAATGCAATTCCGGAGATTGCGGAAGCTGGCCCGAGAACCCCCTTGAGAAAAGGGTGTAACGTTTCTGCCGTAAAAAAAGTGCTCGCCCACACCGCATTGTATTCGTTGGCGAGCCCTTTGACATACATGCCGCCGATCGCCGCCACGGCCAAAAGAGCCGCCGCACAATGAAGCAGCGATTTCACCCGTGCGGTCATCACTGGCATCAGCGCCCGAAACCAGTTCTTTCGGAAAAGGGCCACCGATTGACGAATCTCAACCGGCTCGTCGCTCGTTTCATCATCAGCATTTTGCTTATCGGAAAATGGACTCGCCGCCAGCCAGCGCCCCAACGATCCAACATTCGTTGCGCCTTCTTTTTTACCGCGAAACAGCCCGAAAATTTCACGCAAATAAATGACGAAATTCCACAAGACAATTCCGATCAGAGGAAATGAGAGAATGTTAATTTTGCCCGGAATCCCCAGCTCGTTTGTGAGAAATCCGACGACTAGCGCGGCAATGATTACGCCCAATGAAAACAATCGAAATCGTCCCAGGGGCGCTCCTTTTACGGCAGCTGCGATTGATGGAAATCGAGGCTCCAAAAAACTAACGACTCGCTCAGCCCGACGAATCAAAAACGACTGCTGCTTTTTTTCCGAAGCGGATTCAGCCAACGGAGCACCCGCTGCATTCGACGCAAGCTCTCGCTCCGCATCCGGTAAAACCGTCCCGCTCGAATCGGATTCTTCAACCGACTGCGCGAGCAATAGGTGGCGAACGTCATTTAAATTCATTTCGCCACTGCCCATGCGAAGGCGTTTTTCAACAATTTTCGAAACTCAGTGTCTTCGAACTCTTCCACCAAGCCAAGCGAGGTGTAAAAGACCTTCGCTTTGTTTTCTCCAACTTCGTTTGTCCACGCGACCGGCTCAGGTTTTTTACCTTCGACCGTAGCAATCAACAATCCGGTCGCAGTCGACTTCAATGGATCAGAGTTGTAGAGCTTGGTTGTGGCTGGCAATTTTCCTACACCCACAAGAATGGAGTGCTTCTCAGAACCTTTCACGACCATTACGGGCGCAGGCTCATCGCGGTAATGCCCCGTGTAATTTCCGCCCAAAATTTCCGGATCGAACTCTTCCCAGACCGCATGACCTTCTGGAATCGGCTTATCTTTCAAATGAAAAGCGTGACTCGCTGTGCGAATTCCCATGAGCGGCTTGCCGTCTGCAACAAATTTTTTCAGCGCCGCCATATCAGCAGCCGCCGGAGCCCGACGCCGCGTGCTTACCATCACGACATCTGCTTTTCCCAACGCTTCGGCTAATCCGGAAAAATCATTCCGCTTGTCGCCTTCGGGTGGAGCCGTGAAAAAAGTCGCCGTGTATCCCGCTGGCTTCAATTCAGACTCGAAAAATTCAGTCAGTGATTCTTCGGTTTTGTATTCTTTTTCGCCGATCACAAAAACAACATGCGGCCCCGCAACCGCCGAAACGGAGAAAAGGGAAATCAAAGCAACCAAGAAATTTTTCATCACTACGAATCAACAGGATCTGATCGACGAATCAACCCTGTTTGATCGGTTTTGACGATTAATCAGATTTTACTTTTGAGCCGGCAAAAACCGAATAAACGGCACTTGGCTGGCAGTTTCCCCAAGCGCATCGCCTGCCGCATTCGTCACCCGAACGGCGCAGCCTCGATAATTTCGAGAGAACTTGCCTTTCCGATTGTAGGTAATTTTAAACATCGTGGCCCCATCGACCTTCACTTTCTGGGTCACTGATTTAAATTTCCCATACTTTGCTGAATTTCCTCCATCACCGATCCAGATCAGCTGCACATTAAGTTCGCGGCCCGCCCCACCTTTTAGATCAACTTGGATTTGTCGCTGATCTAATTTGGTTCCGGTCTGGTTGCTTTTCACCTTTAACGTCTTCGCATCCAGTTCAATCGGCCAATTGTCTCGCCTCTTTTCGATGTAATCAACATCCGCCCTCGAGAGATCTTTCAGCGGAATTTCAATCCGGTTTCCTCCGACAACTACATCCACTCCCGCGCCAGTGAAACCGGCAAGCGAACCGCTCATCGATTTCCCTGCTTTATTTGTCCAAGTCCGTTCTTCCGCGTTAGCGCAGGTGAACAACATACCCACAACAATAATCGCCAACGTTGACTTGTAGAAACGGTTCATGAATTTAAGAAACCCCTTTTTGGCAGGACCTTGTCAATGCCGACTATCATTTCAGCGCCTTTTTCAAAAACGGAGCCGTTCGACTTTCTTTCGATTTCGCAACTTCTTCCGGCGCTCCCTCGGCAACGATGACACCGCCTGCATCACCAGCTTCAGGGCCAATATCGATGAGGTAATCGGCCTCGGCAATGATGTCGAGATTGTGCTCGATAACAACAACCGTGTGACCATCATCCGCGAGTCGATGAAGCACTTCGAGAAGCCGTTTCACGTCCGACATGTGAAGTCCGATGCTGGGCTCTTCGATTAGATACACGTTACTTTTCGGTTTCCGGTTTTCGCGAAGCCGCGCGTGATCCGCCCGGCCAACGCCACGCGTCAATTCGCTAACGAGTTTGATTCGCTGCGCCTCGCCACCGGAAACGGTTGGACTTGGCTGACCTAGCTTCAGATAGCCCAAACCAGTGTCATTCATCAATCCCAGCGTCCGCGAAATTTTCGGATGACCGGAGAAAAATTCAGCAGCTTCCGCAATCGACATGTCCATGACATCGCCAATCGACTTATTTTTGTATTCGACTTCGAGCGTTGGATCATTGAATCGCCGTCCGTGGCATTCTTCACATTTGATGTAGCTGGTCGGAAGAAAATTCATCTCCAACTTGATCTGACCGTTTCCTTTGCACGGCTCGCAACGCCCGCCTTCGGTGTTGAACGAAAAACGCGACGCCGTGTAGCCACGCGCTCTGGCGTCAGGAAGGTTCGCGAACATCTTACGAATCTCATCAAAGACTTTCACGTAAGTTGCCGGGGTGGATCGTGAGGTTTTTCCGATGGGCGATTGATCCACTTCGTAAACCGTTTCGAGACGTTCGATCCCACCGGAAATTGTCTTCCAGGTTTTAGGCCGTGCTTTGTCTGACGGTGTCAGTTTTTTCTTCACGACCGATTCAATGGCGGGGCGCAACACCCCACGCATCAAACTCGATTTGCCTGATCCCGAAATACCGGACAACACGGTGAGACTGCCAATCGGAATTCGCGCGGAAACTTTTTTCAGATTATTTGCACTTGCACCCGAAATTTTGATCCAGCCGTCTTTCGAAGTCTTCCCCGGGAGTTTGCGACGCTCACCCCGCATCGGGTGTTTGATCGGATTATCCAACGCCATCAAGGTTGGAGATTTCTTTCTCGAAGCCGCCGATTTGCTCTTCAACGAACCATTCCAGACTACTTCCCCGCCGTGCTGCCCTGCCCCCGGCCCGAGATCGATCAAATGATCGGCCACCGCCATGGTGTCTTCATCATGCTCAACAACGACAAGCGAATTCCCTTTGTCCTTCAATTCCAAAAGCGTCTTCAACAAATTGTCGTTATCCCGTGGATGAAGCCCGATCGTTGGTTCATCAAGAACGTAAAGCACGCCCCGAAGATTCGAGCCCAGCTGCGCCGAAAGTCGAATCCGCTGACTTTCCCCGCCACTCAACGTCGTCGCGGATCGATCCAATTGCAGATAGCCGAGGCCGACTTCGGTAAGAAATTTCAAGCGCTGCGAAATCTCGGGCAAGATGTCGCGTGCGATCAGTTTGTGCTCTTTGTTGAATTCAAATTCATCAATCACCGTCTTTGCATCGATGACGGATAGCGCCGCAATTTCATTAATCGATTGATCACACACCCGAACAAATCTAGCGACTTCATTGAGCCGCGCCCCTTCACAAGTCGGGCAGATTTTCGTTTCAATCTTTGATCGAGTCCGCGAACGGCGGCGCTCTTCGCGGAGCTCCGCATCGAGCTGACTTTCGGCATCGCGTTCATCGGACATCGTCGGCTTTTTCTCAACTGAACCGTAGCCGCGACACGTCGGGCAGCAGCCATGCGGTGAGTTATAGGAGAACAGCCGTGGATCCAGCTCTTCAAACGAACGCCCCGTCTCGGGATCACTCATCTGAGTGCTGGCTACTTGAATATCGCCTTTGGCATCAATGTATCGCGCCGTGTTTTTTCCAATGCGCAGCGCCGTTTCCAGCATCTCACGAACGTCTTCCGGCTTCGTCTTAGCCGTCACGTCTCCGATGATGACATCGATGGTGTGTTCCTTAAAACGAGCCAGTTTCTGAAAACCTTCCACCTCTTTAAATTCGCCATCGACTAGCAGCGTTTCAAAATTCTGGCGAGCCGCCCAATCTGCAACCTCGGTGTGAAAACCCTTTCGCGCCTTGATTAGCGGTGCCATGATTTTCAATTCTCGTTTCGACTTTTTCGCCTCCGCTCGAAGCCGACTCACAATTGAAGTAACGCTCTGTTTCTCAACCGCGAGCCCAGAATCAGGTGAAAACTGGGTTCCGACTTTGGCATACAGCAGGCGAAGGAAATGCCAAATTTCCGTAACCGTCGCCACGGTCGATTTTCCACCGCCCCGTGAAATCCGCTGCTCAATCGCAACCGTCGGCGGCAAGCCTTCGATGTGATCGATGTCCGGTTTTTCCATCTGTTCGACAAACTGCCGAGCGAACGTCGACATACTATCGAGAAAGCGCCGTTGGCCTTCAGCAAACAGAATATCAAACGCGAGCGTCGATTTCCCTGAACCGCTCAAGCCAGTCACGACTACAAATTTATCACGCGGAATCGCGACACTAACATTCTTCAAATTATTCTCGCGAGCGCCATACAATTGAATCGAGTTTTGGGCTTTTTCATCACCCTTCCATGCTTGAACAATTTTAGGCTCGGCCACCATCGCCAGTTTGTTTGCGCTGGATTTTTTAGCATACGACTTCGGCAATACGGTGCGGAGAAAACGACCTGTGTGCGAAATCCAAGCCTTGGCAATTTCTTCAGGCGTCCCCGCAGCGACCAACTCACCGCCGTTCACCCCAGCTTCAGGGCCGAGATCGATAATGTGATCCGCGCATTTCATCACGTCGAGATTGTGTTCAATCACCAATACCGAATCACCGGCTTCGACCAGCCGTTCAAAAACTTTTAGCAGCATCGCCACATCGTCAAAATGAAGTCCGGTTGTCGGCTCGTCAAAAATCAGAAGCGAGCCTTTTTCGATCGAACCCTGTTCATTCGCTGAACCAACCCTGTTGGTTCGTTTTGGCTTGGAAAGCAAATGGCCAACTAATTTCAGGCGCTGACTTTCTCCGCCGGAGAGCGTGTTCAGCGGCTGGCCCAAACGCAGATATCCAAGTCCCACTTCGGCAAGTAGCTGCATGCTCGTGACCGCTTTCGCAGCTTTCCGATCAGGGATCGCAAAGAAAAATTCAATCGCTTCACTGACCGTCATTTTGAGAACGTCGTGAATCGATTTTCCTTCGAGCAAAATCTCCATCGCTTCAGGCGTATAGCGCGTTCCCTCGCATTCGGGGCAGGTCACGTAGAGGTCGGAGAGAAACTGCATCTCAACTTTCTCGTAGCCATTTCCCATGCAGCGTTCGCAGCGGCCCGCCCCGGAGTTGAATGAAAAATAGCCTGGTGTTACTCCGCGACTTTTACCGTCAGGCGTTTCTGTGAAGAGCTTGCGGATGTTTTCAAAAACGCCCGTGTAAACCGCCGGAGTCGATCGCGGAGTTCGCGCAAGTTGCGCCTGATCAACCATCACGACTTCTGCGATTTTCTCCGCGCCGGTCACCTTTTTGCAGGTGCCCGGCTCGTTTTCGGAAGCGTTGTCGAATGCGCTATTAAGGTTTTCAAAAAGCACCGAATGAATCAGCGTCGATTTTCCGGAGCCAGAAACACCTGTGACGCAGCAAAAAACGCCAAGCGGAATATCCACGTCGATCTTCTT
>CALAHF010000050.1 GCA_937891465.1 uncultured Verrucomicrobiales bacterium | reverse complement strand
AGAGCAACGGACTTCTAATCCGTAGGTCCCGCGTTCGAATCGCGGCGGGCGTATTATTTATGGTCAACGAGTTACAAGTATTTTGAGCCTGAAATCAGGGTAGGTCAGAAGCCCATAATACAGTTAAATACACTTATATCGTGTTTTTCGCGTCAATTCGTGGTAATTGTGTCTTCATGCGAGACAATGCGAAGGAACAAGGAGCCGGTTCACGAAAAGGAACGAATGTAACCATTCACGATTGGAAGAGTCACCCATCTTACAAGCACCGGGTTAGTTGGATTCAGGACAACGAACCCAAGAGCCGCGGATTCAAACTCTTAAAAGACGCAAAATCCTTTAAGGCTGCAAAATCCGAAGAATTGGGAACCTTTGGAATCGGTGACTCACCAACCGGTCAAGAACGCGCGGCAATCTTAGAAAGCCGTGACAAGCTCGCGAAGGTCGGCTTAACACTCCGCGAAGCAATCAGGATAGCTATCGAGGTAAAAGAACGCGACGACATGAGCGCCACGGTTGCCGAAGTAGTTTCCAAGCTCATTCAGGCGAAAGCTGACACCGGCAAATCTAAGCGGCACGTGGACGACCTGAATTATCGACAAGGATTATTCAAGAAAGCTTTCGGTGATCGCATCATTGCCTCGATCTCTCACGATGAAGTATTCGATTGGATCCAGGCTCAAAGTGATTCAGCAGTTTCCAGAAATAACTTTCGCCGGCATTGCAGCCTACTTTTCAATTTTGCGAAGAAACGGAAATATATTTCAGAGAATCCCGTGGATCAGATCGACGAATGGAAAGGCACGAACAAGGCCGTTGAGATAATCGAGCCGAAGGAAATGGACGAATTTCTAAGGAAAGCGCCGACGGCTATTGTTCCCGCATTGGCTATTGGCGCGTTCGCCGGTTTGCGTCGTTCTGAGATAGGCCGGTTAAAATGGGAGCATGTCGATTTGGAGTCCGGCGAAATATATGTCGATGCGTTGAATCACAAATCGGCAGCAAACCGATTCGTTCCTATTGAGGCAAACCTTCGAGAATGGCTTCTGTTGCATCACAAGGACGCCGGCGACGTTTGGCCTACGAATGGGAAGAAGCTTTTCACAGCGGCAAAGAAAGCTGTCTCATTCGAGGTCCCGAATAACGTCCTGAGACATTGCTACGGAAGTTATCACATCGCCAAATATAACAACGGGCCGAAAGCCTCTGCAAATCTGGGACAGTCAAACGTGAAGGAAGTTTTCGCCAGCTACCGGAAGCCAATCAAGAAGCCGTTTATTGATATGTATTGGAATATATCGCCGGTGCAGGCTGAGAACGTCGTTTCCATCAAAAATGCAGCAGCATGAAAATCAAATTTACAAAAAAGCAGGTGGAGCGAATGGAGCAGATGATCGCGCTAAATCGTGAGCGCCTATACGGGCCAAAAGAAGCTCAGAACCCGGTGATTACTGAGATTGAGGCAATTAGAAACGGTGTCAGCACCCCGGATAGAGTCACTGCGTTTCTCGAAAATGTTAGCAGAGCCGCAAAGGATTTAGATACTTCGTTTTTTAGGGCCATGCTGTCAGCAGTGGGAGTGCTTGAAGCAAAGGAAAGTGGACATGACAGGCCGACATTGGAAGCGGCTTATTATATTGATTGGATTCACCGGGACATGTTGCGCGAAGGTAAAACGCCGACAAGAAAAGAAGTCCAAGATAGAACATCTGAATTTCTAAAAGAACAGGGTATCAATCGCGAGCCAAACTGGACTGTGGCATTCGAAAGTGCCTTGGGTTGGTACATTCCAAATGCCAAAAGGGGGCCGAAAAAGAATTAGTTATGAGATTTATTTTCACATAAGTTTTTTAGGTTCGCATCAGCGCGATTATATTGCGATGACAAACCAACCCGAAACTAAGGAAGTATTAAACCTCAGCACCAAACCTGAAGTAGCAGAAGCCATTCGCACCTGCAATCGAACCGTTGAGGCGCTAGTCGCTAACGACCAAATCCCATCATTGTTGATCGGTAAGCGCCGATTATTCTATCTCCCTGATGTGATAAAAGCTATCCGTGATGCTGGAACGCTCACCACTACCGCAAAATAAAAACCCGCCACGATTCGGAAACCGTGACGGGCCTTAAAGTCTAAGACGCTTTTCTAGCTCTCACCGTATCAGAATCAATGGCGGTTTCAATTCGAAATCGTTATGAACTTATCAATAGATGAGCTGAAAAACCGCGTTCCATTGCGGACTGTTCTTAGCAATTACGGCTTTGCTGATTTGCCTGAACGAAGCGGAAAGCACTTCACGTGTTTCTTCCCTGAACGTCACGCAGGCGGCGATCAAAACCCGTCCTGTAATTTCTATTCAGGCGCAGGTGGTCACGAGCATTTTAAGTGTTTCAGTTGTGGCGCTGGCGGCGATCAATTCGACTTTGTGGAACAGTGGGAAGGCGTCAATACTGCTGAAGCAAAAAAGATAATCTGTTCTATCGGCGGACTTGATGGAGGGAATCAATCCTTTCAGGCAAAGAGACGCCAGCAGCCGACGTTTAAAGCGCCTGAGAATCGCGTAGACGAACAAGAACCAATCATCTGGCCGAATGATTTGCACAGTGGGAGCCTCAATGACTGGCAAGCCGTAGCCGACCTTCGAAACCTCGATGTGCAGTCGGTTAACCTAGCGACCGTTTCCGGTGTATTAAAATTCGGAACGGTTCACGGTTTGCCTTGCTGGATCGTGACTGACAAATCCAAGCTATCAGCAGAAGCTCGAACCATTTCAGGCGAGAATTTCAGCCACGGCGCGAAAGTTCATACGCTCAAAAATTCCCAAAAATCGTGGCCGGTTGGAATCGCGTTAAAACATTCAACGCCGGAATTATTCTCAAAAATTGCACTGGTAGAAGGCTCCGCTGATTTGCTCGCGGCATACCATTTCAATCATGTCCTGCTGAAAATGGATTACCTGCCGGTTGCGATACTGGGGAAGGAAAACAAAAAGATTCACCCTGAAGCCCTGAAGCTATTCAAAGGGCGACACGTTCGCATTTTTCCACACAATGATGCTGATGGCGGTGGAGTGGAAGCAGGCCAGCGATGGGCCGAACAAGTCCACGAGGCAGGCGCAGAATCTATCGACGGATTCGACTTTTCAAACCTTGCCAGAATCGACGGCAAACCCGTTTCAGATTTAAACGACTGCACAATCCTTTGTGAAAATGACCAAAATCAAATCGAACAATTATTGGCATGAGCAACGAACCAAAAACCAAAAACCAAAGCCGCACATTTCAATTCGATCTCAAGGAAAAGGAGCCTGAATCACATCACATGCACGAGACAAAAGAGCCGGAAAATATAAGCCACTCACCGCCCAAATTAGAAGCGCCTGCACTCGATGGTATCGCCGGCGACATTATAAAAAAGATTCTCCCTCATACTGAGGCCAGTGAAGCCGCAATGTTGTTTAACCTTTTGGCAGGCTTTGGAAACATCGCAGGCAGAAGCGCATATACGATGGCCGGTAATTCGCCGCACCATACCAATCTATTTGGCGTTCTAGTTGGAGCGACTTCATCAGGGAGAAAAGGGACCAGTTGGAGTGCGATTAAAGAGCTGCTCCGTGAAGTCGATCCAGATTGGTATCAATCGCGGATGGCGAGCGGGTTAAGTTCCGGTGAAGGGTTGATTTATCATGTCCGGGATGAGCGGACAGAAAAGAAGCCAATCAAGGATGGTAAAAGGATTGTCGACTACCAGGATGAAATTGTCGACGAAGGCGTATCTGACAAAAGGATCTTTTTGCTTGAGGAAGAATTCGCATCTGTCCTGAAGCGGATGAAGGGCAAAGACAATACGTTGAGTGCAATCATTCGGAGCTTGTGGGATGGAGGCAATTTGAGAACGCTCATCAAGAACTCGCCGGATACCGCCACAGAGCCACATGGTTCGATTATGGCGCACATCACGAAAGCGGAAGCATCTGAACTTGTCGCCGGCGTTGATTGCCAGAATGGATTGGTAAACCGCTTTATGTGGATTTACACCAATCGCTCAAAGTCTCTACCTCACGCCGGAGCGATACCAATGGAGCAATTATCTGGAGAGATTAAAAGGCTTCAAGATGCCGTATTTAAAGCCCAGACCGAACGAGAGATTCCGCTTTCCGCTGAAGCCCATGATCGGTGGAGCAAAATCTACGATGAACACTGCACAGGGCAGGCGGGACTCATTGGAGCGGTAACAGGTCGAGCTGCTCCCATGATTCGGCGGTTATCGCTCTGCTATGCACTCATGGAAGGGAACGACGAACAGACGCTTGGGAATCTCGAAAGCGGTTTATCGGCTTGGAAGTATTGCGAGGATTCCGCCGGTTGGCTCTTTGGCACTCCTTTTAACGATCCAGATGCAGACCGATTGTGGAACACTTTGAAGGGGCAAAAGAATGGAATGACTCGAAGTGAAATCAGCCTCAAGGTTTTTAACAATCACGCTGATAAAGAGCGGATTAATACAGCACTTGAGAAGCTGGAAAGATCCGGTGAAGCATTCAAAAAGACGGAACCAACAATCGGCGCACCTCGCGAACGATGGTTTCCAAATTCCGCTGCTAATTGCTAAATAAGCTAATTAAGCCCCAAAATAGCCCGTTCCAGACCCTTATTTAGCTTAATTAGCGTTTAGCGAGCAAATTTCCAAAATGGATTCTCATCTATGAAGACGTTCAAATCTGACTCATTAAGGCTACATCTGACGCCTGACCAAGTCGACCAGGTGCGCGAGTGGAAGAACGAATCTGACGCAACGGAATCACAGTTTCTCGTCGTTGGTGCAATCGGCGCACGTAGCCCGTTGAATTGGTCGATTGTTATTTGGAGGACTTCACAGCAAGAACTCAATAACGCTCTAATTGCGTTCGAGATTATGTCTGGCCGGTTGAATCGCAGGCGAACAAACTATTTTTTGGAAGCCATTACCGTGAAGATAAGGTGCAACGGTATCGTTATGAAAAGCCCAAATAAGCCAAACAGAAAAGCGAGAACATGCAGAGTAATGAAAATTAGGTGCGCACACATTTTGATTAAATTTTTCTCAAGAGAACAATTAAGGGATCAACAGTTAATTTAAAAGGCGAAAACAAGTCAATAAAATAACCGAAATTATAAGCAATTAAGCCAGGCACCATCAATCAAACCCTTAATGCAATTACTTGCAATCGTGGAACAGATCCGCCGGTGAAGGTGACACGGGAACGATAATAACGTCCGCTGATTCAATCGCCGCAGTTACATCTCGATCATCAATCGCATCAAAGATCTGGCTGAATTCATTTTAATCGAAAAGTAGTGAAATCACCGAATCACACGGAATTTTGCCATGAAGACAAGATTTCGCCCCTCAATCCCCCTCAAACCCGGCCGGACCGACGCCCCGGTAAAAAATCCTTGAATAAGCGAATTCCTATCAGTTACTCACCCTGATAGAATTAGGAAGAAAGCGATTCAGTTTGGTCATCAGATGTCATAAAATTCTGGCGACTCGAACAAGTCATCAAAATAATCTCTGTAAATCCTGAAAAGGTAGCCATGATCTCTGATGGCACCTGATGGTTTCTGACTGAGAGTTAAATCTAAGCAGACTCCACCGGCGAGAAGGCACAATTCAAAAACTTCGGGAGATGGGTTTTTTGTGTGTCTGATTTTCACGTAATTGAACCACTCTTCATTGTTTATTTTTGAAGCTTCAGCACCCACCCAAAACGTTTCTTTGTGCTTCTTAGAAAACGCATTTCGCAATTCATTCATATCCCATATCAAAACCTCCCTGTCCTCCCTGTCCTCACTGTCTTTTTTATTGTTTTTCACTGACAGAGTTTCTTCGATAGTTCCGCCAGCAAGTAGGAACCCGAGTGAATTTCTCTTTTCTGAATCAATCGAACAATATAATTGCATCCGCTCTTTGATCTCGGAGTAATAGCCATATGCATCAAGGAGTTCCGGCGGCTTCAAAGGGCTGAGTTTTTTGGAAGGTGTTTTGCTGAATAATGTTATTCTAGGTTGTTGGACAGCCTTTTTGTTTAGGGATGCAATTCTTCCAGATTTAATTTCAATTCCTTTGAAATCTGGGGCCTTGTTTGAATTCGCTTTGATACCAAGAAGGGATTCGAGAGTATATCCGATTCCCGTTGAACCTTTACGCATGGACTTCACGCGTCCCATACTCCCAATTGATTTGAGTTTCCCCAGCAATTCATCAGCCACTCCCAAACCTTGAGATCGGAAGCTGGCTGCAATTGCCCCGAGCAATGTTGAGCTATCATCAAGCTCATCGCTAATATTGCGATTGGA
>CALAHF010000049.1 GCA_937891465.1 uncultured Verrucomicrobiales bacterium | reverse complement strand
AGCGTGCGGTTTGCTTTGAGCCCCGCTGTCCATACGATTCCAGCGGCGCCAACACATCAGAAATCGCTTCGAATCCAAAATCGGTTTCAATTTTCAACGGCTCCCCAGCTTGAGTCAGGTAAATTCGTATTCCTGAATACTCACCAGATGGCTTGATCTCAATAAGAAAAACAGGAAGATCACGCCCCCCGAACGCCTGAGTGCCGCGTTTCGCCGTAATTTCAGGCGAGAACATTTTTGCAGGGTTACTCAAATCTCCAAGCAAACTGGTCGCAAGGCCCGACTTCAACTCATTCGGCAAATCGGGCAGGCTGTTTGCATCCCCGCTGTATTGAAAAACCGGAATGTCTTTGACCGTCGCGCCAATACGAATCAACGGAGGGTCCCCCAACAGGGTAACGGTCATCGTCAGATCATTCTGAGGAACTCCGACTGAAATTTGAGCTGAAATCAGATTCAAAGGCTCAGAGTCATCAAATACAAATCCCGTCTGCCAGGACAAAACGACTGCGTTGGGATCGTCGAGAAATTTTGCATTTTCATAAAGCGAGCCCGACACCGAAAAGGCCCGCTCAATCGCACCATTCCCCTTTCTCGAAGGGCCTTCACTTGCAGAAATCATCGCCTGACCAATTCGCTGGCCGTTGTCGATGATCGAAAAACTATCCGCCTCATTCCAATTAAAAAATTTATCCAGTGCCTCGTTCTTGTCCATCTCCACAAAGCCTGATCCATTGGGAGCCCAGACGGTCCAAACCAACCACGAAGTTGTCGCCAGCCAGAAAAAAACGATGAAAACCTGAAAGAAGCGCAACATGGTAGAGACACCATAACCTGACTCCGATTCAGCGGAAAGAAGAGATCGCTTCAGCTACCAAAATTAAGCGTCAGGCGCAGTCGGCTCGCCGGTCGGTTCAGGCGCTGTCTCAAACGGTTCTGGCTCAACGACCGCAGGCTCAGCCAATGCAACGGGAACCACCGGTTCTACAACGGCCTCGGAATCAGGAGCCTGGACGCCTTTTTCGGGAATCATTGGCAGTTCATTGCCTTCATCTGGAGTGGTAACAGTCGAACCAGCAGTGGCAGCTGGTTTTTCAGGCATTAGAAAATCCCCGGTTTTTTAATGCACTCCGAATTGAAACAACACGAACGCAACTGCCGCTAGTAAAAGGATCTTTAAAATATCGAGCCAAAAACGCTCCATTATCGATGGTGTTCGCGCCGCCAGGCGGGAAACCTCATTTTCGAGATGCGCCATTTTGTCGTTCATCTCGTCGAGTTGATTGGACAACTCTGGATTGCTAGTCTCAATAAATGGAACGGGTTCTGTTGGATCGTGCTGAGCAAAAAGTGCCGCCGCTGCAATTGGAGAAATTGGCTCCGTCGGATCATGGAGCACTCCTGTTGTTCGATTCACAAAGTCGGATGATTGAGGACCGGTGATCACGTTTTCTAAATTTCTATTTCCGCCTCCATTTGACGTCGCAGCAGCCTTCTCAGCCTCTTCGGCAGCGGCTTTTTCGGCCTCTTTCTTTGCCGTCTCCTCCGCCATTGCAGCAGCCAGTCGTTCGGATGCTTTTAACTCTTCGTGAGAACTCAAAAGCAACGATTCGAGATCTTCGAACTCAACTGGCTTCGTCAAAAAGTGAGTCGTGTGAATATTCGCCGTGCCCAAATTGCGAAACTCTTCCTCCAATTGATCAGACGGATACCCCGTAATCATCACCACGCTCAAGGGATGAGGTGGATTGGTATTCAATCGGCGCAAGACTTCAATCCCGTTCATCCCGGGCATCTGATAGTCCAATGTCACAAGTTTGATCGACTTCTCATTCTCTAAAATCACCAGAGCTTCTGCTCCACTTTTTGCCGTGAAAACTTCACGGATCCCAACATACTCCTTCAAAAACGTCTTCAATCCGAACTGGAACGCAGGATCCTCATCGACGATGAGAACCCCTGCACTTTTCAGTGAAGAGGTAGAAGAATTTGTAAGGGGCAAGTCAGTTTTGAATGAATCGACGTTTGGCAGGGTCACGCTCATTGAGTAAAGGGTTGTCTTATTTAGACCAAATTTTGCGAGCTTGGCAAGGAAGCGTTTCGCCCAGATTCTCCCGAAATTATGGAAAAACGGCCACTTCATTTAAATCGCAGTCGCTCGCAATTTTTATTTTTCAAGAAGCCGCATTCCATCGGAAAACTGACATTATCTTTTATTAGCCACAAACAGGCTTTCATGGCAAATTTGGCTCATGAGATCTGTTATGACTTTTCTGATCGTTGGACTGGGCTTTTTTGCAAAGGCGCAGGAGCAGCCCTCAGCTACAACCTCAGCCATTGCCGTTGTCGATTTGATCAAGGTCTTTGAAGCTCACCCGGATACAAAAGCCACGACCGCTCAACTCACCAAAGATCGCGAATCAGCTCGGGATATATTCAAAGAGAAGTCCAATTCGCTGAAAGAAGTGCTCCAAAAACATCAGGAACTCATCCGTGCAGGCAATCGCGAATCAGCCGCCGATAAGCTGAAAGAAGCCAACGAATTGGAGAAAGCCATCGCCACCTTGCGCACGACTCAGCAAAGGGATTTGGAGGAAAAATTTCGTCAGACCAAAACCAAGATTCTCACAGCGATTTCCAAAGCCGTCCGCGATCACAACGCCGACGGGACCTACGCCGTGATCCTTGATTCGTCCTCGAAATCTTCCAACGGCCTGCCGCAAGTCATTCATTCTCCCGGTGCCAAAGACATCACCGCTGAAATCATCAAAAAAGTAGCGGCCACCTCCGGCGAATAGTATGTCGGAAACTTCCGCGGTTACCTTGCCAGTCGATCATCTCGTCGATCTCTGGCCTGAACGTTTTTCGTCGCCCGATTTTCGACTCGGCGCGCTGCTTCATTCTGCCTCGGTCAATGCCAGCCTCGTCACAACGCTTGAGGTTTTAGAAAGCGAACTCGTTGATGCCGACAAATGTCAACTCGGCGCACTCTACGGCCCCCAGCACGGCTTCGACAGCACGACGCAGGACAACATGATCGAGTGGAGCGGGTTCACTCATCCCCGACTCGGGGTGCCCGTGTTCAGCCTTTACGGTAAGCATCGCGAGCCGACGCCCGAAATGCTCGAACCGATCGATGGGCTTTTCGTGGACCTCGTCGATGTTGGAGCTCGATATTACACCTTTATCTGGACGCTGTTTCTCTGCATGAAAGCCTGCGAGAAAGCCGGAAAACCCGTCATTGTGGCCGATCGCCCGAACCCGATCAACGGCGTCACCACCGAAGGCTGGCTGCAGCAAAGTGACCATCTTTCCTTCGTCGGCCTACACCCCATTCAACAGCGCCACGCCAAAACCATTGGCGAGCTCGCCGTTCAGTTTCGCGACGGAATGTTTCCCGAAGTCGATCTCACCGTGCTTTCGATGGAAGGCTGGGATCGCACCATGTTTCACGACGAAACCGGCCTTCCGTGGGTCTTGCCGTCGCCTAACATGCCCACTCTCGACACCGCGATCGTCTATCCCGGCATGTGTTTACTCGAAGCTACCAACCTCAGCGAAGGCCGCGGAACGACCCGCCCCTTCGAGCTTTTTGGCGCTCCCTACATTTCCGATTCCGCCGCGTTTGCCGCAAAATTGAATCGTTTAGACTTGGCCGGAGTTCATTTCCGCGAAGCCTCGTTTCTTCCAACGTTCCAAAAACATCACGGCGAAGTCTGCCGCGGCGCTCAGTTTCACGTGAGCGATCGCAACGAATTTCGATCGCTCGAAGCCACCCTGGAAATCCTAAAACTCGTCCGTGAAGACTATCCCGGGTTCGCTTTCAATCCCCCGCCCTACGAATACGAGACCGAAAAACTCCCCGTCGAAATCTTGCTCGGAAAACCCGTCGGCGATGTTTTTTCGATCTAATAGGGTACGGTCGAAGAAGCAATAGGGTAGGTTCGTGAAAACAAGGAGCAGCGTTACTCAGGAATCGATTCGAGAATAAATTCCGCCACGTCTTTGTTCCACTGCGTGTTCGATTCTTCGATCGTATACATCATGTGTCCGCCGTCATAGAAAGTGTAACGGATGTTATTTTTGATCAACTCCGGCGAGACATCCAAGTGGTCGAGCGTGTGCTGGATTGAAAAATACGGCGTCGCTAAATCGTGATACCCGCAGTTCACCATGATCTGAAGGTGCTTGTTTTCGGTCATTGCACTGCTGAGCTTTCCTGAAACATCAACCGGACGTCCTGTGAACGCTTTGCTGTAATCCCATGGGCGAACTTTGCTGCTAAGAACCTCGTAAACCAAATCACTTTCAAACTTCAATTCGCTACGTAGGTAGTGATTTTGAGCCGCTGAAAACGCTCCATAAACCGATGAATAACTCGGATCGTAGTCGGGAGATTCGGACGCCAGATTGGTGTCTTTTCCGATGATTCGGCCATCAAATCGACCAATCACTTCGCGTTCTTCCTTGAGGATTTCTTCGCGAAAGCGAGACGGATCAAGGCGTAGATTCAAACGCTCAATCAAGTCCGCATCAATTCCTGTGAACTCAGAAAGTCGCTTGGCGATCTCCAGTTTTTTCGCAGGATCCAGCCGGGCACCTTGCAGGAGCCCCAGCGCGTAATCGCCTTTGGCAAACGCTTCCGCATCCGCCGTTCGTTTTTCCGCGTTATCTGCGTATTCGCCTTCCAACTTTCCATGAAACGCAGCAACGTGCGCCAGCGCAGGTAGGAAACAAACGTGAGCTAAATCCGTTCCCCACAACGTGTCGAAACCAAGCACGCCGGAAACGAGCACAATGCCATTCAAATACATCCCGTAGCGATCCCGCAGCACTTCGCAAACACCGGCAGCGCGGAAGGAACCGTAGCTTTCACCAGCGAGAAATTTTGGCGAGAGCCAACGCTCATTCCGCGTGGTGTAGAGGCGGATGAAGTCGGCGACCGAATTCAAATCGCCGTCGTACTCATGATATTCCTTCGCCGCCTTCGCTTCGTTGGCCCGACTAAAGCCAGTACTCACCGGATCGATAAAAACAAGGTCGGCAACTTTCAAAATCGAAAACGAGTTATCAGTCACCGAATAAGGCGGCGCAGGTTGCGTTCCA
Source organism: uncultured Verrucomicrobiales bacterium (assembly GCA_937891465.1). GTDB lineage: Bacteria > Verrucomicrobiota > Verrucomicrobiia > Verrucomicrobiales > DEV007 > JABDJT01. Next base: position 14,643 of record CALAHF010000049.1, on the reverse strand, counting down.
TCTGCATTCATCGCAACACGCTTCGGCCCGAATCCACCAAGGTGAAGCCACACCGCCGACGAGCCGGGGCCGCCATTGAAACAGAATACGATCGGACGATCCGCCTTGTTTTCGACATCGTCTTTCGTGTAGGCCACGTAAAAAATCGACGCGTGAGCTTTCTTCTCGTCCTTTTTCAAAACGATCGTTCCCGCCGTCGCCGTGTAATCGAATTTTTCACCACCAAACGTGCCGGAATGTTGCGTGACCGACGACTCTTCTTTGCCAAATTTTTCCTCGTCCTTCTTTTTGTCTTCATCTTTTTTAGCGTCTTCAGCAGCGGGTTTTTCTTTTTTCATGGCATCGTCCTGGGCAAAAGTGGGAGTCGAGAGAAACAGCGCCAACACGCTGGAAGTCAAAATCAGGGGGCAGGTTTTCATTTAAAATAGTCGGCGAATCTAGCACACGCCACGCCGAGCGCCAAAGCCAGTTGTGTCAGCGTTATTTAAGAGTGTTTTCCAGCCAAAACAACCCGCTGCGCCCTGGGCAAACCAGATCGATATCGCCGTCGCCATCCACATCTCCGGCCACCGGCCCGAGGCCCCAACCGATGTCCCCTCCCCGTGAGATCTCGCCACGTCGCCATTGTTTCACATCGAGATCATACTGGTACCTATAAATGACTTTTTCATCGAGTGCGCCGGGATCCTTTCCGTCGTGGGCCATCCAGCGTTTTCCGCAGACAAATTCCTTCTGCCCATCACCGTCCAGATCGATCCAAATCGGCGTGTGCCCCTGCGACCAACTCGTGTCGATGACGTGATGTTCCCACTCACCGGCAAAAGTTTGTTCCTCCCAAAAAACGCCGTAACCGTGAGCACTTGTCCACAATAAATCCGTGTCGCCATCGCCGTCCACATCATCAACGGCGATTGGAATACTGGCTCGCTCGGTCAGTTCAAATTCAGCATGCCATTGTTGATCGCTTCCCGAAAGCCATCCCTTTTGCCCGACTAAATCGAGAATGTCATCATCATCAAAATCCCCTGCGCCAATCCCGTGGCCGCCAAGTTCTTCAGGCAATTCCTGACGCGAAAATTTCGTCATTGCCCCGTCATTCTCAGCGCGAAACCACGCTGCAAACTGCCGCCCGTTTGGCAAAATGTCTTGCAAACCGTCGCCGTCCACATCGATCAAAAAACCCGTCTCCATTGATCCCGGAAGCCCAATGATGTGTTTCGGCCACGACTTCGCCAAATCAGCGGGGCGCTCGATCCAATAGATTGATTTGCTTCGGTAGTTCACGTTGATAAAATCGTTGTCGCCGTCTCCATCGACATCATACGGCAAATGTGAATAGCCATCGAATCGGCCGCCGATGTTGGCGACTTCGCGAACGAAATGTTGTTTCCATTCATCCCCTTTTGCACCCGGGTTCTCATACCAGAATCCCCCGCAAAAAATATCGATATCGCCATCATGATCGATGTCATCAATCGCCGCCGCGCTGAATTCGGATGCGACGTTCAGCGTGTGGGGAATGAATTTCAGTTCAAGTGTGTCCGTGATTTGCGCTGGTTCACGATTGCAGCCGACGAAGAGAACTGCGGTGGCTATAACTAACGCGGAAACGCAAAACCCCCGAATTAAAGAGGGGCACGAATTTGAAAGAATTCGAACGAATGAACACGAATTTTTCCAAAGTTTGATCAGATTCGAATTCGTGTTCATTCTTTAAATTCTTTCAAATTCGTGCCAAAACCAAAAAATCGACCCCTCACAAACTCCTATTCGTCGCCGTGAGAAGGCAGTTTCTTTATCTGCCGCCAAAGCTTGGACACAAACGCTCCGTGAATCAGAATCGAAAAAATGCCAATCACCATTGGATACGCGGTAAGTAAGACCGACGATTCGTCTTTGATCACCCGCTTCGCAACCTCCGTCAGGATAAGCCCGAGAACGATCACGGCCACTCCAGCAATGACCGGATATGAACTGACGCGTTTTCCATCATACCCTTTTTCGTCCATCATTTTTCGAAACGAAATGGCGGCAAAAATAGAAAAAATAGCGACGACGAGCATTGGTTTCAGGGGGAATCGAGCCGAGAATACGTCCAACAACCTGCTTCAACAATCAGTTTCCTCCGCGCACTTTTCAGTCCACTGTCCCGCGTGAAACCTTTCATCACTCTCGCAGAAACCAAAACGCCGGACGGCGGACGCCTCACCCTTCACGAGCGTGATGGCGAGCACTACATTTATCTCAATGGCGAGCAGCTGATGAGTTCGGTGGCGACGTCGTCGGAAATCCGTCTGGCTGAACTTGCTTGCGCAAAAATTCAGAAAGGAACGGCCGATCGTGTACTCATCGGCGGTATGGGGCTTGGTTTTACGTTAAAGCGCACCCTCCAGCTTGTTGGACAGGATGCGAAGGTCGAAGTGAACGAGCTGCTTCCCGAAATTTTGGATTGGAATCGCGAGCACCTCGCAGATTTGAACGGAAAACTGCTCGACGACCCCCGAGTGAAAATGCGGCTGCGAGACGTGACTGAAACGATCAGCAACGCCAAGGAAGCCACCTATTCTGCGATCATGCTCGATATCGACAACGGAGCTGAAGCGATGGTGTCTCGGGCCAATCGCAATTTATACAGTGTCTTCGGTTTAGTAAAAATCGCCAAAGCCCTCACTTTGGGCGGGCGGGCCGTTTTCTGGTCCGCGACGAAAAACGACCGCTTCCGCAAGAAACTCGTGAAAGTCGGCTTCAAAGTCACCGAGGTCGGCAGTAAGGCCTATCCAAATGCGAAGCGGGAAACGCACTTTTTGTATCAAGCTGAACGCCTCGGCCGGACAGCGATGCTGCCGGACGAAATGTAATAGCGTCGATCAGCGTGCTTTCAAAAAGGAAATCAGATCAAACATATCTTCTTTTGAAATCCCGCCTTCTAATCCCGCTGGCATGAGAGAAATACCGGCGGAATCGATCTTCGCGACGGTTTCACGAGGAACCGTCTGAACGGCTCCACCAGGCAATTTCACGGACAAGTTCGTGTTGTCATCGCCGGTGATGATCCCAGTGAAAATGCCCCCATCATCAGTCGTAACCGTATGGCTGACCCAGCGTTCTTCTGACGCCCGATTGGGATCCAAAATATCAGTGAGCAATGCGATGGCTGGTTTCACTTTTACATCGGCAAGGTCCGGCCCTACGGCCACGCCCATGTCGCCAATCTTGTGACAGGTGATACAAGCCGCCCGAGTCAGCACTGCTTTTCCGTTTTCTAAATCAGCGACGCGCTCGGTATCGAAAATCGTTTTGTAATCCGCAATCACCTTCGCCCGGTCGGAGTCCGTTTGACCAAACAACTCGTGCGCTAACGTTTTGATTTCCTCGTTCGTCGAACGTGCATAACTCCAACTCTTGATTGGCTCCATCAACCGTGGGTTGATCTCTCCGGCTTTCATTTTCTCCATCAGCGGAATCAACGTCGCTCCGCTCGCAAGCAAACTTACCGCCCCACGACGCGTTTCGAGATTCAAATTCTCCCAACGTTCGTAAAAGAAATCAGCCAAATCTTGACGCTTGAACCGGCTCATTGCGGCAACGGACGCACGCGCCAATTCAGGCGGCGTCGCTGGATCAACTAGCTTTTCCGCAATGGTCTTGTATTTCTCAAACGTTTGCTGACTGGCCAACGGAATTGCCGCAATCCGCTCAGCTACCGATTTCGAATCATCGGCGACAATTGCTTCTGCTGATGTCACAATCGCCTGCAAGGCTGGAATTGAATCCGCGCAACCTTCCGGCGGAGTCGCGATAAATGCGGCCAGCGTTTTCGTTTTCAGCTTCGATTTTTTAAGCCCGTTCGTAATACCTTCTGCTAGGGCAAATTTAAATTCGTTCGCCTCAATTTTACCGATCGGTTTTAAAATCGCAGCCAATTCAGCCGAATCTCCTCTCGCTCCAACTGCCGTGGCAAAGTCACGAATGAAATCCGCACGTTGCTCAAGAGTCGGCGCAATTCCATTGCCTGCGGCAATCGGGTTATCCAGAGAATATGCCAAAATGGCTCCAGCACGCTCTTCCGAACCAGTCAAAATCGCATTCCGAATCCACTGATCACGAATGCCACCTCGATTGTGAAGCACCTCTTGGAAGAGCTTCGTGACTTCAGGTGTCGGCGCGTAGCCCAACTCCAACAAAGCCGCATATTGCGCGCGGTCCGATCCTTCTTCGGCAATTTTTAAGATGAAATCGTTATGATTTTCCGGTGTTGCCTGAGTCACTGCATTTTCAACCACCGCAGGATGCGGATCATTCAGCGCGCGCCCCACATCGTCTGAAGTGAGTTTTCCCAAACCGTGCAGCGTCCAAAAACTATGGAGACGCCCTTGCGGCAATTCTGAATTCTCAAACACCTGTCGAACCACTTGCTCGATCCCTTCCGCCTGTCGCTCAACCAACAATCGCTGCGCGTGAGTTCGTGTCCAGCCGTTCGGAGAACTCAGCAGGCTCGCCAAATCGGCATCAGCTTCAGGCAGAGGCTCGATTTTCTTTGCAACATGGCCTTTCGGAACCAACCGATATATCCGGCCCTGATCCACGCCCGCCCGCATGTAGTGCGACTTCGAAAACTCCTCGGGAAAAAACCGGGCGTGATCGATAAAACGCCGATACATGTCGCAAAAGTAGAGCGCTCCATCCGGGCTATTCCGCATGTTCACCGGACGCGCCCAAGCGTCGGACGATACCAAAAAATCCTGTTTTTCGCCAACTCGCTCAGTCTTCAAACTGCCGCCGTCCGATTTGAGCGTTGAGCGCGTGATCAATTGAGCCGTCGGCTCTGTCACAAACACATTACCATTCAAATCAGGCATCAAGTTTCCCCGATAGACTCCCAACCCACAAGCCGCCGTGTGCGTTCCCGCATGAGCAACCGATGTCGTGTGACTGATCTCAAACGGATACACTTTTGAGTTCGCCCCCGCAGGTGCGATGTCTATATGCCCCTGCGTAATATGATCAAACGGATTTCGCTGAACCGCCCACTTCGGCATCACCGCGAACATCGTGGGATTGCGATTCGAACACGAAAAGCGTCGTCCCCAATCATCAATCGTAGCGCCGAACTGACCGTATCCACTGACCGCTTCAATCACGTTCGATTTCGGATCAAAGCTGATATTCGAACGCGAAATCGAGACCTTCTTTTCGGGTTCATCGACCGGATAAATTTCTTTCAAGTCGAGGCCATTATTCAAATAGATCAGGTTATCAATGCCCCAACGCGCACAGGAAACTTGCAGCTGATTGTGGCGCGGCTCGTTACTTTTGAAAAGCGCGGTCACGTTTTCAGCAACATCATCACCGTCTTTGTCTTCTAGAAAAAGCAACGCAGTCCGTGTCGTCGCCAAGAGCCCGCCTTTCATCGGCAACAAGCCCTGCAAATTGTCGAGGCCGTCCGCCCACGTCGTTGCCTCGTCCATTTTGCCATCGCCATCTGTGTCCTTCAAAAGGCGAATCCGAGAAAGAAATCCACCCGCATCAACGGGCAGCGGATAGTCCCGCATCTCGGCAACAAACATCCTCCCGTGTTCGTCCCAAACTACATCCACCGGATCACAAACCAGCGGTTCACTCGCGACGAGTTGCAATTCGTAGTCTCCATCAATCACCCACGACGCCATCGATTCTTCAGGGCTAAGCGGAAAGTCGCGGGGCAAAATGGCATCGCCGTTCGAGGCATATCCCATGTTCTCAGAAGCCCATGCTGCCATCCATTCTTCCTTAAATGCCCCAAGTGGATGCAATTCGAGACGACGAAACCAACACTCAGCCAACTCCGATTGAATCCCAATTTTTCCAGCCGCCGGGCTCACTCCTTCGATCCGATTCACGACCTCGCCATTCAAAATCACCGTCAAAACTTCATCTTCGCAGATGATTTCGATACGGTTCCACTGCCCGAAGTTCGGCTCGATCTTATTCGCTTTCGTATGCCAGCCCTTCACATCCTGCCACGTTTCATCCCACGCTTTTCCATAAATCTTCAACCGCTCACCCGTCAGTTTCTTTCCATCCGCGACCACATCCCACGGAGCCCGCGCCGTTCCCAAAAGCGCCACGTTCCCCGACATCGATTCGATCAGCTGAACCTCTGCCCCGACCGGCCAGCTGCCGCCGATTGCTCCGTCGCGACCGTTGATGTGAACAAAAATCCCGCAGTCCCGCGATTTATCAGCCCGACCTCCAAACGTGTGCTCTCCCCATTTAAACTCCGCTACGAGGTGGTAATTCGCATACTCGGCCGCCGTGCGGGTGTAACCCCATCCTTTTCCTGTGACTCGCAGCGTCTTGTTTTCTTTGTTGAAATCAAACGCCTCCGCCGCGTCCTGCGTCACTGAATTTTTCCGTGCCAAAACCGATTCAAATGCAGAAGGATCAGATAGTAGATCGACCTTTTTTTCCAATGACGGCACCGAATCCTGAGCTTGCGCAGTCGAAATTGAAATTCCTAACAAACATAGAATTCGGACAAATATCATAACAAATCTTACACGAATCCGGACTATCCGAAAAGGCGCAAACAAGGCGTTCGACGGTTAGCCCGAAAGAATCATTCACTTCGTTGTGACCAATTCCGTTCTAACTGTTATTCTCTGCGTAACCGCTGTTCCAGAACGCTCCATTTATGAAAAAGCTCCACCTTCTCGCCGCTATCTGCGCCTTCGCCAGTTTTGCTAACGCTCAGGACTCCGAATTCCGCAAGCTGACCTCAACAGATGGCAAGACGATCGGAGCCAAAGTTGTGAAAATCGAAGGGGCCAATGTGACGATCGAACGAGCTGATGGAAAGCAATTCACCATTCCGGGCAGCAAGTTTTCCGACGCCGATAAAGATTACTTCCGAGCATGGAAGCCAGCCGAAGCAGCCGCGTCGGCAGCGACATCAAGTGACTGGTTCCAATGGCGCGGCCCCAATCGCGACGGCGTTTCTGCGGAGACGGGACTGAACACTGATTGGGACGCCAAAGAACCTGAACTCCTCTGGCGGACCAGTGGGTTAAACGGCGGTATGTCGAGTCTATCGATTTATGACGGCAAGCTTTTCACCATGGGCGAGAGGGACGGCGGAACGATCATCCACTGCCGAAATATCGAAGACGGTGCCGAAGTATGGACCGCCAGCGTTGCGGGGAAAGGATCGCCAAACTGCACTCCGACCGTAGATCCTGCTGCCGGTTTGGTTTACGGCGTTTCAAGAGACGGCGAACTTTCCGCTGTTAAAATAGACGATGGCAGCCTTGCCTGGAGCAAAAGCTATTCCGGCGATTTCGGAGGCAAAATGATGTCTCAATGGGGATTCAGCGAAAGTCCGCTGATCGATGGCGAGCATCTCATTTGCACACCAGGAGCTCCCGATGCATTACTCGCGGCACTCAATAAGACAACTGGCGAAGTGATTTGGAAAACGAATGTGGCCGAGGCTGATCTCGGTTCTGCCGGCAAAGACGGCGCAGGTTACGGTTCCGTTGTTATTTCCAATGCGGATGACGTGAAGCACTACATTCAACTCGTTGGACGAGGCCTCGTGGGCGTTTCGCCTGAAGACGGTTCACTTATGTGGAATTACAACCGCATCGCCAACGGAACCGCCAATGTGCCAACGCCAATCATTTCTGGCGACTACGTTTTTGGTTCCACCGGATACGGCGACGGCGGCAGCGCGCTTTTGAAATTGAGTAAAAGTGGCAGCAAGATGAGCGCCAAAGAAGAATATTATTACAACGCTAAAGAGCTTCAAAATCACCATGGCGGCATGATTCTCGTGGGCGATCACATCTATCTCGGCGAAGGCCACAACAACGGATTTCCTCAGTGTATCGAACTCAAATCCGGCGAGATCAAATGGGGTAAACAGCGCGGTGCTGGCTCAGAGTCCGCCGCGATTGCCTACGCAGACGGCCACATATTCTTCCGCTATCAAGATCACACGATGGCCGTTGTCGAAGCGAATCCGAGCGAATACAAATTGAAAGGCAGCTTCAAAATTGGTTCCTCAAACAAGCAGAGCTGGCCGCATCCCGTGATTCAGGACGGCAAGCTATACCTCCGCGATCAGGACGAGCTGCTCTGCTACGACATCAGCGGCTGATTTTGGGTTTTGCGAAGTGATAGGGTATGTTTATCGAACGCACCCTGTTGTTTCGAAACGGCTCCACGAAGCAATAGGGTTGGTTCGTCGAATTTACTCTGTTGTATCAGGGCACGTCGACGCAAAAAGATTTAACGAGAAGTTTCCCTAAAAATCTAAAACGAAATTTGCATCATACGGAGACCTAATCTCCAGATCGCTTCTCCTTTTCTGAGAGTCATTCCGACTTTTTGTCAAGGCTCTCGCACCCACTGGCCTTTTACATTTCGAACCGCACTGTCTAATTCGAAGGCCTACGATTTCTTAAAATAAATCGGGGCAGGTAGGGAGGACTATCATTGGTCGTTCCTACGACCTCCAGTTCAGATTCCCCGTAATCTATAAGTTTTGCAGTCCATTCATTCCCTTCGTTGTCCCATAGCTGAATAGTTTGGAAATCAACTCGTTTTTAAAGCGAGATTGCTCCGTTTGAAACGCCCTCAATGGAGGGGTCACCCGTTATCTGAATTTTTTCATTTTTTCCGAATAAGATCGTGCCTCGGCCGCTTGATCCAGAAGACGAATAGGGCCCAATTTCAAAATCCCAAATGGCTCCTTCAAACTGAACTGATGAAAGATTTTTTGTTACTATTCCCACTTTTCGGCGAAAGCGCATTTTTCGCTGATAACGCAGAATCCTTTCATTCACCGCTGAACGATCAGCGAATGGATCGGATGGGTTATCCAGCCAGAAATCGGAAAATTCTTCGAATCCCACCAGACTAAGCCCCCAGCAAGCAGCAAAATTAGGGAGAGGATGATCGCAACGCCCCTAATTCCGCCTTTCATCATTTTGATTTCGAGAAATCTACTAGCTGTAAATCTCAGCCCCCTTGTCCTCAAACTCTTTCGCCTTCTCAGCCATTCCGGCTTCAAGCGCTGTCTGTTCGTCGATTCCCTGAGCTGCCGCGTATTGGCGAACTTCTTCGGAGATCTTCATCGAACAGAAAGTCGGTCCGCACATGCTGCAGAAGTGAGCGGTTTTCGCGCCCTCTGCGGGCAAGGTTTCGTCGTGGAAGCTTCGTGCTTTCATCGGATCGAGCCCGAGATTGAACTGATCGTTCCAACGAAACTCGAAACGCGCTTTTGAAAGGGCGTTGTCGCGCTCCTGAGCTGCGGGATGACCTTTGGCCAAATCCGCCGCGTGAGCTGCGATTTTGTAAGTCACAACCCCTTCGCGAACGTCTTCACGATTCGGCAAACCGAGGTGCTCTTTTGGAGTCACGTAGCAAAGCATCGCGCAACCGTACCAACCGATCATCGCCGCGCCGATTCCACTGGTGATGTGATCGTATCCAGGAGCAATATCAGTCGTCAACGGCCCCAAGGTGTAGAACGGAGCCTCGTGGCACCAGTCGAGCTGCTTGGTCATGTTCTCGTGAATCATGTTCATCGGAACGTGGCCGGGACCTTCGTTCATTACCTGAACATTTTTGTCCCACGCACGTTTCGTCAGTCCGCCCTGCACTTCGAGTTCACCAAACTGAGCCTCGTCATTCGCATCTGCAATCGATCCCGGACGAAGGCCGTCACCGATTGAAAAGGCCACGTCGTAATCCGCGCAGATGTCGCAGATATCATCCCAGTGCTCATAGAGGAAATTCTCTTTGTGATGCGACAAGCACCACTTCGCCATGATTGATCCACCGCGACTGACGATTCCCGTCATGCGGCCCGCTGTCATCGGCACAAAGCGCAAGAGAACGCCTGCGTGAATCGTGAAATAATCGACGCCCTGCTCGGCCTGCTCGATCAAGGTATCGCGGTAAACTTCCCAGCAAAGATCCTCAACCCGACCATTCACTTTTTCCAACGCCTGATAAATTGGCACGGTGCCGATTGGAACCGGCGAGTTACGAATGATCCACTCGCGGGTCGCGTGAATGTTCTTTCCAGTCGAAAGATCCATCACGGTGTCGCCGCCCCACATTGTGGCCCAACGCATTTTCTCAACCTCTTCGTCGATCGTCGATGCGACCGCCGAGTTACCGATGTTCGCATTAATTTTCACGAGGAAATTCCGGCCAATAATCATCGGCTCGCTTTCAGGGTGATTCACGTTGTTCGGGATAATCGCCCGTCCCCGAGCCACTTCATCACGCACAAATTCAGGAGTGATGTATTCCGGAATCGCTGCGCCCCATGGGTTTCCTTCGTGCTGAAAATTCAGCGCGTTGCGAGGTCCAGAGGCGTCTTTGTTCGTCTTGAACGCCTCTTCACGACCCAGATTTTCGCGAATCGCGATATATTCCATCTCCGGCGTGATGATTCCCTGCTTCGCGTAATACATCTGAGTGACCGCGTGGCCCTTCGATGCCTTGAGCGGCGCACGCATCAATCCCGGATACTGCTTCAGCTTATTTTCCTCAGGCTTTTTCTCATTGTAGCGATCGGCATGCTCGTCAGAAAGGTAACCATTGTCCTCAGGCTTCACGTCGCGGCCTTCGTATTCGGCAACATCACCACGAGCCATGATCCAATCACGACGCAACGCTGGAAGACCTTTCTCAGGATCGCCATCAAACTCAGGATCGCCCCAGGGACCGCTCGTATCATAGACGCGGAGCGGTTCATTCACTTCAACCCGATCATTTGGGTGGGTCGTTGGATCCAGCGAAATTTCGCGAAGTGGCACGCTCACATCTTCGTGAAGCTTTCCAGAAACGTGGATTTTTTTCGAATTTGGAAACACATCAGCAATTGTGCCGGTGGATTCGATTTCCTCATGGTCGGAGGATTCAGCGTCGTTTGGAGAAATCATTTTAAAGAAGGAGCAAGGAGTTGGGAGTTAGCAGCGAGAATTTAGAGAAAACAAAAAGAAAACCGCATCCTGAAATCAGCGTTTCAAGAGCGGTTTATTGGCTTGTAAAATGTGAGGTAAGAAAGGCATAAGGAACTCCCTCCGGCGGTGTTAGCCGCGTCAGGTTCAAAGGGTGAATTCTCAGCCGTGAATTGCTCCACAGGCTCCCCCGTTCTACTCACAGACTAGCGCGCTGGCGCAAGTGGTCAAGCGCTGATGAGATTTCGAAGACGTTCGGTGATTTCCTTACGCTCCAACTCGCCGGATGCGACGGCGAGGGTGAGAGTCTTCCATGCTGGAAAATCCACTAGATGCGGATCCACCAGTTTGTTTGAACTCAAAAAAACCATACAAGTTGCCAATGCGACGCGCTTGTTTCCGTCTACAAATGGATAGTTGCTGCAAAGGCAAAACAAATAGGCAGCCGCAATTTCGAGCGGGTCAGCAATTAAGGCTTGCCCCATCATAGTAGCCTGAGGAGCAGATATCGCAGACTCAAGGAGTTCGAGACCGAATACCATCCGATCCGCCATGCGCCCTCAAAACATTGGCGTGAATTTTCAACACCGACTCAATAGTGGGATGTCTCATTCGATTTCCTTACTTATGAAAGGCTACGAAAAAGCTCATCATTCAATTCAATCCACTGCTTCGATGCCTCATCAGCCTCTTCTGGAGAAATGACAGAAGGTTCAGCAGACCGCTTTTCAAAAGCAATGACGTCGCCGACTTTCAGGTTCTCATTTTCGACAATTTCAGAATCAAGAACGATTCCGAGCTTGTCTCCGATTTGTGTAATCACCGCTGCCATAACCCTATCATACCCTCCCACCGACCACCCTTCAACCGCATTCTGACTGCCTTTCCGCTCGCCTCACCCATACGTATCCACATCGATCGAGGCTTCCACCGTGGTGAGAAAGTCGATCACTTCCGGCTCAAATCCAATCGCCGGAGTTGAAACCGCTTCATCATCTGAAAAAGAGATCACCACTTGAAGCGTTGCCGCAAAGTCCAATTCGGCGGCTGCCTCGGCAGTTCGATCTTTATGGAGAATAAGCGGCGTAACGACTTTTTTAAAAAGCTCAACCATGTCCACCCAGGCAACGTGGACAGATTCGTTGCTGGCTGCATGCCAAAGCGAACATTTCGGAATGCCTTTTTTTGGATCTTTCTCCCCCAGCTTTCACAGAGCGCGAAGGTTCGATCCCAAGAAACTCAGTGAGGTCTTCAGGGACAAATTCACCCCGCTAACTGAAATAGACTCTGACTTCGTTCACTATTACTCTGCGATTTCCGTTCCCCAGTCGTCATACCAAGGCCACCAATTGCAGACTTTTTCGATCGGCCGAAAATAAATTTCAAAGCCCTTCATGAAAAGTCCTTCTTCACTGGCAGAATCTAGCGCAGGCATCAATGCCTTCACGACAAAAGGCGCAGCCCCCAAATAAACCAACGGAATAAAAAATATCGCGCCCAGAATCACCAGCATTCGATGAATCCATTTCCATCGCTTTTGATCAGTTGGCTCATTTTTTCCCATCGGCAATTGAGAGTCTGATCACTAAGCGCGACTCGCACAATAATTTTCTGTTCCCTGCAAACATTTCTGCACATTCTGAAAACATGAACGAAAATTCTGAATCTGTTCCCCGCCGAAAATTCATTCAATCTGCAGCTGCCACCAGTGCCGCAGTTGCTGCTGCTTTTCCATCCGGTGTTCATGCGCAGAAAGCGAACGCGGATGAATTGAAAGTCGCGCTGATTGGTTGTGGCGGACGTGGAACGGGAGCTGCCGCTCAGGCCTTGGCTGCGGGCGATCAAATCAAGCTCTGGGCAATGGCCGATATCGATGGCGAACACCTCGATCGCCAACGGCAGGTTCTGGAAAAAAACACCAAGCCGGGAACCGTCGACGTTCCGCCGGATCGTCGATTTGTCGGGCTCGATGCATTTAAAAAGGTCCTCGCAATGGATGAAATTGATGTGGTCATTTTGACAACGCCACCGGGGTTTCGTCCGTTTCATTTCGAAGCCGCCGTGCAGGCTGGGAAACACGTTTTCATGGAAAAGCCGGTCGCTGTTGATGCACCAGGCATACGGCGCGTTCTAAAAGTCGCCGCCGAAGCCAAAGCAAAAAACCTCAAGGTCGGCGTCGGTTTGAATCGCCGTCATAGCCCCGTTCATCGCGATTTGGTGAAGCACCTTCACGACGGCGTCATCGGTGAGCTTCCACTCATCCAGCTCTACAACTGCCGCGCCGATGTGAACAAACGTAAGAATCGCCGCGCCGAGTGGACCGAACTCGAATTTCAGGTCTTCAATTGGTACTATTTTACATGGCTGAGCGGCGATTTCATCGTTGAGCAAAGCGTTCATGAATTCGACGTCGTCCGTTGGATCAAGAACGAAGAAAATCCCATGAGCTGCATTGGACAAGGCGGTCGCATCGTCCGCAAGGGTCCCGAAAACGGACAGGTTTACGATCATTTCTCCGCCGATTATCGCTTCGCTGATGGAAGCCAGGTTCTCACAACCCATCGTCAGATTCCGAAATGCTGGTCCTTTTTTGGCGAAAAAATCACTGGCACCAAAGGCACTGCCGAGCTCGCCAGCAAACGCTCAGGATTGATCAATGTCGCTGGAGAAGATAAGCCGTTTTATCGTGAGACCGACAAGGAAAACAGTTACCAGCTCGAGCACGACCACCTGTTTTCAGCCATCCGAAACGACACCCCGTTCAACGAAGCCGAGCGCGGTGCTTATGCCACACTCTTCGCGATGATGGGACGCATGGCCGCCTACACCGGAAAAGAAATCACCTGGGAACAAGCCCTCAACGACCCCACCGAAATCGCGATCAATCCGACCTCATGGGAAGACGTCCCAACGATTCTGCCTGATGCCGATTTACTCTATGCCGAGGTCAAGCCGGGGATGGGATAGCCGGACGAGTCGGTATCTTCCTCTACATTTCCTGAACTCAGCGCAGCAATAATACGTCCCTTTTCCACGATCGAATAACCGAAATCAATCCACCAATCAGGACCACAAAAACGGCGGTTAGATCCGTGATGGTTGTTGAATAAAACCTTTTGCGCGAATGCACCAGAGTTGATTCGATATCGGCTTCTACAGATTTAAATTTCTCTTCCAGAGCAAAAACTTTCTTATCGGAAATTCCCATCTGAAAGATCTCTATTTTCAGCGCGTTGAGCTTCGATTCGATCTTTTGAACCATCAGAAATTCAGGATCAAAAGGGATCACCGGAGAGTTCGTTCGACCAATCAGAAAGATCACTAATCCAACCACTACATGAATAATGAATTGCTTTTTGTAATGGAACGTCATGATCCGTTATATCTTCGAATCGAAAACGGCGACAGATAAATTTCCACGATCCAACCCTATCCGTTCATCGGTAAGTTCAACGTTCTATTGCATAAAAGAGATTGGTGTAGAGCTGATGAGGTCTACTGCGTTGCCAGCCTCAAAATAAAGCCATGCAAAAGACCAAAACCTACGGCCATCTGTGCCGGAAAGACCGTGACGTAATCTATCGAATGAAGCAACGAGGGGAAAAGCAGGAGGACATTGCCGAAAGTTCCAGGGTTGGGCACTCCACTTGAACTCGAACCAAAACTCGCAGCGTAAGCCCCATCAACT
>CALAHF010000048.1 GCA_937891465.1 uncultured Verrucomicrobiales bacterium | reverse complement strand
TGGAAGTTTTAGACATCCGCTACGATGCCATCTGCAGCGCCTTCACAGAAGGTGGGGCATCTTGAGAGCTTACCCGCTCACAATTGCTGCAGCATTTATGAATCATCACGCCAAAATCGATTTCAGCACCTTTCCGTGCACATCGGTCAGACGGCGATCAATTCCGTTATTATAAAACGAAAGCTGTTCGTGATCAAATCCCAGCAGATGTAGAACGGTTGCGTAGAAGTCCCACACGGAAGTCTTCCCCGTTTGAGCGCGTCGCCCAAATTCATCGGTTGAGCCGTAGCTTGTCCCACCTTTGATTCCAGCCCCCATCATCCAGCAAGTCAGCGCATCGGGATTGTGATCACGCCCCGCCGTCCCAGCTTGGTGAGTCGGCATGCGGCCGAATTCGGTGGTCCACAGAATCAGAGTGTCCTCAAGCATTCCGCGACTTTTCAAATCGCTCAGCAAGGCTGCGGTCGGCTGATCAAAAATCGGTCCGTGACGCTCGTAATCGCTCTTCAATGTCTTGTGAGCATCCCAATTCAACAAGCCATCGACACCGGATGCTCGTGATGCACAATACAAATTCACATAGCGAACACCGCGCTCCAGCAAACGACGCGCAAGTGCGCAGTTGTTGGCATAACCGGCCTTGAGGTGATTCGGATCATCCATTCCGTAGGCTTTTCTAATCGATGCCGGCTCCGATGAAAGATCGGAAACTTCGGGAGCACTTAACTGCATTCGCGCAGCGAGTTCATAAGCTTTCATCCGCGCCTGAAGATCGCTGAGTCCCGGATTTTTTTCCAAATGCGCTTCATTCAGTTTCTTTAAAAAATCACGGGAATCAGCTTCCTGCTTCAGAGAAATCCCCTTCGGCAAATCAATGTTCCGAATCGGATTCTGAGCGTTCATCATGATCGCTTGATGCTGAGCAGGCAGAAATCCATTCGTCCAGTTGGCCTTGCCATTCGGCGGCTCGCCGCGCATGTCGGTAATCGCCACATAGGCAGGCAGGTCATCAGTCAGACTGCCCATCGCATAACTAGCCCAGGCTCCAGCTGCGGGAAACCCCTCGTCGACAAAACCTGTATTCAGAAAAATACAGCCGGGTCCGTGCGTGTTGGTTTTTGACCACATTCCATGAAGAAACGCGATGTCATCCGCGTGCTCAGCCATATGCGGCAGGAGCGTGGAGAACATCTTACCTGACTGCCCTGCCGGTTTGAAATCCCAGGGCGACTTCATCAGATTTCCGTTCTTTCCCTGAAACGACGAAAACCCTTCTTCACCCGGAAGCGGCTGGCCTGAACGCTTTTCGAGTTCCGGTTTGTGCTCCCACAAATCGACGTGTGAAGCAGCCCCTGGACAAAAAATCTGCAGCACCCGCTTCGCTTTGGGCGCAATCAATGCTGGTTTCTTTTCCGCAAAAAGATCGCGTTGTAGCAAGCTCGAAAGGCCAATCCCAGCCATGGCGGACGGGACTTTTTCGAGAAAATGACGGCGGGTGAGATCGAACGGATTCATGCGGAAAAGTCAATTGAGGAAGATCAGTTCGTTCGAATTAAAAAGAGCGCGGGATAAAGCCTTCAGCCCATGTTCCGAAACCAGCTTGGCAGAAGCAGTGCGCTCCTGCTCTGTTGGCTTCCGGCCAAAAATCAGTTCGAACGCATTGTCGATTTGCGCGCCAGTTTCCGCATTACCTTTCCCGACTCGTTCCGCAAAAAAGCCTGCCATTTCAACGGTGAATGAATGATTCATCAATGTAAGCGCCTGAAGCGGAGTTGTCGTGCTGGCTCGGCGAGGCGTTGCGGTGGCTGGATCAGGGCAATCAAACTCAGTCAACAAATCCAGCTGAGCTGCTCGCGGATTCTGATGATAAACCCCACGCCTCCACGTTTCGGCACCATGAACATCGAGTGGAAAATACGTGCAGACATTATCCTGGGTGAATTTGTAGAGCCGAAATCCCGGTCCGCCCATTGTAAGATCAAGTTTACCCGCAACCGTAAGCATGGTGTCGCGAATCTCTTCGGCCGAAAGCCGACGTGGAGGAAAGCGCCACAACAAACGGGAATCTGAATCAACCGCCGCTGCCTTTTCATCGAAATCGGTTGATTGCTGATACGTCTCTGAAAGCAGAATCTCGCGATGAAGCGGTTTCCATCGCCAGCCGTTTTCTTGAAGCTGCAGCGCCAAATAATCGAGCAGCTCAGGATGCGTCGGACGGGCGCCCATGTATCCAAAATCTGACGGCGTCGCCACAATCCCCGTTCCGAAATGATAATGCCAAACGCGATTCGCAAGGACTCGCAACGTTAGCGGATTATCCTGATGGGCGATCCATTTTGCCATGGCGTGACGTCTTTCCGCTTCTGGAGTTTTTGAATCGTTAGTGAACTTCGGAATTCCCGCCGAAACCATGCTGAGACTAGCCGGAACGATTTCGATGCCCGCTTTATTTGGATCACCGCCAATTGCTAAATGTGTAGGCTTGTCAGGCTGAACAAAATTCCCCGCCCACATTATGGGTAACGGCTGTACAGCGCGAAGCTTGGCATTTGCCGCTCCGAGTTCTCCTTTCATTTTAGCCAGCTCTGCTTTGTCTGAGTCGGAGACTCCAAACCGCATGAGACGAGCATTTTCGAACGCTTTATTAATCGGCTCGCGGTCCCATGACTCAGCAACTCGCGTCCAGTTTTCACCGTCCTCGCTCACTTCGATCCGATATTCTCCGACAAAGGTCATCTTGCTGTGGCCCGGCAAATCTTTCGGTCGATCACTCGAAAACACGACTTTGTTGATCCGTTCCGGCTTCGAAAATTCAATCGTCAATTGATGGTTTCCGGCTGAAATCCAGCGCCGGCCAAAATTCCCATCGTTCACCAGCCCCGCTCCGTAGGCGTTCGCGGCGTTGTCAGTCGAATCCTGAACCGCGCGCCCCGCCCCGGTTGCAATTCCTCCATTGCTCGCCAGTGCCACGTTGCGAGGGGTTTTTTCTGCAGACCACACTTCAAATTCATCCAACCGAATTCCGTTTTTTGCAGGACTCGTGTCGTTCGAAAATGGACTGAGCCTTACAAATTTGGCGAGAATGGGCTTGAACGAATCTTCGGTTCCCGTTCGATCCATTTTTGCCCGGGTCGTTTTCCGGAGCACATCCGGCTTCGCCCGGGCTTGCGCCAAAAGATCAGCTTCCCGCTTCGAAACCAGCGGCGTCATTTCATCAACTACCTTCTTGAGAGGCACCACCGCATCCTGATGAGCTTTCGCCGCCGCGGGTGTCGCGATGGTCCGCTCGCCCTGCTTTACGCCTTCAAAAGTCGCTCGCAGCCGGTAATAATCAGCCTGCTCAATCGGGTCGAATTTATGATCGTGGCACTTCGCGCAATTTACCGTCAGGCCAAGAAACGCCGAGCCCGTTGCGGTAATCATTCCATCCAGCGTGTTGGCGCGGATGATATTTTTCTGCGCCGCATCCTGATTTCCCACGTCGTCATAGGGACCTGCCACAAGAAATGCAGTCGCCACTTCGATGTTAGGATTCCCCTTTCCCACCACGTCTCCGGCAAGATGCTCGGTAATGAACTGATTAAACGGCTTGTCGTCGTTGATCGAATTGATGACGTAGTCCCGAAACGGCCAGATATTATCGATGATCACATTGCGCTCGTAGCCACGGCTTTCCCCAAAACGAACGACATCCAACCAGTGCCGCCCCCAGCGCTCGCCATATCGCGGCGAAGCCAAAAGCCGATCAATTACCTTTTCCCACGCCTTCGGATCGGTGTCTTTTTCAAAAGCGGACATCTCTTCAATCGTCGGCGGCAATCCCGTTAAATCATAAGTCACGCGACGAAGTAAATCGCGTCGGTTCGCCTTCAGGTTTCGCATCAGACCTTTTTCAGCCAGCTTTTCATCAATAAAAGCATCTATCGAATCCAACTTCGGTTTCGTCAATTTCTGATACGCCCACCACGTTTTATCCGCCTTCGAAGCCTCTTTCAAAACTAGCCCATCCGGCCAGTTTGCCCCTTCATCGATCCACTTCCGAAGCATCTCCGCTTCAGCGTCAGTCAGCGGTTCGCCTTCATCCGGCATCTCCGGTTTTTCACCGGGCTCTTCCGGCGTAGCAACCAGATAGATGTCACTTTGCAGCGCCTTACCCGGCACGAGGTGTTTCTTCAAAACCGAAGCGGCGTTGTCGAGATTCACGTCGCCTTTCGTTAAATTGGCATTGTGACAACCGAGGCATTTCTTCTCCAAAACGGGCTGAATTTCCCGAACAAAATCGACCTCTGCCCAACTCGATTGCGCAAGGAAAATCAAGATCGCGAAACTGCGGAATACCATTAGAAAACCTTATTGGAAAATGAATGCCCCGCCAATGCCGCAAACGCGTACTTCTCCAAGCGATGTCTTCCTAAATATGGCGTTTCAAATCCATTTCGCAGTGCAACACCCGGGCCACTTCAAGTCGCGATTCCTCAATCCGAAATAGAATCAGATGTTCACCGAATGAAGCGATTTGGCAGCTTGGAAAAAGATCATTCCTAAAGCGGAATTTCTCAGGTGTTTCTGAAATCTCATTCAGTTTATCCCAAATTTCTGTGAGATATTTCTCTTCCTGATGTTCACCCCAGTTCCCGAGCGTATAAGCGCTAATCGATTGATGATCAAAGACCGCTGAGTCGGAAAGGTGAGCAGTCATTTCCGACCGCGAGCCATTTTGAGGAAATCAGCTTTCGAATTGACCTCTGTCTTCTTCCCTGACTCCAATTCGCGATATCCAACTTCCGCATTCTGTTTCAGCTTGATCGCTTCTTCTGCCTGAATGGATTGACGAAGGGCTTCACGAATCACTTCACTCGCATTGTTGTAGAGCCCCGATTCAACTCGATCTTTTACGACGGCTTCAAGTGCAGGAGTTAGCGATACATTCATTTCTTATAATTCATTTATAACAAGGTTTGTCAAACTTCGTTATTTTTAGCCCAAATTGAGCCCCACCACGAACCAATAGTATCTGTTCAATAAACCAACCCTATTGGTTCGTACAGAGCATAATACGCCCTGATTTTTGGAACGGGGATTTTTGGCAATTTACGGGGAATTTTTCCGGCCTCTGTGTGCTCTGTGCCCCAGCGCGACATTTCTTTCCTCACATCCACCGACACAAACGCTGCTTGAGTTTGCGGAAAAATTAGCGAACCGTCCGAGCATGTCTGAAAACGCTGAATCGACGACAACCAACCGCAATGCTGGAATCCTCATTCCCGTGTTTTCGATTCGTAAGGATTCTGATCTGGGAATCGGCGATGTGGCCGGCCTTCGAAGTTTGATCAATTGGGCTGCTGAGACCGGCGTTGAATTTCTTCAGTTGCTTCCCATCAATGAAACAGGAACGGACAACTCGCCTTACAACGCGATCAGCTCGGTCGCGCTGGAGCCACTCACGCTTGATTGCTCGCCGAATGGCCTGCCTGAGCTGACCCAGGAAGTTTACGAAGATGTGCTCGGGAAATACGATATCCGGCACCTTCGCATTGGGCCGGTGAAATACGAACAGGTTCGCATTTTGAAGCTGGATTTGCTCTGGCGCGCGTTTTCCGTTTTTGAAAGCGAACACTTTCAGCGGGGAACTTCCCAGGACGATGCCTTTCATCTGTTCTGCGATTTGGAAGCGAAATGGCTCGGTGACTATTGCCTTTATCGCCTCCTGATGGACATGGAAGAGGGGCAGCAAAGCTGGCCGGAATGGAATTCCAATTACGATTCCATCGCGAAGGCTCGCGACTTCGTCGACAAACTGCTCGATGTCGAACCGGTCAAAACAGAGCGACAGCTGGTTTATTACGCCTACATTCAGTGGATAGCGTTCACTCAGTGGCGCGGCGTTTCTGCGTATGCGAAGGACAATGGCGTTCGCCTGATGGGAGACATTCCCTTCGGCGTCAGCCTGAACAGCGCTGATGTATTTGCGAATCCCGAGATTTTCGATCTCAATTGGTATGGCGGCGCTCCGCCGGAAACCCTGTTCAAAGACGATGAATTTGTCCAGAAGTGGGGCCAGAACTGGGGCATCCCCCTTTACCGATGGGACGTGCTGAAAGAGCGCGATTACGATTGGTGGCGGCAGCGCGTTGGCAAAACAGTCGATATCTTCTCCATGTTCCGCGTTGATCACGCTCTGGGATTTTATCGAATCTACTCATTTCCCTGGAATCCAGTCAGAAACAGCGAGTTTTTACCGCTTTCAGAAGACGAAGCTGCAGAACGTTGCGACGGCAAACGCCCCTGTTTCAAGCCGCGTTCGGACGATAATCACGACGACGCGATGGCGAATAAAGAGCAGGGCAAAGTTTACCTGAAAATGCTGCAAGAAGCTGCCGGTGAAGCGGAAGTTATCGCAGAAGATCTCGGAATGGTTCCCGACTACGTTCGCCCCAGCCTTGCTTATCTAAACATCGCCGGAATGAAAGTGCCGCAGTGGGAGCATTCTGACGGTGGCGTGACTCCCGGCTCAGATTACCCGCACGTCTCTTTCGCCGCGTATGCCACTCACGACCACGCGCCACTGAAAGCTCAGTGGAACGAGCAACGTCAACTGCTGGCCAACGCAGAGTTTGAGAGCCACGAATGGTGGGAGGCTCACGGAGTATTGAAATCACTGAGCCAGTTTGCAGGGATTGAGTTTGATGCCGCCCATGTTCCTGAATATTCAGACGAGATTCGTGAATCCCTGTTGCGTGCTCTTTTCGAAAGCAGCAGCCGGGACGTTGCTGTCATGATTTCCGATCTTCTCGGGTTTGAAGAACGCATCAATGTTCCCGGCATTATGGATGGCGTGAACTGGGCGTGGCGTCTCGACATGACCGTTGATGAACTCCGCAAAAATCCGCACTGGGCGTATTTGAATCGGCGGATGAAGAAGATGCTGCAGGAGTCAGGGCGGGCAAGTTAGACTATGTATTTTCTGGCGTTTGCCAAAACGAGTTGATTTATTCTGATAAATTCCCTCTCGTTCAAAGTCGCTATTGAATGGCCGTAATGAAGACAGGTCGCTCCAATGATCATATCGTGGGGGCCAATCTTGTTGCCGTTCTGTTCCATCTCTGCCCAAAGTTTTGCATGTTCTCGAGCGCAGCCCAAATCGAAATCAATCACAGATATTTCGGCCAGAATGCTTTCCACAAATCGCTCACGTTTCGCTTTGATTTGAGGCGAGGCAGCACGATGAACTGTTCCGACGCGTTGGTTGATGTGATGAAAATCGGAGTTGAAGGAGCTTCTGCGATAAGGAATTTGGAGATCTGAAATTTTTGTCTCTCGGCTGCGATCAAAATCGAGCTATCGAGAACTAATCCCATTTTCCCTCCGGCATTTCGAGACCATTTCGAGATGCTTCCACATCTTCAGCGAACGAGTTCGCATCGTCAGAATCAAGATGACTGATATGGGTAGCCCAACGTTCAGCTAGGTCCGCCCCAAGGACACTGCACCCGCCAACCGGAGAAACCCTCGCCATAGGTTCACCCGAGCGAACCAATATTGTCGATTCGCTCCGATAATACGTGCGATTTATGAGATCAGCGAAGTTTCGAGAGGCCTCGGTGACTGTGATTCGGCGCGAGCGGCGCGGTTAAAACAAGTCGGCCGCCATCAAATGGTTCGACGCTTACACCCATTGCTTTCGACAAAGAGATTTGATCGTGGAAAAATTGCTCGGTCTCGGCAAGAAATGACGCGTCGCTCATAACAGTGAAGCGAACTTACCCATCTTCGAATGCGCAATGCAACAGGCGCAGTCATTCAAATGATGAACCGTTTTCTGAAATTTCTGTAAAAAACCGCTGTAATTCCCACGATTCCCGCCTAAAAATTTCCCTATCATGAGCGCTCCAATCAATGTTGCAGTGACCGGCGCGGCTGGTCAAATCGGTTATTCCCTTCTCGTCCGTATCGCCAGTGGCGCGATGTTCGGGCCGGATCAAAAAGTAAAACTTCACCTCATCGAAATCGAGCCCGGTATGAAGGCGCTCGAAGGTGTCGTCATGGAGCTTGATGATTGCGCGTTTCCGCTTCTCGATGGAATCGTTGCGACAAGCGATCTGAATGCTGGATTTGACGGCGTTAACTGGGCGCTGTTGGTCGGTTCAGTTCCACGCGGAAAAGGCATGGAGCGTAAGGATCTTCTCACCATCAATGGCGGAATTTTCACCGGACAAGGCCAGGCAATCGCCGCCAATGCGGCTTCAGATGTTCGCACGCTGGTTGTTGGAAATCCTTGCAACACCAACTGCTTCATTGCGATGACCGCAGCGAAGGACGTGCCAAACGATCAGTTTTTCGCGATGACTCGTCTCGACGAGAACCGCGCCAAGACTCAGTTGGCTCAGAAAGCTGGAGTTCACGTGACTGAAGTTTCCAACACCACGATTTGGGGAAACCACTCCGCGACGCAGTATCCTGATTTTTACAATGCTAAAATCGGCGGCAAGTCAGCCGCAGACGTGATCGGTGACGAAGCATGGTGCCAGAACGAGTTTATCCCAATCGTTCAGAAGCGCGGTGCAGCAATAATTGAAGCACGCGGACTATCATCAGCTGCATCCGCAGCAAATGCAGTGGTCGACACCGTTCGCGGTCTGACTACTCCAACTCCGGCTGGCGAAACACACAGTGTTTGTGTTTGCTCAGACGGCAGCTACGGCATCGACAAAGGCCTTATCGCGGGTTTCCCGATCATTTCCGATGGGAAAAACTGGAGCATCGCTGAAGACCACGAGCACAATGATTTCGCGAAAGGAAAGATCGAAGCAAGTGTTCAAGAGCTTCGCGAAGAAAAGGAAGCCGTCGCTGACCTTCTGGTCTAAGACGGACAACCTACCTGCAGACAAATTCAGGGCAGTCGGGGGCGCTTTTCGAAGCGAATCTCACTGCCCGTTTTTGTGTCCATTTTTAAAAACCAATTTTACCCGCTCGGCCACCTCTCTGAAACTTGACAACACCGCCCTGCCCTCGGAAAGTCCGCGCAAAACCAAGTTCCCTTCTTTTAATTTATGAAAATCGCATTTCTCACCGCTGGCGGTATCGCTCCGTGTTTGTCTTCTTCAATCGGAGCACTGATTCACAACTACAACACGCTCGCTCCAGACGCGGAGCTGGTGGCGTATTTGAATGGCTACCAGGGCTTGCTCCTCGGCAAGTCAATCCCATTTGGTCAGGAAGTTCGCGACAACTGCGAGAAATTCTACAAATTTGGTGGAAGCGCGATCGGCAACAGCCGGGTGAAGCTCACCAACAAGGAAGACTGCGAAAATCGCGGTCTAGTGCAGCCGGGTGAAGATCCTCTCGAGGTGGCTGCAGAGCGTCTTAAATCAGACGGCATCGACATTTTACACACCATTGGTGGAGACGACACCAACACCACAGCGGCTGATCTTGCCGGATATTTGGAGAAAAACGGCTACGGACTGACTGTCGTTGGCCTTCCCAAGACAGTCGACAACGACGTTTTCCCAATCAAACAGACGCTCGGTGCCTGGACTGCATCCGAAGAAAGCGCCAAGTTTTTCACCAACATCGTGAACGAGAATACCACGTCAGCCCGTCAGCTCATCATTCACGAAGTGATGGGCCGTGCCTGTGGATGGCTCACGGCGCATGCCGCTCTCGATTACCGTGCGACACTCGACAATTACAGCTGGCTTCCAGAAGCGCTTTTGGACAAAGCTCGCTGGGATATCGATGCGGTTTGGGTTCCTGAAATGGATGTTGACCTCGACGTCGAAGCACCCCGTCTCAAGGCAAACATGGACAAAAACGACTGCGTGAACATTTTCCTCAGTGAAGGTGCTGGAGTCGACACCATTGTTCGTCAGATCGAAGCCGAAACCGGCGAGCCGATGAAACGCGATGCCTTTGGCCACGTCCGTCTCGACGAAGTGAACGTCGGTCAGTGGTTCGCTAAAGAACTTAAGGAAAGGCTCGGCACGGGGAAGGTGCTCGTTCAGAAAAGCGGTTACTTCGCACGGAGTGCTGCACCGAATGATCGTGACCTCGAATTAATCAAGGAGAGCGCTGCTCATGCCGCTAAATCGGCCCTCGAAGGCGTCAGCGGTGTTGCTGGTCTCGACGAAGACAACGGCGGCAAGATGTCCACCGTCGCTTTCCCTCGGATCGCCGGTCACAAGCCATTCGATATCGATACCGATTGGTTCGTCGAAATGCTCGGTGAAATTGGTCAGGAAAAAGGTGCGAAAATCGAGCATTGATTCCCTGCTTGCTAGCGACCTAACATCGCCTTTGAATAATCAACGATGCGTAAAGCCGCTTCGTTGAATTCGGTGGTCTCGTTCGCGATAGCCTTTCCGTTTGGTAACACAATTTCAGGGGCTTCTGATTCAAAAAACACATTTCGGCCCAACCAGCCTGAATCCGGCTTTTCGCCAAGCAAATCCGCAATCGTCGGTGAGATATCGATGTGACTAACCAGTCCTTCGTTTCTGGAAGTCAGCAGCTGCGGATGACAAAAAATTAGCGGGACCCGTTCTCTAGGCAAGGCTTCGTTTTCGGACTGGCCGCTTTCGTGATCTCCATGAATCACTACAATGGTCGAATCAAGCAATTCAGCATTTTCAAGAAAAGCATTAACCCCCCGCAAGTGCCTGGTTCACCTGGCGGAAAAAATTAAATAATCTTTTTCCGCATCCGAAAATTCGGCTAACGCCGTCCCAAATTCAGCTTTCGTTTCCGCATGATAATTCCGAAACGGACTGTGGCTCTGCAAGGTAATCGCATACCCAAAAAACGGCTTGGGGACGGATTTTAGCTTCTCAACGGACTGCTTGAAAAAGGCACCGTCTTTCGAATTCCAGCCTGCGGCATCACCTGAAAATCGTTTCTGATTATGGAAATCAGCGAATCCCATTTTCGCATAGCGACGGATTCTTTCATAAAAGGATCCTCGATTCGAGTGGAGCCCAACGCACGTGTAACCCGCGCCGTTGAGAATATGGGGAAGCGGCGTCACCCGACTCCAATCAGCCGTTGCGAGGCCACTCCCAGTTGTCAGCGGGAGCAAGCTGAGCATAGCGGCCAATTCAGCATCTGACGAGCCGCCGCCCGTATGCATCGCGATGCATTGCGGGAAATAGGCGTTTTCGGTTGCCAGTTTCTCGAGAAACGGCATAACCGGCTTTTCTCCGATTCGGCGCCCGAGCAAATCCGAATCGAGCGACTCCACTTGAACGATCAGCACGTTAGATCCCCGCAACGTGCCCGAAAACGGAGATGAAGTTGATTCCGTTCGTTCAAAGGGAAACGGAACCGTCCGTGTTTTCCGGGGAAGGAAATCCCCCAGCATCACAGCATAGGTTGGAACGATTCCGCAATGCGAACACCCCGGCGTGTAGCCATAGGCGTTCAATCGATCAAAAATCGGATAACAGACCAACTGAATTCCTAACAACGCGATTGCTGGAACCCCGATAAGAATGGGAATCAAACGCAGCCAGCCGCAATCGAGAGAACGAAGAGCAAATCAGACCAACCAAGCAGCTGTGACTGAATGTGCCCGCCGATCACGCCCGCTTTGTCCAGATTCCCCAGCTGATTCCAGTGCCGCACCACCCCGAAATAATCGTAGTAGTTCGTGATCACCAAAAGCGTGACACTAAACAGTCCGCTGAAAATCCCGCAGAAAAGTCGTCGTCGTTTTCCTCCGAAAAACCAAATGGCGAGAACAAACGCTGGCGCAGCCAATCCGTAGATCCCAAATTTTTCAAAGCGGACCAAATTCCAGGCTCCTGCTTCTTCCGCTCCGAGAAACGCTTCATTGATACGTATCTGGAACGCAACCTAAGGCACTGCAAACAGCGCGCAAACCACAGCAATCTGGATAACAATGCGGATTTTCCTAATTCTATTTTTGAGCCTTCTTTGCCTCATGCTCACATGGGTGTTTGTCTTAACGTCAGGCGCTTACGGGGCTCCATGGATAGAAAGAGCTCGCATGTTACTTGCGTGCATTCTGATTGCAGCCTCAGCGATTCTGCGTCTTCTTCGATCCCCTTATGCCGTGCTCCCTTTCTTGCTCAGCTATGTATTTTTGATCGTAAAAATATTGATGGATCCGCCCATTTTCGTTTGGAACCACGCCTTTTCATTCGGGCTCAACGGGATTATTTGCCTGCTTTTCTTTATGCCATCAGTCCGCAAGCCAAAGAGCGTCGCGAACTGATTTCATGCAAACCCAGTCTCCAAAACTGGACAAATCGCTTGAATTAGACCATCATCGCCTCCTCGAAGACTCCATTTTATGAAATCAAAAACTTTCCTTACCATTTCACTTTGCCTTGCTGTTGCAATTAGCGCCACCACCTTGATCATCGGTCAGGATTCTGCTAAAAAGCCTGAAAAAGCGATCAAAGCATTGCTCGTCACCGGCGGTGGATACCACGATTACAAAGCGCAGAAAGACATCCTGACCGAAGGCATCAGCGCTCGCGCCAATGTCGAGTGGGAAATCATTTTTGCTGACGAAAAAGAAACCAAAGCCAAACTCTCCGAAACAGGTTGGGCCGATAAATTTGACGTGGTTGTTTACAATTTGTGCCACGCGCACGAAACCGACAAAGCCTTTGTTGATTCCCTCTCAAAGATCCACGCAGCAGGAAAGCCAGCCATTGCGATCCATTGCTCGATGCATTCCTACCATTGGAAAATCGAGGGTAAAACCAAGCAATGGCCTGCCATGCTCGGAGTGACTTCGCCACGACACGGCAAAAAAGCCGCCATCAAAATGGAGAACGTAAAAAAGGATCACCCGGTGATGAAAGGGTTCCCTGAATCATGGACTACTCCTGAAGGTGAGCTTTACCACATCGATAAAACCTGGGATACCGCGACGGTTCTTTCCCGCGGAACGATTGATGACGGCAAGACCTATCACGACTGCGTTTGGGTAAATGATTTTGGCAAAGGCCGCGTTTTCGGCACGACTGTTGGGCATCATAATTCTACGATGAAGGAGCCAATGTATCTCGATTTGCTCACCCGCGGCGTTCTTTGGGTGACCGGAAATCTCGAAGACTAATTTTCGATTCTACGAATCAGTAGGGTTGGTTCATCGAACAGCCCCTATTGGATCGTAAAGCCCTTGCGATCGAACCTTGTTGGTTCATCGAACTTACCCTGTTGATTCGTGAAAACCGATTGGACCACTTGGAAACCCACTATGCGGGCGAACCTCGTTTTTATTGTGGATGAGGAGACCAACAAGGTCCTTCTCATTCATAAAAAAACAGGAATCGGACAAGGGAAAATCAATGGCCCGGGCGGGAAGCTCGAACCGGGTGAAACTCCCTTGGAATCAGCCATTAGGGAAGTTGAGGAGGAGCTTTTAATTACTCCCACGGGCCTCGAAGAAATGGGAGTCCTGCGCTTCGCGTTTGTTGATGGCCTGCATCTCCATTGCATCGTGTTTCGAGCCTCTGGATACAAAGACGGCGAACCAACCGAGACCCGCGAAGCCAAACCGGAATGGTTTCTGATTTCTGAAATCCCATACCCGCGCATGTGGGCGGACGACGCCTTCTGGCTTCCGCAAATGCTGGCAGGAAAGCATTTTGAAGGCTGGTTCGAGTTTGACGGCGAGTGGATGCTGACTCGGAAGGTTGAGATTGGAGAGAAGGAGCTGGAAGCAGGGAGTTAGGAGCGGGAATGGCTTTGGCCCTGAATCCAGAACCCTTCTTCCCGTCACGACAAATTCGTCTCCTTTGGCTTCACTGATCCGCGTCGTAATTTCGGGGCGTAGTAGATGTCGTGCTGATTTTCATCCGTGTGGCGGGCCAGATCACGGGGGCTGTCGCAGGGAATCCAACGCTTCAACATCTTGGTCTTAAAAAGGCCGCGTTTGTCGTATTGAGTTTTGAATCGGATTGCCATGCCAGGGGTTGAACGATACGTTTCTTTGAACAAATTGCGACTTTCCTAAGTGATGCCCCTTCCCATAAAAATCATCCTATCCATTGCAATCGTCGAAGCGCTTGGCTTTCTCAGTGGTTTCTCGACCATGTCCTCGCTGAAGACGTGGTATGTCGATTTGCAGAAACCACCGGGAACCCCGCCCAACTGGATTTTCGGACCGGTTTGGACCGCGCTGTATGCGTTGATCGGTCTTTCTTTTGCGCTTGTCTGGCACAAAGCGAAACCCGGCCCCGAGAAAAAGCAGGCACTGACACTTTTCGTCATTCAACTGGTTCTAAATCTCGCTTGGACGCCGACCTTCTTTGGTGCGCAGCAGATATTGGCCGGCCTAGTGATCATCGTCTTGATGGCTGTGATGATTTATCTGACAATGCGCGCCTTCAAGAAACTGGTTCCCATGACCTTCTGGCTGCTGTTGCCCTATTTGCTGTGGGTGTGTTACGCGACGTATCTGACAGCGGGAAATTTTATACTGAATCGGTAATATAACGTGGACACCAGCTTATTTCGGAGCACCGACGAGTTTGTTGACTGCGCCCCTGGATTTCAGCAACTTGTATTCGTAAGGAATGGAAAACGGCTTTGGTGACGGGGCCGTGATAAAACCTTCGTCCAGCGTACGGGGACACTCGGCAGCTTCTTTGCTGACGATATCCGCTTCTGAATAGAGAATTTCATGCGGCGTCTCGTTCGGCAGAACATAGCGGATCACGCGCGGACCCGACACTCCACTATCCCATCCCATGTCGAAGATATTTCCTTCGGAGATGACCCGCGCATTGATGCCAACCCGCATTCCTTCATCGTTGACGTATCCGATGACGTTATTGAAAACGTGGGCATCCATATTCCGGAACTCTCCCGGCGAGCGCCCGTTGACCATCTCGTTGTAGCGATTAAAGGCAATCGTGATCCGTCCACGCGTATTTGCGACGGCGTATCCGATGAGTGCCCCCGTTTTTGTTTCGAGGAAATTGTTGTTCGAAAAAGTGATCCGATCGGGAGTTCCGCTTCCAAGTATTATCGTGAATCCAATAATGTTCCCCACCCCAGATTTCGAGTCCATCGGTAGCGCCGTTTGAGAAATAGGGCGCCTCGTATGCATATGGCCAGCCGAGGTCGCCGGCGTGGGTTATTCCAACCAAAATTAGCTGACCTTTTTGAGCATTGAGCTGCCCCGATTTCACCGGAGTTTTCACAGGGGGAAGTTTGATCCCGTGATTGTTATTGGGAATCCCATACTGCCAGGTGATGTCAACGCCTCGCCCGTCGATCGTTTTGTATTTTCCAAACCCGGTCTCACCATCAGGAACAGACCAGGTCTGGCCATCGAGAGATGGATGAAAATAGATCCAGCGTGGCGTGGCGTCGGTAATTGCCTTCAGGAGAGAATCATCTGTGAGGCTCGTGATTTCAGTTAGCCCCCCTTCTGCGCCCCGATGGTTTCCGCACCAAAGCCAAAGCCAAAGCGCAGCGCCAAAAGGCTATTAATTCGATCAACCGGAGTAGCGAACGTTTCGCGAGTTTCCTCTGGAGGCTTGGTTGGAGTTTCAGTTTGCGCAATCGCAAGAACTGTGAAAAATCCGGCGATGATCAGGAGAAACACTCGAATTAGTCCTCTAGTTTTAGTCTGATCATGCGGGCTTTTCATAGGTGAAAATGAGAGCCTAGAATTATCCGTCCGAAATGCCAACGGTTCGTTCAAGGGATAATCCGACTTATCCTTTTATTCAGAATCGAATCAAAAGCATTTGCAGCAAAGCTCCACGCGTATCAGGTTTTCCGCATGAGCCTCGTTAGTGAACAACGTCCGCGTGTCCAAATGCCACGGCTGCTCCTGTGGATTGTCTGGATCGGGTTGACGCAGTCGATTATTCTTTATGCCGTGGTCGTAAAAATGGCCGCGAGACCTGCAATGCCCGAGATCGATCCGGCCGCACCAGATTTGAAACTTATTTTCACAATTGTTTCAATCTCGTTGGTTGTCGTCGCTTTCATCCTTCGATTCACGGTGCTGCAAAACAAACCGACTTTAGCCACTTCAATTTACATTGTGATTCTCGCTCTGGCCGAAGTCCCTGGCATCTTCGGGTTGCTTCAGGGGTTGCAAGGTGCTCCCATGAAAGATCTCTATCCCTTCTTTGGGATGTCGCTTTTGGCGTTGGTAGCATTGTCGCCAGCGGTTGTTCCGAAATCCGGGACGGCCTGAAACCTTGAATCGCCAAGATGGAAGATCAGCCGGTCCGCTTCAAGCTTTCATATCTCCAAGAGAGATTTTGGAAAGCTCCGAAGCCGCACATTGATGCGTCCGACGGGCAGCGCTACCACATTTTCCAAAAACACATTGGCTGCAACGGGCCGATTATCGGCTTGCGACAAAATGGAGTCAGCAAACTCCGCTTAAAACCAAAAGAACGCGGTCTTAAACAAACAATCGAAGTGCGAACGTGCGCCAAACCGTGGCAAACAACAGCAACACTGGTTTTCGGAGGTTTCAGCGGACAAACCCTCGAGCTTCCTACCTTTCATCTTGAAATGCAGGTCCAAACCAAAAACGAGATTCAATTGTTTAAAAATGAGGCCTTTTTTGCAAAAATGGACACCCAGAAATCTGCCATCACGGTTTATCCGGGGTTCCTCGACATTGCTGAAGAGCTCCTTTTACTCAGCTACTGGATCTGGGTTTCGTGGGCAAATGATAGCTCTTGAACGTTTCGCATTGAGTAACGTCTCACTTTTTTACGAAGTAATTAACCCTTGTTGAAAAACGAATTTGACGGATGGGTGATCGTAAGACAGCGGTTTCGTGACCGCCAACTCCCTTTTAGATATGTCCAAAGCGCTAATTATTGCCGAAAAACCGAGTGTCATGAACGACCTCGCCCGAGTTCTGGGCGCGAAACCGGGGATGTCTAAGTTCGAGCAGAAGAAGGATTTCTACGAAAACGACCAATATTTAATCTCGTCTGCGGTGGGCCACCTCGTTCAGCAACGTCTTCCGATGACGGCTGAGGGTAAGACACTTCCGTGGAAATTCGATTGCCTCCCGGTAATCCCGGAGCACTTCGAACTGGAGGCTAGCGAAGGCAACAAAGGCCGGTTGAATGTCCTGATCCGTCTGATGAAGCGGAAGGATGTCACCGAAATCATCAATGCTTGTGATGCCGGTCGTGAGGGAGAGTTGATTTTTCGCTACATCATTCAATTTTCTGGAATCGAGAAGCCAGCACGCCGTTTGTGGTTCCAGTCGATGACCAACAACGCGATTTTGGCTGCGTTTGACGATTTGCGCTCGGAAGAAGAAATGCAACCACTGGCGAATGCTGCGGTTTGTCGTTCAGAAAGCGATTGGCTGATCGGGATCAACTCGACCCGGGCGATGACGGCTTACAATTCGCGTTACGGCGGGTTCAACAAAACGCCAGTCGGTCGTGTTCAAACACCAACGCTGGCTTTGCTGGCTGAGCGTGAGATCGAGATCACAAACTTTATCCCGGAGGACTATTTTGAAGTTCAAGGCGATTTTGCGATCAAAGCTGGGAATTATCTCGGGCGCTGGTTCGATGAATCTTTCAAAAAGTCCGAAGACAAGCCCAACGGGCGTGCCGAGCGGATTTGGGATCGTGAAAAGGCTGAATCCATTGTGGCACGTTGCCAGGGGAAAACGGCGACGATCGATGAAAAGAAAAAGCCGTCGAAGCAGATGCCTCCAGGCCTCTACGATTTGACCAGCCTCCAGCGGGAAGCCAACGGACGCTTCGGATTTTCCGCAAAACGAACTCTGGGAATTGCCCAGTCGCTTTACGAGCGCCACAAAGCGCTGACTTATCCGCGAACTGACTCGAAATTTCTCCCTGACGACTACGTTCCCAATACCATTGAAACGATGGCCAAGATCGCTAAGGAAAGCGGTGGCGTTGTTGGAAACATGCCCAAATTTGCGGCCAAAGTTGTCGAAGAATCTTGGATCAGCGGGAAGAACAAGCGGATTTTCGATGGAACCAAAGTGAGTGATCACTTCGCGATCATTCCAACTGGCCAGTTCCCGAAAGCGCTCGATGAATACGAGAAGAAACTTTACGACATGGTGTCGCGTCGATTCATCGCTGCGTTTTACCCTGCGGCTGAGTTCGAGCTGACCTCGCGGATTTCGCGGATTGGTGAAGACGCATTCAAAACCAGCGGAAAGATCATGATCGTTCCCGGTTGGCTGGCTGTTTACGGAAAATCCGTCGCCGGAGATACCCCGAAAAAGGATGAGGAAGAAGGCAGCAAGAGCGACGACAAAATATTGGTTGCTGCTGCGCCCGGCGAAGATGCCGAGGCAGAAAACGTCGAGTGTCAGGACAAAGTCACCAAGCCACCAGCACGCTACAATGAAGCGACTTTGCTTTCGGCTATGGAAACAGCTGGAAAACGCGTTGATGACGAAGCATTGCGCGACGCCATGAGTGAACGTGGTTTGGGAACGCCTGCGACACGAGCGTCCACTATCGAAGGACTTCAAAACGACAAGTATTTGAGCCGGGACGGCCGCGAGCTCTTTGTGAACAATCGTGGTCTCCGTCTGATCGAGCAGATCAAAAACATGAAGATCGATATTCTCGCTTCGCCTGAAATGACCGGTGAGTGGGAGCACAAGCTCAAGCAGATGGAAGCCGGGAAGCTGGATCGCCCGACATTCATGGCTGAGATCAAAGATCTGACCAAGAACGTGGTTGAGACCGCCAAGCAAGCCGAACGCGACTCGCTCAATCGGGAATACCCCCGTTTCCCCGTGAGATGCCCGAACTGCGATGCGAGTGATTTAGGACAGGACGAAGGCCGCTATAAATGCACCAACACGGAGGACAGCTGTAAGTTTGCCCTCCCAAAAGTGCTGGCGACTCGACCGTTCACTGAAAAAGAGGCGTTGGAGCTTCTAAAAGAGAAATCGATCGGACCCCTCACCGGTTTTATCTCGCGCTTTAAGAAACCTTTCGATGCGACGGTTATCCTCGAAAGTGACGAGAAGAAGAAAAATCCCGGCCTCAAAGCTGCGTTCGTTTTCGAGAAAACCGAAGCCGAGCTCGCGGAAGCCGCTGCGATTTGCGAAGAGAACAAGCTGTGCGAATGCCCGGTCTGCGATGACGGCTTCATTTACACCACTCCGACAGCATACGTCTGTAACAACCGCGCGATCGGAAAAGGCTGCAAAGGCCGACTCCGTCGCGAGATGTGCAAATACGACATTCCACCAGAACAGGCCAAGAAGTTCTTCGTCGATGGCGCAACTGATGTTATCGAAGATTGGATCTCCAAAAAAGGGCGTCCGTTTCAGGCGCAACTGTTGTGCAATCCAAAAGGCCGGATGATTATGGGGTGGAAATTCCCACCGCGTGCTAAGAAAGCTGCGGCCAAGAAGAAGGCCCCAGCCAAAAAGGCAGCAGCGAAGAAGAAAGCAGCTAGGAAAAAAGTGGCGAAGGATTAAGCTAGAATTTAGCTGATGTTTGATAGGACAACCTGGTTCGGAAAGCTTTTTGGATTCGAAGAAGAATCCCCAGAGCAAGTGCGCGACCAGTTGTCTTTTGCGGATAGTAAGATCACCTCAGCAGTCAACAGCAAGTCGTTTGGTTGCGGTGAATTTACGATCCCAACATTGCGTGAACTTCGCGAAGTGACGATTCAACCGCAAAACGAATCTGTGCTGCAGGTATCCGAAGTGGTTGGCAATGTTCAAGAACTGCATCAGGCTTCGTCAGTAGCGGGAGCCACATTTCAAGTCGCCTCCCAGTTCAATCTCCTTGAGATGGTTGGACCTAGCGTTCCGCCGGAAAACGGAGTCGGAATCTATCAGCACGATATGACACAGGGCCCCGCCTGTGCCGTTGCTTGTGGAGCGGCCACTGTTTACCGAAACTATTTTGTGCCGGTGGGAGATCAAATCGGGCAAACCGAATCAAGCCAAATCGATTGCCTCGACGAAATTGGAGCGGCCCTTGGGAACGAGGACGATCGGCTTTGGGCGATGAGAAACGGCTACGCCTTAGGCTCAGCGGACGGTTTAACTGAAATCGGAGATCGGATTCAAAAGTTGAGCAGATCTGAAATCTCCGAGCTAGAAGGAGCGCTCAAAATTGGAGTTCAAACCGATGCCGAAGTCACGCTTGGTGAGAGAAATCACCAAGTCACACAAGTCTTTTGCTCCGCAACGCCAGTTGCGTATTCCCATCAAACAAGCGCGTTATGGGAGCCGTTTGCGCGATTGGTTCTCAATGCGTCATACGAAGCCGCGTTTCGTGCCGCAATCATCAATTCAAAACGCACTGGGAATTGGGACTTTTACCTGACGCTTCTCGGTGGCGGAGCCTTCGGAAATCCAACTGAGTGGATCACCGATGCAATTCTACGATCGCTGAATCAGTTTCGAAACTATCCGCTGACCGTTAAATTAGTCAGCTACGGCAGCTCGAGTCCAGATGTGAACTGGGTGCTTAGAAAATTCAATGATGAAGTGGTTTAGGTGCTGGCTAATTGAGCTAATCCTTCCTCGCGAGTCGTCACCTGCCCTTCCAGCTGTAAATCGTAGATCTCGCGGAGTTTCTCGCCCATTTTTGGACCGGATTCCCAACCGCGCTCGATCAAATCCTGACCGTTCACAAAAGGCGTCGGCAATAGCGGCTCGCTGGCAAATTCTTCGCGCTTTGCTTTTATGAATTTGTAGTTTTCCAAAAAACCATTGCTGCTGGTACAATCGACACGATGGAGTTCCAGTTCATCATCAAAATGCGGACGGGCCATGAAACGCTTCAGTTTCGCCGTCTTCATTTTCTGAACGTTCATGAATTGCATGTGATGAGCCACCCCATCAACAGCAGCATCGATCACATCATTCGAATACCGAAGCCGCTTCAGGATTTTCACAGTCATGTCAGCGCCCACTTTGTCATGACTGTTGAATCGAATGCGCCCTTCGGCAGGATCGAGCGAAAACGTCGCGGGCTTTCCGACATCGTGGAACAAAACCGACAACACCAACGGCAAACTGGCGTCGGACTTCAGTAACCCGAGCATAATTCTCGTGTGTGTAAAAACATCGCCTTCCGGATGAAAATTAGGCGGTTGCTCACAACCTTGTAGCTCCAAAATCTCCGGCAAGATGGCGCGCATCAAACCTGAATCGACCAGGAGGTCAAATCCCCGCACACGGTTCGGCGATGTCCAAACCTTGTTCAATTCGGCCTGAATCCGCTCCGGCGAAACCTCAGAAATGTGATGCGCGTTGGCTTGCAATGCAGCCCACGTTTCGGACTCGATCGAAAAATTATCCAGCACGGTAGCAAATCGAATCGCCCGCATCATTCGCAGAAAATCCTCCTCAAATCGATCCGCTGGATTCCCGATTGCTCGGAGTGTTTTTGATTCCAGATCGGCTTTTCCGCCGACGTAATCGATGATTTCGCCCGACTCCGGCTCGAGAAACATTCCATTCACTGTGAAATCACGTCGTTTTGCGTCATTTTCAGCCGTGGTAAATTTTACTGAATCGGGCCGGCGGCCGTCGGAATATTCGCCATCCTCGCGGAACGTGGCGATTTCGAAATGAACCCCCGCTGCCCGAATCAGAATCACACCGAAGTGTGCACCGATCGTGTCGCCCTTTGGAAAAACCGCGAGCACTTGGTCCGGCGTCGCATTCGTTGCAATATCGATATCTTTCTGCTCACGCCCCAGCAACTGATCGCGCACACATCCACCTGCGAACAAAGCCTCGTGCCCTGCCGTGCGAAGTTGTGCGCAAATCTCTTTCGCTGCCTTTTCCATTCAACGAATCAACCCTATTGGCTCGATGAATCAACCCTATTGATTCGATGATCAGACACTGTTTGATCGCAAAACCTGCGCTAGACTCCCGCGAAATCTAGCTGCTTTCCCCGCAGCGCCTCATCTCCGGCATGAGCTACGTCGGCCAGTGGGTAGAACGGGCTCACGCAATTTTTAAAGAAGCAGCGAAGCGGAAGCGCACGTTGCTGTTCACGGATTTGCCGAGGCTTTTTCAGGCGGGGAAAAGTCGGGATTCCGATCTGACGGTCGGACATTTGCTGAAAGGCTACCTGGAAGAAGATGGCATTCAGGTTCTTGCTGAAGTGACGCCGGAAGCGTGACGAAAGTTACGTGAGATTGATCGTGGATTTGCTGAGTTCTTTGAATCCTAGGGCTCAGTTCCTCAACCGACTCAAAGACTCAACCGGTCCACCCCTGTTGAGTCGTCAAACAAGCACTGATGATTCGTGAAAACCGAGCTCACTTTCGGACGCCCTTTAAAAAGTT
>CALAHF010000047.1 GCA_937891465.1 uncultured Verrucomicrobiales bacterium | reverse complement strand
ACGCTCCCAGCAATCGACTCAACCTGGCCGGGATCGGCATCGGGGGAATGGGCAAGGGCAATTTGAGGCAATGCTCCGGGGAGAATATTGCGGCGCTGTGCGACGTGGACGAGAGACACTCCGTCAAGGTTCGCAATGCCTATGCAGAGGCCAAATTTTACACGGATTACCGGGAAATGCTGGCGAGCGAGTCCGATCTGGACGGCGTGGTAATCGCCACCCCGGATCACACCCACGCGATGATCACCCAGGCCGCGATGGAAAAAGGGCTTCACGTCTATACGCAGAAACCCCTCACCCGCACGGTTCACGAGGCGCGTGTGATAACGCAAATGGCGGCAAAGTCGCCCGAGATTCAAACGCAAATGGGAAACCAGGGGCGTTCATCGAACAGCATCCGCCAGCTCAAGGAGTGGATCGACGCCGGCGCGATCGGCAACGTCACCGAGGTCCGCGCCTGGACCGATCGACCGGTCGGCGGACAGTGGTATTCGACCTTTCCGCTCACCGGGCGACCGGAGGAAGCGATCGAGGTGCCACCTTTCCTCGACTGGGACACCTGGATCGGGCCTGCCCCGCATCGGCCGTTCCACACCGTCTACCATCCCCACACCTGGCGAGCATTCTACGACTTCGGCACCGGACCTCTCGGTGACATGGGGTGCCACATCCTCGACCCCACCTTTTATGCCCTCGATCTCGGGGCGCCCGAAACGGTGGAAGCGACCTCTACTCACTGGGAGGAAAAAATCAGCAGCGAGACCTATCCCCGCGCCACCCGGATTCGCTATCGGTTTCCCGCTCGCGGTGACAAGCCGCCGGTCACGATCAACTGGTCGGATGGCCGGTTGCTCCCCTTCCGTCCACCGGGCGTATCCAACGATGTGAAATTGCCTGCGAGCGGCGCCCTCATCATTGGGGACGAAGGCGTGATCATGCACGGGAGCCATGGAGCCCAAGGACTCACCCTGCTGCCAGAGGAAAAAAATAAGAAATTCCAGGCAAATCTGCCACCCGAGACAATCCCCCGGGTCGAAGGAAGCCACGAAGGAGACTGGATCCGGGCCTGCAAAGACGGGAAGCCCGCCAGCGGAAATTTCGCCTACGGTGGCGCCCTGACTGAGATGGTCCTGCTCGGCGTGCTCGCCAGCCGCGTTCCCAATCAGCGTCTCGAATGGGACACCGCTTCCATGCGATTCACCAATCACGACGGAGCCAATAAACTGGTCGCCCCGCCCTACCGAGAGGGCTGGACGCTGAAAGGTTAGTCACGACAGCAAGTCTTCATAGCCGCAAAAAGGCTCAGAAAACGCAAAAAAAGACCATCGGCGGCTCTCCAGTCTTCAGAGAATCTTTGCGACTTTTGCGCTTTTTTGCGGCTATCAAATTTCCCAAGATCCACCCCCTCACCCCTCAATAAGACCATCCGCTTGCAGCGCCTCCATCACCTTCAGCGCCCCAAAAGCATCGTCCGCCGCATAACGCAATTGCTCGGGACGGAGTTCGAGATTCGCCCAGTTGCTGGTCGTGATGGATTTGGATTTCTTAAAACCCTGATTCAGCAGAGCGCCCACCGCTCCGCGAACGCCGACCTGTCCCCGGTAGCCCTGCTTACGGAAAATTTGATCGAGATCGAGAACGTGCTCGAGGGTGATTCCCAACCGGCTCATAATCTGCTTCCGATCGTTCCTCAACCCGAAGCCGACCTTGAGAACGTGTTTGGAGGCGATGAGATCAGCGACGGTATTCTCGCACTCGCTCCGATGAAGCTGAAAGATGTAGGCTTTGTCGATGAGGGCGAATTGCACCACGTGGGGGCCCTCGCTTTTCTCTCCGACTTTAAACGTCGGCTTGGCTTCGGTATCAAATCCACCTAGACCGGCTGCGAGAATTTCGTCGGCCGCTCTCAAGCACTCGTCTCCGGTCTTCGGCACATGGATCTGGTCGAGTGAAAGCCCCGCGAAGGCCGGCAAACGTGCCGTCTCCGCTTTCGTCGGTGCGACAGGTCGATTCTGTTTCGTCGGTCTCGATTTGTGAAAATTCGTGCTCATTCTTTGAAATAAACGTTCAGCTTCCCTTAACTGAAAGTTTTCCGACTCAACCCTGACCCTTTTGAGATCAATAGCACGAAGTTTAGGATAGTTTTGGCAATTTTCTAGAAGTCAAAACCGGGCTGAAAGCTCGTCCGCACAAAGCCCCGGCCTTCAGGCCCGGGATAGATTCATACTGGAATGCGGCCTGAAAGGTCGCCCGCGATTTCC
This sequence comes from uncultured Verrucomicrobiales bacterium, assembly GCA_937891465.1. Classification (GTDB taxonomy): domain Bacteria; phylum Verrucomicrobiota; class Verrucomicrobiia; order Verrucomicrobiales; family DEV007; genus JABDJT01. Next base: position 19,807 of record CALAHF010000047.1, on the reverse strand, counting down.
GATCCCACAAACCAACTTCGCTTGAAAGCGATGACTGCGGGCGACCTTTCAGGCCGCTCTTGATTCTACGCTTGTTCATAGGCCTGAAGGCCCATGCTTTGTGCGATAGGGATTTCAGTCCACCAGAATTACGGCAATCGCCCTTGACCTCGTGAACATTCTTGCCCGGCAAAGCGTGTTGCAAAGCGGTCTACTTATCTCCCGACTGCCGCATCGCCCCGGTTCCACCGTGGCCTGAAGAACTGGAAACGCCGTGGCCGGAACCACCACCGCCCTGTCGCTTGGCACCTTCTTCAACGATTTCAATGTCTCCCGCTTCAACCAGCTTGACCACCGCAGGGCGATGAGCCGCCTTCCGGGTGATTTGTCCCGACTTACCCGGGCTCAAGAAGAGTTTCTTTCCGGCTGGAAGCGGAATGCTGAGCGACTTTTTTGTTTTGTTGGTGATTTCCATAATGTCGAGGGACTCGGCAGAGTAGCATACAGGGAGGATGCGAGTGGCTTTTTGTGAACGTGGCCGAAATTGCGCGAAGAACGACAAATCGAACGAAGGCATGTCGGTTGCTTCGCTCGTCGAGAAAGGTTGACTGCCCCTGGGAAAACCAGTTCAGTTCGAACCAGATTAAGCGAAGTAATGAATCCCATTTCCAAAGAACAATCGATTAGAAGTGCCTTTTTCGGCGCTATGGTTGCAGATGCCCTCTGCCTGGGGAGTCATTATGAATATGACGCCCTCAAAATTTATGAGGCCTACGGAAGCGGACCCATTGAGAAATTTATGTCACCCGGTGAGTTGATGGGCGGCCAAACTCATGGCATTGGATGGGGGGAGAGAAATTATCATCCCGGAAAAAAGGCGGGTGGGACAACGGACTACGGTGACTACAACATTCTCGTTTTAGAACATTTAGCCGCCACCGCTGAACCACCCAGACCGTTTAGCGTCGCAGACCTGATCCCCCTTTGGATGAACCGTCTCGAAAATGATTGGGGGTCATGGATTTGCACCATGACCAAAGAAACCTACGCCCAAATCAAACAAGGCGTGCTGATCGAACAGCTCGGCGGTATTTCCAATGCGATGGCCATCCGCCACGTCGCAGCGCATGCCTATTATGAAACTGAAGAGGAATTGGTCGAGGTCGCTCGAAAATCAATGTTCACCCACAGAGACGCCCACGCTCTAGGCGGCGGCGAGTTTTTCGCCCGGGTAACCTGCCGCGTTATTAAGGGCGCAACACCCGCGGCCGCCATTCAAGACGTCGCCGCGCAGATGGGCGGCTTTTTTGAAATGAAGACCGCGCAAGCCATTGCCAAAGTCGAAGAAGAAGCGGACCCCAACTCCGCACTCTCAAGGGAAGCGTTTAGCGATGACCTCGCACTTACCAGTATGGCCAGACTATGGGATGTCGGTCGATCCGAACCCATCAAGGTGGGGAAAGCCAGTCCGACTGAGGGAACCTTGCCCGGCGCTCTCTACTTCATCCTGAAATACGCCGACCAGGAGGACGGCCTGAAAAGGGCGTGTCAGGCGAATACCATGGTCGGAGGAGACAACGCGTCACGCGGGATTGCGATCGGGATGGTGCTGGGAGCCTACAAAGGCGTTGATGCCATCCCTCAAGCGTGGCGGGAGTCGCTCGACCAATGGAACTATTGCGATGACCTGTTGAGCCAACTCCCTTTGCTCAACCGGTAAACCGTGATTTTAGTCAGATGCAGAAGATGAACAAAAGGACGGGGCAGAACGGCACTGTTTTAAGAATACTTTTCCGTCAAAAAGGGTGTGCCCCCCATTCGCGTCAGGCAACATTTCTTGACTCTCGGAGACTAATTTTAAACGGGCGGCTCGATGGCGGGAGTCAGCTAACTCGATCGACCTATCGTTCACTCTTTCACTGAAATCAGCGAATTGAGGTAGTCCTCGACCCAGGTGTAGCCGCTTGATAACTTCGTGTCGCGGTCATCGGGGTGATGATGCCCGATATTGTCATGAACATGGAAAAGCGGCTCCTCCGAGTATTTGCTGATCGCAACCTCGTAACGGTCTCCGGGTATTGCTTCGATAACATTGACGATTGACGATGACCCGCTGCATCGCAGACACTGAATGCCTATGAGGCGATTTTCTTTTCTGATGTGTGTTTTTGCTGTGGCCCTGCCATTGCTGAGTGGCCTTGCGCCGCCGGCGAGCGCGAAGGATCACTTTCTGGTCGTGGCGGGCGGGCAGGAGGCAGCTAAAAACCAAGTCTCGCTGGAGAAAAACGTGCTGTTCTTTCGTAATGTGCTGGCAGATGCAGCCGCGCCCGGTGCGGATCTGACGGAATATTTCAGCAGTGGCAATGCGGACATCCCATCGGTCCAGTTTGAGTCGGGTGATGCGAAAGTTCCGCCAGCGAATGGTTACATGGCGCGGTTGTTTGGATCAACTCGCTATCTGAATCTTCAGTATCGGCGACACACACTCGGGGAGGTTGATGGCATCACTTCGGCGGCGAATTTGAATGGGTGGTTTGATGATCGTAAAGAATCGCTGGAGACGGGAGACCGAGTGATCATTTATGTGACGGCTCACGGAGGCAATGGCCGTGATAAATCAAAACCCGAGAATACGCGGATTTTTCTGTGGAACCGGCAGTCGATCGATGTGCGTGCGTTCCAAACCAACATCAAAAAACTCTCGCCTGATGTCGAGGTCATCATGGTGATGGCGCAGTGTTATTCGGGTGGCTTTGCACACTCGATTTTTAATGAAACGGATGCTGACGCGGGAGATTTTGAGCGTCCCGTCTGCGGATTTTTCGCCACGGTTTCATCTCGGGAATCGGCGGGATGCACCCCGGATATCAATGAGGAAAATTATGATGAGTTCTCCAGCCATTTCTGGGCGGCGATCCGGGGCGAAACCCGAATGGGCAAGCCGGTGGCGAATTGCGATCTCGATGGCAACGGCCAGATCTCGTTTGATGAAGCGTATGCCTACACGATTCTGACGTCGCAAAACATCGACATCCCCATGAAAACGAGCGGCGCGTTTCTGCGGGAACGCAGTCGCTTTCGGGAGGACGACGGAAAGGCGGGCGCCCAGCTGCTGAAGCAGCAGACCGGCTATGCACAGACGCTTGAGCTCGCTGAACCGGTGGAACGGGCCATTCTCGAAGGGCTTTCCGGACCACTCGGTTTGAGTGGGGATTCGCGCTATGCTACGGTCGAGAGAGCGGCGGCGGCAATCGAGAAGAAGCGGGCGGATTTGAAAAAGCAGGATGATGACAAGAAGCAAACCGCAGACGGGCATCGCAACGCTATCCGCGACACGCTGCTGGGCCGGTGGCCGGATTTGGCAAATCTGATGACTCCGCAATCCGTCAGCCTCGTTTCCGAATCGGCCGATGAATTTGTTAAAGCAGTCGAAGGACATCCTCGATTAAAGGCTTGGAACAAGATCCAAAAAGAGCGGGAAGCGATCGATGAAGAACGCTTCAAGCTGGAGAAGCAATGGGCGCGGTGCATTCGTTTCCTGAGAGCCCACAACAACGTGGTCCTGGCGGAGAATTTACGGCACTTGGGTGATGTCGATGATTTGGCCCGATTTGAGGGAATTCGCAAGGCGGAAGGTGGCGGGATTGGTGAGATACGGGCGCAATAAGTCGAAATGTCGAGCAACCTCCGAGGTGGGGCGAGTCGTCCCATTGGCGTCAGGTTAAATGCATGTATATCATTTAAAATCAATTGATTGAAGAATCCTGAAGGGATTCCGTCCTATAGCCCAGGGTTGCGGAATTCCGCGTCCGAGCGGAATGGAGAAACCCTGGGACATCTCCGTTATTTTCCCTGACAACGCTGAAGACGTTGCGTCGTTCCAACCGATCCGGTCCGTCCGCCGCATGGGAATGACGCAATCCCCTCAGGATTGGGACGGTGGTGGATTTTCGGTTCCCAAGGTCTCTCCGATCCGCGTTGAAACGCGGATCTCCGCGACCCTGGGCTGTAATACAGAATCCCTTCAGGATTCATTTTTGAAGCTATTGATTTCCAATGACTTTTGATCGCTTAACCTGACGCCAATGGGCGAAGGGTCCCGCTGAGCCACCTCGGAACACTTTTTGCGCTCGCTTATTGGTGAGAGCGAAGGTCACTCGTTTGGCTCGAACCCAGACTCGTAATCGTTCGCGAAAATCCGCGAGATCCGGATCAAGAGGATTGACATCGGGGGCTGTCGCCTGAAACATGCGGCACACTATTTCCCCCCCCTAAACAACGATGGCATCGCAACCGATAGTAGACCCCGCAACATTCAACACCGAAGCGGAGGCTGTTTCTAAAGATGAGATTCTGGCGCTGAATGCGCAGCGCGATGAATTTGAGCAGTTGGACAAGCTGATCTCACTTGATCTGGAACTTGGCCTTGCGGTCGGAATCAAATCACAACGGCCCGACGAATTCTGGACCAGAGGGCATATTCCAGGTCGACCGATCATGCCGGGCGTGCTCATGATTGAAATGGCCGCTCAGATTAGTTCCGTGATTTATCATCTAAAATTCGAGACCAATGGAACCAAGTTTTTCGGATTTGGCGGGGTGAACAACGTCAAGTTTCGAGGGAGTGTGGAACCGGGCTGTGATTTACTCATGGTTGTCCGGGCCAAAAAATTGAGATCGCGAATGGCTATCTTTGAAGCCCAGGGATTTGTCGATGGGACGATGGTCTTCGAGGGCGAGGTCACTGGAATTGTTATTTAGGTCGGCGGGATCCAACAGCGCCAGTGGCTTTGGCCGCCGGGCTCGTATTCTTTAAGCACTCTTGATCACGTCATGAACTGCTTTATCGCGCCGGTTTGTGGCAGCTTTTTTCGAGCCATCTCCAGATCCAGATCTCCATAATGTTCAATTGGATTGCCGTGTGCGTTCAACAACGTCGTATACCAGTTGCTTAAGGTTTTGTGACCTTCGTTCCCCAGGAATGGCAGTCGAATATAACGACCGGATATATCCAGCGCGCAGTTATTTCCTGCCATGATGAGAAAAGGTGATTCTTTTCCAACTCCATGATGGGTTTCCCCATTCTCAGGAAAATAAAGAATCATGGTGTTATCGAACATGTTGCCGGTGCCTTCAGGTGTCTGCTTCAATTTCTCAATAATCGTATTCACTTGATTCACGTGGCTAATACGAATCTGCTCTCTGGTTTTCCAAGCGGGAACGCCGCCAAAGGCTTCATTGTGACCCAGCGGATGAATACCAACTCTGTCCGTTTCGTTTCCGGGAAGACCGGTGACCGGGGTTCCCAGATCATCAATTGTATAGGTGACCACATTCGTCAAGCCGGCCTTTAGTGCTGCAATGAGCACATCCGTCATCGCGGACTGTTTCTCCGGGGTGCTCGCATTCGCGCCGCCATTGGCATGAATGGGGGCCAAATCCGGAAGATGTTGAGCGATCGATCCTGACATCGTAATCAACTTTTCATTTCGATCCCGAATCGATTCGATTGAATGGATGTGAGTCTCCTGTCGTTTCTTTTCGTGGCCTTTGATGCCGCTCTCCATGAGCCCTTCCTTACTTTTCAGGAAGGCCAACATTTCATTGTCAGAGTTTACGGCCTCAGGATTCAGGACTGACTTAAACAATTCATTCCTCGCTGTTTCCGGATCTGCATAACAGTAATTTCGGGTATGCGGGGCGGGTGCAGAATAACCCGATACAATGCCGGACCTTCCCCCGGCAAATGAAAGTTCGACATGACCAAATGGAGACGGGAAAAGTTTTGCGAGCTCAAAATCGACCGTTGTTCGCTTAATGGCACTCAACGAATTTCGGTTTGATTTAAAACAGCCCATGACTGACGAAAACGAAAAATGAACATTTTCACTCATTTTTGCGGAGAGCCCCTGTAGAATGGTCATGTGCTCTTTATGTTCATCCAGGCCGCGCAACCATTTGGGGAGTTCATACTTATCCAAATCGACTTCGACAGGTAGCTTCTCCTCATCAAGTGCCTTGTCTTTATCGGAAAAATTCAGAAGTGCGGTTTCCAGTGGGCGAATCCCGCTTGATTTGCGAATGAAGATAAAGCGTTTGGGCACACCATTGGTATCGGCTGCCGCAAAAAGCTGATTGAAGGAAGGAGCAAGGCCAATAGCGCCCGCACCTAAAGCGGATGTTTTTAGAAAGGTTTTTCGGCTGATAGTCATGTGTTTATTCCGTAATAGCTTTGCGATAAATAAATGAGTCTGAGGTCAATAAGGAGACAATAACGGCATCAAAGCTGCCGCCACTTTCTAAATAGACTTGTTCGGCATCGATCAGAGTTTTTGAATCTGACAGAAATTCATTCCGACCCATGAAATAGCGGAAGGCATGGCGGATGATCGATTGGCGGACACGCTTTGATTTTCCAAGGCGCTCCGCCAGTTCAATGGCATCTTCTATTTCGCCGTCCAAGCTCGTTTCACCTGTTCCCATCAGGTATCCCGTCGGGTTTACCGGGACTGTTTTGTAAATGTCCCTGGTATCCGTCAGGTGAGTGCTCTTCTCAGGTTTTTCCTCAATGAGGTGATCCGGGTATTCAAGGGACTCTTCGGTGCGGAACCGCCCAAAGTCGTCATAGCTTTCCAGAGGGTAGCCGAGTGGATTCATCAGCTCATGGCATTTCCAGCAGTATTCCTGCTCTGTCGCGCTCGCCAGCCGACCTCGCAATGTCATGTGATGATCTTCAGGGATCACAGCGTCCACGGTGATGGGGACGTCTGGAATGGTGCCAGCCAACAATTTTTCCCGGATCCATTTCCCGCGAATGACCGGATCTGTTTCCGTATTCTGGGCATGGGCAATGAGCCACGCCGGGTGTGTCAGAATGCCTTTACGGTTGGCAACTTTGGCCGGTTGCACGGTCTTATAATCCCAGTTACTCAGCTCAATATTATAAAACCGCGCGATATTGGCGCCGCTCATAAAATCATTCCCATACCCCTGATACAAATCAAAGGGAGCCGCCTCCTTCTGGCCTTTGTCTAAGCGTGCCGTGATCGTCGTCATCGACTTCTTGAACAATTGAATCGTATTGCCCTGGCGATTCCTGGCCTCCAGTTTGTCGGGATCAACACTGCGCATTTTCACTTCTTTAAGGAAATCTTTGTGCTTTAAGAGATCTTCCTCTTTGAAATTTTTCCAGTCCTCATCTTTGAAGTGCTTATAGATCCCCTTGATGCGGTCAGATGCTGCCTGCATCCGCTCATTGTCTCCGTCGTGATAGACATAAAATGATTCAGTCGTAAGAAGTTCTTCAAATACATTTTGATCGTTCTCTAAGATGTATTCAACGAGCCGATCGGCCTCATTGACCAGGCGTGTTGTTGCCCGGTCAAGCCTTCCGCCAAACCGTTTGGCGTCTTTGAAGATGGTCAGTGTCTTGGGGTAACCAAAAAACTCGCGAAAGAACCTCAATTTTCGAATGGATGCGTCTGTCGTATTATCCTGATAATTTTTATCAGCTAGAACGGGATCAATTAAATAGTATTCATCCCTCTTTGCGAGGAGCCGAACCACCTCCCGCTTGTAATCATCCCGAGTGTTCAACTTGCCATTTTGAGCGGCTTCCACCAGTTCAGGATCGGGGCTTTGATCGGTCAAGGCATAAGCAATCGCGTAACTGGCATCGCGAGGGGAAAGCATTCGCCGCCCAACTTGATCAGCCTCGCCCGTGCCAAATTCCTGACGATAAACAAACTCGGTCTGCAGGATAACCGTCTGGATGAGCTTCTGAATGGCCTTAAGATTTCCCAACTTCGTCACGTATGACTTTGATAAAGCCAGAAACTCGTCTCCTTCCCCTTCATCCGGGGAGCGTTCGAGGATCTGAAGAAACAATTGATCAACCAGCTTTGATAACGCTTCATCGGACGGCGGCCCGGCATCAATCCGTTGCTGCTTGAAATCGAGTTCCCATTCCGCCATGCAGGTGCTAATCAGTTTATTATAGTGATCACCTTTCTTGCGATGTCTCTGGATAGATGCCTTGACGATTTCCATCTCATCTTCGGCGAGCGGCTTGTATACAATCGCCTTAAATTTCCGCCCGTTTTTGATCAGGTTCTCGCGAAATTCCGGGAGGTAATCTCGCAGAAGAGTCATGCGCCCCTGAATCTTGCGTTCGTGGTCCCCAAAGTAAAACCAGATGCGTTCACACATGTCACGAAATTCATCATCGGACTTTTTCTCGTGCTCGGGGATTAATAGAGCTTGATAGACGGTGTTATCGCCCTCGAGGCCTTCCAGCATATTCTGGGCGACGTGAAAGGGCGCTTTTTTATAGGTCTCACCTTCTGCCAAAGCCTCGACTTCTTTCAGCGTTGTTTTGACGAATTTCGGCAACATCGACTCATTCTTAGAGCCGTAGACTTCTTCGCAAAATGTGTCGATATGGTTTTCAAAAAATTCCCGGCGCGAGGTAAGGGTCGCATTGTGCTGGTCTTCCAGCGCCATGATTTCAGAGATCGCAGGGAGATATTTTGCATTCCGCTTTACGAGATAATCCGTGATGTAGGCGGATGCCTTCTGAGCATTCGTCAGCATCGACGACAGGTGGCCGCCGGTCAGGTCGGTATCGGCATAGTATCTTACGCCTGATCTGTCTGGCAGTAGAAACGCGTTCGTCAGACTCAGATTTTGGATCTTGCTGCTTCCCAGCACGAGTTCATTTTTTCCCTTCCGCCGAGCTTTGGAGTTGGCTTGCAGCAGGCTGTTGAATTTTGCATTGAAAATATATTCACTGATTAACCAGCGTCGGTCAGAAGTGAATGCCGGGATGTCCTTACATTCTCCGGAAAACAGCTTTTCATGGTCGACATGATTGCCAAATTCCGGCTTTCTCAATTTCTCTTCAAGTGTCGACGCGTTGTAACGGGCAAGCTCGGAAGAAATAGCTGACAGCATGGTTTGACGCTCACCATCACCCGGTTGCTGTTTCTTCTTTTTGGGGGGCATGTGGCCAAAATAGACCTGCTCCTGAATTCGGCTCAAAAGGTCCAGACGTTTGTCCTGATCGACTGTCTGAAGATTATCGAGGCGGATGTCACCTTTCTGAATGTCATCGTCATGACATGAAAAGCAGTAGTTGCTCATCGCGGAATCCAGCTTTTTCGGAAGCGTATAAACTCCTTCATCAGAAGCGCTTAACGTTAGCGTTGTCGAAAGAAGACTCAATGCTATCGCTCTTTTTAACATAAGATATTGGTAGAAATTATTGAAAGGAAACTTCCTTCCCGATTACCTTTAATTGGGACCTTGGCCCAGCCGGCTAAGTGGGACAGGGGGTAAAACGGATTGATTCAGTCAATCGACATCGTGTCTCAGATGCGTCAAAGGCTTTGAGCCTACCAGTTGCCCTTGATAATGCTATGCCGATTTCACCCTGCCGGGTGCCGGGGCGCTCTTCCATGCAGGCATCAGTCATCGGATTGCGTTGCGTGGTTCTGAAACTCCGGTTTCAAAAACGGGGATGCTGGCTAATTTCCGGGAAACGCTACGGAAAATTGGAGAAGGGTCATTAACGCGATTCCACAATCCAACAGGGTTGATTCGGCGAATCAATAGGGTTGGTTCGTGGCATGCGTCTTTGTTTTTTCCTCATTCTGATGTCTGCGACCATTCCCAGTTTTGCTCAAATAAAAGGCTATCCCGACGGCGTTAGCGAAGTGAGCTATCTTTCGAAGGCCGACCAGACGGAGCAGCCTGCGCTTTTTTGGAAGCCGGAGAAATCGGACAAGCCGGTGCCGTTGCTTGTCGCATTGCACACCTGGTCGAGCGACTACAAACAAGCGGGCGGCGAAGCGGTTTATGCAAAATGGTGCCAGCAAATGGGCTGGGCGTTTGTGCATCCAAATTTTCGGGGAAAGAACAACACACCCGAGGCACTGGGTTCAAATCTGGCCGTGGCGGACGTTATCAGCTCGATCGATTTTGCCAAGACCCACGCAACCATTGATCCCAATCGGATCTACTGCATCGGTGTTTCCGGCGGCGGTCACATGTCGATGATGATGGCAGCGCGCGCACCGGAAGTGTGGGCCGGTGTTTCTGCGTGGTGTGGGATTTCAGATATTGTCGCGTGGCACAAGGAGTGTTCTGAAAACAAACGATTCATCCGCTACGCAAAGCATATCGAAGGGGCGATCGGCGGACCTCCGGAATCCTCAATCGAGCAACTCAAATCCGCTCAACATCGATCGCCCCTGACATGGCTGGCGAAGGCCAGAAACGTGAATTTGGATATCAATCACGGCGTAAACGATGGCCGTGAAGGAAGCGTTCCGTTTACGCATTCTCTGGAAGCATGGAATGAAGTCGTTGGAGATTCCGGAAAATTTTCGAAGGATTGGATTGATACGTTTTATAAAACGCAGACCTCTCCCAAACCGTTTTCAGGAAACGACCCGCTTTTCGAAACTCGCCAACCGCTGTTTCGAAAAACGAGTGAGAACGGAAAAACACGAATCACCATTTTCAACGGCGGTCACGAAATTGTCCATCAAGCCGCATTGAATTGGCTTGCGGCTCAGCAACGCGACACGCCTGCGGTCTGGGAATTGAAGGAAACCACTCTGATCCACACCGACGACAAGGCTACCCGGAGCGGTAAATAGAATCAGGTTAATGACGGTCACTCAACTCTTTTTATGAACTCACGAATTTTAGCCGCAGCATGTTTTTTCGGCATCGCCTTCCCTTTTCTGAGCTTCGCTCAAGATGACGTAGCCTCCAAGCCAACTCAAGCCTTCGCACCGTTACAAAAAGGCGAGACGCTTTTCACAGATCGAGGCTACACCTTGACTGAAGCTCCTAAAATCCTTCTCGGGCGCACATTTCTCCGCACCAGCATCGAAGGTTACTCGATCGAATGCACGACTCCCGGCGATCTCTACGTGTTGACTATAAGCAAAAAAAACGCAGCGAACCAGAGTAGCGTGTTGCTTAAACAGGGATTCAAAAAAGTCGCCACTCCAGAATTCCAGCTTTTCCCCGGAGAGATCAATCGCGTCTTTGTCTATCAGAAGAGAATGGAGAGCGGTGAAAAATTCTCGACTCGAAAAGTTGCATTTCCCGTCCTCGGCGATGGAATCAAAATCAGACTTCTCACTGCCGGCAGTCCCGACCGAGCAACCATCAACGAGACTCCCCACGAAGCGGCAGCGCGCATCGCGAAGATGGAAAAAGTTGCCGACCATGCGCTTGTGCCGCCAACGGTGAACACCTCTCCCCTTCCCGAGTATGGTTACGATCAACTCGACTATGGAATGACAATTGGGATCGAGCGAACTCCCAAAGGTCGACTCTGGGCATGTTGGGTGGCCGGTGGCGACAGCCCTGATGCGTATTTCGTGCTTGCGTCCAGCGACGATGATGGCGAACGCTGGTCTGACCCGCGCGTTGTTCTTGATCCTCGTGAAGAAGGGCTTGGCGCAAAACGCAGCATTCTCGTGGGCAATCTTTGGACAGATCCTCTGGGCCGGTTGTGGCTTATTTTTGACCAGTCGATGGACATGTTCGACGGACGCGCCGGAGTGTGGGCAACGGTGTGCGAAAATCCTGATGATGAAAATCCGACCTGGTCGAAGCCAAAGCGTATATGGCACGGCGTAACGCTCAACAAGCCGACTGTCCTTTCCAACGGAGAATGGATGCTGCCGATCTCGCTCGATCAGCGCGACGGATTCCGTGAGTTCAAGGGCTGTTTCCGCGAACTCGATCCACTGCGGGGAGCGAATGTCTTTGTCTCAACGAACAAGGGCGAAACCTGGGAGCGACGCGGTGCCGTTCAATTTCCCGATCCTGACTGGCACGAGCACATGGTGGTTGAGAGAAAAGACCAATCGCTCTGGATGCTGGCCCGAACCCGCAAGGGAATTATGGAAAGCACTTCGACCGATGCGGGAAAGACGTGGAGTAAGCCGGTTGAATCTGTTATCAAACATCCGGTTGCACGCTTTTTCATCCGTCGGCTGATCTCTGGAAAACTGCTTCTTATCAAACACGGTGACAAAATTGACGCCCATGAAGGACGCGTCCAACTCAGTGCCTGGTTGTCCGATGACGATGGAAAAAGTTGGCAGGGCGGCCTCGTCCTCGATGAGCGAAAAGGCGTTTCTTATCCTGATGGATTTCAGGCTCCCGACGGAACGATCTACATTTCCTACGACCGCAACCGCTCCACCGACGGCGAAATCCTCATGGCGCGGTTTACCGAAAATGACGTATTGGCCAAAAAATTCGAGGGAACCAAATCGCGGGCAAAAATGCTGATCAGCCGTCCCCTTGCCAGGGAGGTGGCAACGTTACCGTCCTTCAACGAACCAACTCCCGGCGTTAAGCGAACCATCAATCTTCCTTTGGTGGATTTGTCAGGGGACCGCGAGCACCATTCCGTCGTCGCGGCCGGCACCGAAACGATCTATCAGGGCCATTGCGACACCGTTCTTCTCCCCGACGGAAAAACGATGTTTACCGCCTGGTGCCTCGGTCACGCCCAATGGATCGGCCCGATTGCAAAAAGCACCGATGCTGGATTGACCTGGAGCGAACGCCTCGATGTTCCCTCCAACTGGAACGAAACTTCGAACACCCCGGCATTGCACCGTCTCGTCGCGCCAAACGGCGAGGCTCGTCTTTTCTGTTTTGCGGACGGGCTTGATTGGAGTCGCAAGGGCAAACCGCCCTACCCGATGCGTCAATCTTACTCCGAAGACGATGGCGCAACCTGGACTTCGATGACTCCGAATGGCGTTCAGGGAGAAGTTCCCCCGAAGACCATTCTGAGCTTCGACGAAGGTCGGAAACTGATCATGTGGTCGGACATGCCCGGCTACGTGGTTCAAAGTGAATCCCTTGACGGAGGACTCACCTGGAGCACCAGTCGGCGCATTCTCCGAGTGCCAGACCGTTGGGCACAGCCCTGCGTGGTTCGATCTCCCGACGGAAAAACCCTGCTGATGTTGCTACGGGAAAACAGTCACAAGAACCAATCTCTCTACTCAGTGAGTCGAGACGAGGCCAACTCCTGGAGCGCGCCCCGGGAACTTCCGGCTGAACTTACCGGCGACCGCCACGTCGCAAAATTCGCTCCTGACGGACGGCTGGTTGTCGCCTTTCGTGATGTGACAGCAACCAGCCCGACTTACGGACACTACGTTGCCTGGGCAGGACATTTTGAAGACATCGTTGAAGGCCGCTCGGGAGATTACCGCATCAAACTTTTCCACAACACGATGCGAAGCGAAGCAGACCAACCTGGCAAGGGAAATACCGACTGCGGTTATTCTGATCTGGAAGTGCTTCCCGATGGAACGCTCATTGCGACGACCTACCTCAAGTATGCAGACGGCCCCGAAAAGCATTCGGTAATGAATACCCGTTTCACTCTTGCCGAGACTGACAAACTGGCTCACCAAAATATTGAGACTGGATTCACTCGCATTTCCAACGGTAAATCTTTCGAAGGCTGGGAGCACAAAGGCAACTGGGTGATCGACGATGAAGGCGCATTTTACCGCAAGGAAAGTGGTGGCGATCTCATCTTCACAAAATCTAAAGTCCCCGATGATTTCGAGTTTCGCTTCGACTGGAAAGTATCAACAGGCTGCAACTCCGGCGTTTACTACCGTCCCGGACAGGTCGAATACCAGATCCTCGATAATATTGGCAGCCCCTACGGAGAAAACGCACGGCAGGCAGCGGCATCGATCTTTTTCTGCATGGCTCCGAAAAGCGACAAAACGCGTCCGGTCGGTGAATGGAACACCGCTCGAATTGTCTGCAAGGGAAGCATTATCGAGCACTGGCTCAACGGCGAGGCCGTGATTTCTTTTGACTACAACGATCCGAAGTGGGCTGAATATGTTGAACTACTCGATAGCCGGAGCGGTGATCTCACCGGTCGTGGCGCAAACATAAAACTGCAGGATCACGGTCAGGACGTCTGGTTTCGCAACCTTCATTGGCGCGAAATCCCTGAAAACGAAAACATCACTCCCGCTCCCGATTTTGAACCCATGCCGGTAACCGGCTCGGCACTGGAAAAGGAAAAAGCGCGCGTTCGGAAAATGTTAGCGGCGAAGAAGAAAAAATAATCAGCACGACGTTGGCACACGCAGCGCCAGCTTCACCGAATGAGGTATCGCACCTTCGACAAATTCGAGGCACTCGACTGCACCGGTTGGTTTTCCAGGAAGCGCGATCACCAAAGCGGTATCCACAATCGCTGCAAGGCTGCGAGACAAAATGGCATTCGGCGTGATCGCGAGCGAACGCATTCGCATCGTTTCACCAAAGCCGGGAATTTCCACGCGCATGATTCCACGAATTGCTTCGGGAGTGACATCACGGATATCAACGCCAGTTCCTCCAGTCGTCAAAACCAGACCACACCCCTGCCCTGCAAAAGCCCGGATCGTAGTTTGAATTCGTTCTAAATCATCGGGAACGATCGAGTCAGCAATCACTTCCCAACCACGCTCTTCGCAAGCTTTCTTAACCGCCGGGCCACCTTCATCTTCGTATTCGCCCGCTGCCGCGCGGTCGGAAACGGTGATGACGCCGACTTGGATTGTTGGGCTACTCATAATCTCAATTCAACCACGTCACTTCCCTTTCGCCGATTCGACGAAAATATTGAGTTCCCGTTTCACGACCGGTAGAAGTACATAGAGTCCGATTAAGTTTGGCACAACCATCGCAAAAAACATCGCATCTGACGCGCCAATTACGTTTTTCAATCCCGCCCCTGCGCCAATCACCGTGCATAGACAGAAAAGCAAGCGATACGCCAACAGCACTCCTTTTCTTTCTCCGGTAAGGTAAGTCAGCGCGCGTTCGCCGTAGTAAGACCACGAAATCATCGTCGAAAACGCGAACAAGATCACTGCTACCGTCAACACGTAAGGGAACCAGGGGATGGCCGAGCCAAACGCTTCCGAAGTAACTTTCACTCCCTGGACCCACGCATCTTGCCCCCCTGCGCCGAGATCTTGTCCGGCATAATTGTCATACGTTCCGGTTCCGATGATTACAAACGCAGTCAAGCTGCAGACAATCACTGTATCGAAAAATGGCTCGAGCAATGCCACGAGACCTTCACTCGCGGGCTTATCCGTTCGCACGGCTGAATGCGCAATGGGGGCCGAGCCGATTCCTGCTTCGTTTGAAAAAACACCTCGCTTGATTCCCTGAATTAGCACAGCAACCAAACCTCCACCAATCACTGCCTGCGGTTTGAATGCCTCAGTCACAACCCGAGTAACCACCTCCGGAACCATTCCTATATTCATGACAAGAATGACCAACGCGGCCAGGACATAAATTCCGCACATGATCGGCACCAACTTCGAAGTCACCCGTGCAATTCCCTTAATACCGCCAATGATCACCACCCCGACGAGGACCGCCATGATCAGACCAAAAATCCAGCCCTGATCGGGGAACAACCCGGTCGTCGCGTGGAACTGGATTTGCGCCTGATTGATTTGAAACATATTACCTGCACCAAGCGCCCCACCAATACACATGACTGCGAAAAACCCGGCAAGAATCTTACCAAAAACGCCCCACTTCGGACCCTTCTCGGCAAAACCACGGCTCAGATAATACATTGCTCCACCCGACACTTTTCCGTTCTCGTCGATCTTGCGGTATTTCACACCAAGGGTGCACTCACAGAATTTCGAAGTCATGCCAAGAAATCCCAAAAGGATCATCCAAAAAGCGGCTCCGGGGCCACCCAGACAAATCGCAATTGCCACGCCCGCGATATTTCCTAAACCAACCGTCGCCGAAAGCGCCGCCGACAGCGCCTGAAAGTGCGTAATTTCTCCCGGAGCGTTCTGATCGGTCAGCTTTCCAGCCACCGTTTTGAAAGCCATTCCGATTGCCCGGATATTTACGAACTTGAAATAGAAAGTCAGAAAAAGAGCCGTTCCCGCAAGTAATACCAAAACTACCGGAATCGTTTCCGCTTTACCGTCACCATCGACATCTTTGGCGATTGGAACTGAATAGAAAACAACACCTCCGAGCTTTTCAGCAACGGGCTCGAGGAAGGCATCCAGTTTCTGATCAAAAGATTTCGTCTCAGGAGCAGCAGCGTCCTGGGAAAACGCCGGAAGACCTGACAAAATAAGGAAGAAAACAGCAAGAATTTTTTTCATACGCACGTGGTTGCCGTGTGTTATCCCAAAACATCGCCGTGATTGCAACGGGAAACTTAAGTTTTCCAAATGAAGCAAAAAACGAACGGATAGGGTCAGTGTGATGAATCAACCCTGTCGGATCGTGGTGAAGAGCGTAGAGGTTTCGGCCCATGGCTCCGTCGGCTCCTGGAAAGACGCCGCTCCTTGATGGGCTCCTCTCACTGATTCCTCACGCGATCTCGCTCAACTTCACCGAGCGGCCTTCTTCCACCGATTTCTCGCAGGCAAACAACACGCGGAATGTTTCAATCGCGTCGTGAATGCTGGTCCTCTCCGTATCCTCGCCTTTGTCCAACGCGTTGAAAAATGCCTGAAACTGATCCTGATACGGATGATCGTGAACGTCCCCCGAGTCAGCCAGCGCCACCGGCAGCTCCGTCCACTTCTTATCGCGGAGATGCAGTTTACTGGAATACAATTTGTTATCTAAAATCGACCCTTCACTCCCCACCAAATGAGTGTGGAAATAATACGGTTGCAGGCAGTCAATCACCGACGCGCATTTTCCAACCGCACCATTTTTGAATTTCAGGATCGACGCCGTCGTTGTTGGGTATTCGTATTTTTGGAAAATCTCGTTCTTCGAAGTCGTCGCGTAACACGTCACTTCCTCGACCTCATGCCCCATGCACATCATCAGCGCATCGAGCGCGTGGCAGCCCGCAGAGAGAAGGCTCGAACCACCGTTTTCCACCGTGGTATTCCACCGATACTGACCATACCACGGTCCGATGCCGTGATAATAATCGACCTCGGCGTAGTGAATATCACCGATCATTCCGTCATCGATCATCGACGTAGTCGTTAAAAATTGAGAGATGTGACGGATCTCAAAACAAACGGTGGCCTTTACGCCATTCGCTTTTACCGCTTCGTAAATCGCCGAGCAATCTTCCCACGTGAGCGCCATCGGCTTTTCTAAAATGATGTGTTTCCCCGCATTCGCCGCCGCAACGGCCTGCTCGCGATGTTGCTTGGGATAACTCGTGATCGAAACCACATCGATGTCATCACACGCCAGCATTTCATCCACGCTGGAAAATCCCCTCACCTCGCCGCCATGCGCTTTTGATAGCTCCGCGTTATCGAGAGGCCGCGACGAATAAACCGCCACGACATTCCCCTGTTCTGTTCCATTGATTGCATCAATGTGGGCCTGTGCCGCCCACCCGTATCCGATTACGCCAACATTGTAACTCATGGCCGTGACTGTGATAAAAACTGCGGAGGTTGGCAATAAAAAGCGTCGCGGAATGACGCCGTTTTGGGGAAACTCACTTCAGCGCAGCCAACGGCACCACAATCAGCTCGACATCTTCCTTGGCGTTGTGATGCGCGATATAAAGCGCCCCCCTGCTTTCGTGCGCGTAGGGATACGCCCACTGAGCCTTATGCTGCGGACCACTGAATCGTGCGGCCGGAGGATCGTTTGGCCGCAACAGCCATGCGCGATCAAACGACATTCCCTGAGCGGGCCCGATCAACAGACAAAGCCGGGAGCGCCCCACCGCTTTTTTCACCGGAGGAATATTGTAAATCAAATACGGCCTGCCATCGCTTAATCGTCCCGCGTAGGGCTTTGCCGGAACCATCGGAAAATTTGCAGTCCGCGAAGCTTCCCACGTTTTACCGGCATCGGCGGACGTGGTAATCATGGGCGATTTCAAAGCCCCATTTCGCGAGATCGCCAGCACCTCGTTTTCTTTGGTAATCACCGTTGTTTCACCAAAGCCACGAAACTTCAGCTTCGGCAGCAGCTTGACGTTCCATTTCAAAATAGACTCGTCATCCGCAATCGCGACCGCAGGAAATTTTCCACCTTCCCCGCCAAGTCCTCCCATGATCCATTGGCCGTTCTCCATCTGCTGCGGCGTGTCCATGGGCCAAAATGTCGCGCCATCAACCGTCACCACTCCCTTGTCCTCCCACGATTTTCCATCCGCTCCCAGCACAAAGCCTTTCGCCGGTCCCGTGAACGGCCCCAACTTCCCGAAAAAATAAAGCGTCCCTTTGTGATTCATGTAACTGCCATGACTCTGAAAAGCCCCTCCATCGAGCTGCGGAGCGAGAATACGCCCATTCGACCACGTTGCTCCGTTATCCGTAGAAACCCGTTCCCGAACAAATTCCGTTCCGAGATTTTCAGAAACCCCATCCGGATTCGCCGCCCATGAAGAACGCAATTCGCCATTGAACTCAGTAATGGCCGCCCCGATCGCAAACGTCATCGGCTTCTCAGCCCGATGAACCGTTTGATATTTCACCAACTTCTGATCAACCAACGTCATCTCGTTTGCCGCCGGAAACGGTTTGGAACCCGTCCATAATTTCACCGGACTTTCGTCCTGCGCGATTCCAACCGAGTGCGACAGAGCAACGAGCAATGCGAGTCCGTTAAAAATCAGTCTATTACAACTCATTCTCATACGATTTGAAATTTCGATTCATCCCAGCAACTCATCTATCATCACAAACTCGCCGCGTTTGATGGATTCCTGCGCTGCCAGACAAACGGCGACGCTCATTTTTGCGGAATGCCCATCGGTCAGTGGACGCTTGTTCTCGCGACAACAGTCAATCCAATGTTCCAACTCGGGGCGAATACCGCGATCCACTCGACCACTGCTATCGACAAATCCCGCATCTTCCTTTAAATCAGCGATTTGCATCTCATTTTTATCCGGAAGATCAAAGCGGTGGTGAACCAGCTCGAGCGCCTGGTTTTTGGTATCGATCCGTCCCAAATCACCCGCAACCCCAATCTCGCACTCGCCGCCGAACGGCGCGAAGAGGCACAATTCCAGAGTCGCGCGGCGACCGCCTTCGTATTCGATCAAGACCTGCGCGTTGTCTAAAATTTCACGATCAGTCAGCACATTCGTTCCGCCCGTCGCTGCGACGCGAAGCGGTTTGCGGTCGATCATCCAGTTGAACAAATCGATGTGGTGACAGTTTTTCTCCAAAATTGTTCCTCCGGTAAGAGCTTCACTGGAACGCCAACCGGGACGCATCGGTCCGCGGAATTCGCGACACCACATCAGTTGAAGATTTCCGATCTCGCCGCCATCGATCATGCCTTTCATTTTCGAATAAAGTCGCTGAAACCGCATTTCATGTCCAATCTGAAGGACCTTCCCGGCAGCTTCCGAAGCGGCGATGATATCGTCACATTCGGCAATCGAGAGTCCAAGCGGCTTTTCCAACATGACATGTTTTCCCGCCGCGTAGGCAGCCAATGCCGCTTCGTGATGAAAATTATTGGTCAGAGCAATGACAACGGCATCAACCGATTCGATTTTGAGAACCTCTTTCCAATCCGTAAACGTCTGCAATTGATCTCCAACAATGACCTTCGCCGCATCAAGCGAGGCTTCTGATCGCGAACTCGCGGCAATGACATCAACGCCATCAAGCGCGACCAAATTTCGAAGATGGGCTTCACGACCAAACCAGCCGGCACCAAGGAGGGCAACATTCATAGGTCGGTAGTTTAGCTAAGAATCCGTTTCGGGCAATCACGATCCAACAGGGTCTGTTCGTGAAAAACCGAAAAGCCCTCGAGCGGTTTTGAT
>CALAHF010000046.1 GCA_937891465.1 uncultured Verrucomicrobiales bacterium | reverse complement strand
GTTTCCACTCTCCACAAGTCTCTCGGCATTCCGTGAATGGCCCGCTAACCGCCCCGTTAGCTTCGGTTGGTGTATTCGACTCGGAGGATTGGTGTTTTTTGCTCCGGCTTATTGTTTTTTGGGGCGGCGTGGGCGTGCTCTTGATGGAGCCAGGTTTCGAAATCACGGCGGCGTATTCGCTGGACGCCGTCATTGATGTGGAGGGTGATGGGCTGGTGGTGCTTTCGGTTGATGCGGGTTCGGATCCAAGCAATGGAGACTTGATATTGTTCGGCAGTTTGCTTGATGGTGAGGATGTCGTTGCCGGGTTCGGCGGTTCGTTTGGCTTCGAGCTCTGCGCGAAAGGCATCCATGGATCGGGCCACGAGTGCCATGCCTACGAAATACTCGCCAGCTGGTGAGTCAGGGTCGTGGCCAGCAATGGTGCAGGCTCTGATAATATCTGCAGGGACGGTCATGGGGAAAATCAGACTACAGCCTGGTCGAGCGACACAATCACTAAAAGGGCGATGAACTATGCCCAGCGATATTTCGATTCGGGGCTGATATCACCGACTTCCAATCTGTGAAAGCAGGATTTAAGAGCGAATAAATATTTTCATTGCTCCGATGTTATTCCGAAGGCGGTTTCCGGTGGAATTGCTATCACAATGCTAGCAATCGGGTTAAAATCAGAGGCTTAATCTCGTAACACCTTGACGCTTAAAAGAGTGGAAAGACTGGGATTCGAACCCAGGACCAATTGGTTAAAAGCCAACTGCTCTACCAACTGAGCTACCTTTCCGTTGGTTGGTGTGCTTTCCTCGCCTTAAACGCGAAGTACGCTTTTAACGAGGGCCGCGAATATTGCCGGTATTCCGGGTGATGCAAGAAGAAAAAAGGAGGCAATCGGTGTTTTTTCACCCAAGGTGTTTGATGACCGCTTTCAACGGGATTTTGCCGAGTTTGACGCGAAAGGTCTGGAACCCGAATTGCTCAGCTCCGGCGATGTCGCATTCAGGATCGTCGCCGATGTGAAGGATGGTTGAGGGATCCTCGACTTCGAGAGCTTGTTGGATGGTGGCGAACATGCGGGGATCGGGCTTGGAGGCTTGAATTTCGCCGGAAAGAACGACGGCTTGAAAATGATGAAAGATGTCGTGACCGGTCAGGATTTTGCGAAGTCGGTAATCAAAATTGGAAAGCAGGCCGATTTTCAATCCGCGAACTGCAATGTGCTGAAGGACGGCGGCCGCATCGGGATCGAGTTGCCAGCAATCGGGATTTTCAAAATAATCGTAAAGTTTGGTGAAAAAGGCATCGAATTGGGCTCCGTGGCTGGCTCCTGCTTCTGCAAATACCTTGTGGACAAGTGCCTTCCACCATTCGCGTTCGAGGTGATTTTCACGCTTCAGCCCCTGTTGGTTCGTTTTAGGGTGATTGCTGAATTCGGCTGAAAACGGCGCAGGAGTTCGTTCCCAAACGTTGCGGAATGCGGATTCAATTGCGGCAGGGGAGGTGTGAATCTCGAATTTCGCGGCGATTTCGGAGTAAGTTTCGCCGACGGGTTTCCTGAGATGAATGAGGGTGCCGGCGGCGTCGAGTGTGATGGCTTGCAGGGACATGAACGAGGTGAAAGGATTCGGGCGTTAAGGATTATGACTCGAGAGTGGAATGGCGTCGATTGGAAGCGGTTGGTGTTTGTTTTTTAACAGTGAAATTTTAAGGAAACGATTGAATTGTTGGAATTTTGCAAAGGTGCGGGTTTTGCCCTGAATCCTGATGCCTGAAACCGGACCCCTTCTCCCTTATTTCAGGCTTGCTACCGTAAAAGGTTGTGTCATGTTGAGTCCGTTGCAATTTTTGAGATATCGGTGCTCTGGTGCCCGAATGATCAAAGTGGGCTCATGAGTCCGCTTTTTTTTGTCTCAATTCGGTAACATATACATTGATTTTTTTATGAACGAGATTCTCTCACTGTTCGAATATTACGAGAAGGAAAAAGGCATTCACCGTTCTACGATGGTGGAGGCGCTTGAGGGTGCTTTGTTGGCTGCTTCGCGGAAAAGCATCGGCCCTGCTCGTGAACTACGCATCACGGTGGACCCTGAGAAAGGGCACATCAAGGCGATGGCGACGTTGATCGTCGTGGATCGCGTTGAGAATCCGTATGACGAGGTGGATATTTTTACGGCGCGTCGCATCAATCCCGAAATCAATGTGGATGATGAGATGGACTTGGAGGTGACTCCTGCCAACTTTGGTCGAATTGCTGCTCAAACAGCAAAGCAGGCCATGGTTCAGCGTCTGCGTCAGGCTGAGAAGGAACTGATTTACGAAGAGTTTAAAGACCGTGCGGGCGACATCGTCAGCGGCACGGTGCGTCGTTTCGATCGATCGGATGTGATGATCGATCTCGGCAAGTTTGAGGGAACGATGAATTCGCGTGAGCGGGTTTCGACTGAGGAATATAATATCGGTGATCGGATCCGTGCGTATGTCGTAGCGGTTGAAAACGGTGCGCGTGGCCCTGAGATTATTCTTTCCCGGAGTCATCCGAATTTTGTGCGTCGTCTTTTCGAAAGTGAAGTATCTGAAATCGCGGATCGTACGGTTGAAATTAAAGCGCTCGCTCGTGAGGCGGGATACCGGACGAAAGTCGCGGTTTGGTCTGCTGATGAAAAAGTGGATCCGGTTGGCGCCTGCGTGGGTCTTCGGGGAGCACGTGTGAAAAACATCGTCCGCGAATTGAACAACGAGAAGGTGGATATTATCCGCTGGAGCGATGATGTGGACGCGTTCGTTCGCGATGCATTGAAGCCGGCTCTGATCCGCAGTATCACGCTGAATGAAGAAGAGAAAAAAGTCCGCGTCACGGTGGACGAGGAAGAACTCTCGAAAGCGATCGGTCGTCGTGGTCAGAACGCACGTTTAACGGCGCGTTTGGTTGGCTGGGATGTTCAGGTTGAGAAGGATGAATCAGCTGCTGAAGCGTTGGCTGCTCAGCTTGGAAATGCTGCGAGTGTTCTCGTTGAGAAGTGCGGTGTTGATGTAGAAACTGCCCAGACATTGGTCATGGGCGGAGTGAACAGTGTTGAGGTCCTGACTTCCGGTGTTGATGCGATCGATTTGATCGATATTCTTGGAATTACTGAAGAAGAGGGCAATGCGCTTCTCGAAAAGGCCCGCAAGCAAGCGGGTGTCGAGGCTGAAGTCGAAGCACCAGCGGTCGCTGAGCCTGAGCCTGAATCCGAAGCAGCAGCTGAAAACGACGCTACGGCGGCGGATGAGACTGCAGACGTTACCGAAACCGAAGCGCCTGATGAAGGTGCCCCGGAAGAAGCGCCTGCAGAAGTTGCTGAAACCGATGCGTCTGATGAAGATGTTGCGGAAGAAGCGACTGAAGAAGAGGGGGCTACGGCTTCCTAATACCAATTTTGTGCGACGGCCCGAATCCTTGATTCGGGCCGTTTTCTATTTGAATTTCAGCCACTTAACTTTACTTAAACAGCCCCCTTCCCCAAGGTTCCGAAGGAACCGAGACAAATTTCCTATGCCTCCCAGAAAAAAAGCCCGCGGCAAATCCACTCCGGAAAAGCCAACAACCGACAAAGCGCCTAAGCCCGCCGCCAAGAAAAAGGCAGCGAAGACGTCGAAGTCTGTTGAGAAACAAAAAGGTGAAGCGCTCAATCTTTTCGAAGAAGATGAGAAGCGTGAGGCACGCCGGTCGGAGAACCGTCCGCCGACGGAAATGAGTGAAGGCTCCGTCTTCGGTCACTTGAAAGAAGAGGAGAAAAAGAATGCGGCTGCGAAGAAGGCGGCGGTGAAAAAGGCGTTAGCTCCTCCGAAAAAGGAAGCCTTGTCGCTGATCGACGATCCGAAGCCCAAGACGAAGAAGGCAAAGCCGGTTAAGGAAGCGGAAGTTGAGGAAACGGAAGCTGAGGAAACGGAAGCTGAGGAAACGGAAGCTGAGGAGGAAGTGGCTGTAGCTGCTGCTGAGGAAGTGGCAGCCGATGAAGAGGAATCGGTTTCTGAATTGATTGTCGAGGAGACGGAAGATGGTGAAGAGCAGAAAATCATTCACATCAAGCCGCCAATTATCGTTAAGGAACTGGCTGGAATGTTGGGTGTGAAGCCATTTGCGCTTCTCAAGGATTTGATTGAGTTGGAGGTTTTTGCAAACCAGAATCAATCGATTGAGCCTGATATTGCGTCCCAAATTTGTGTGAAACACGGATTTATTTTTGAGCAGGAAAAACGCGAAAAAGGCGGCGGTGTTCACAAAGAGGAAGAAGTGGTCGTTGAGCCGGAAGCGCCTGTTTTAGAGGGAGTGGAAGAAGACGAGCTCAAGCCGCGGCCTCCAGTCGTGACGTTCATGGGCCACGTTGACCACGGTAAAACCTCGCTTTTGGATTATTTCCGCGGATCGACCGTGGCTGATGGCGAAGCGGGTGGAATTACCCAGCACGTTGGCGCTTACATGGTTGAGCGGAACGGGCAGAAAGTTACTTTCCTGGATACCCCGGGTCACGAAGCGTTTTCTGCGATGCGGGCGCGCGGAGCGAATGTCACTGACATTGTCGTGCTGGTAGTTGCCGCAGACGATGGATTGATGCCGACGACTTTGGAAGCGATTGATCATTGCCGGGCCGCTGGCGTTTCGATCATCGTTGCGATCAACAAAATTGATTTGGACAGTGCCGATTTGAATAAGGTGAAAGGTCAGCTTCAGGAGAAGGAGCTTGCACCGGAAGATTGGGGTGGAAATACCCTTTGCGCGGAGGTGTCCGCGAAAGAAGGCACCGGGATGGATGATTTGTTCGATTTGATCGGTCTTCAGGCAGAAATTCTTGAACTGAAGGGCAACCCAACTGCGACTGCTCGCGGTGCCGTTATTGAAGCGACTTCGGCACCGGGAAAAGGACCGACGGCTACAATTATTGTTCAAAGTGGAACCATGACGCTGGGCGTGCCGTTCATCTGCGGTCAGCATTTTGGTAAAGTAAAAGCGATACTCAACGATACCGGCGATCGTATTAAAGAAGCTGGACCCGGTGTCCCTGTTGAAGTTGTTGGTTTCGATGACACACCGAATGTTGGTGACGAACTCGTCGAAATGGATAGCGAGCGCAATGCGAAGAAGCTTTCTTCTGAGCGCCGCGATGCGGAACGTCAGGAGAAACTGCAACCGGTTCAAGAAAAGTCTGCGTTGGAAACTTTGTTTGCCAATATTGAAGAGGGCACCAAGACGGTTCTGAAAATCATTTTGAAAGGCGACGTGCAGGGCTCGGTTGAGGCCATTGCGAAATCACTCAATGAAATCGAGTCTGATAAGATCTCACTCGACATTATCCGTCAGGGGGCAGGTCCTGTAACGGAGTCGGACATTGTTTTGGCGAGCGCATCGAGTGCTATTTTGATCGGTTTTAATACCAAGGTCGAAAACAAGGCGGTGCCGGTTGCCCGACGCGAGGGTGTTCAGGTTAAATTGTATTCCATCATCTACGAACTCATCGATCAGGTGAAAGAGGCGATGCTCGGAATGCTCGATCCAGAGACTCGCGAGAATGTCATCGGACACGCGAAGGTTCTCGAAGTCTTCAAGCTTTCATCCGGAAGAGTCGCAGGTTGCATGGTTACTAATGGCCGCTTAGGTCGTAAGGCCCGCGCCCGTGTTCTTCGTGGGAAAACGCCGGTTTACGATGGCGGATTTCAGACCCTGCGTCGTTTCAAAGATGATGTGAAAGAAGTCCGCAACGGTCTTGAGTGCGGAATTCGCCTCGGTAATTTTAACGATTACCAGCCAGACGACATTATCGAGTGCTACGAGTTGGAAAATCTCGACGTGGTGCTCTGAGTTAATTTTCGGAATTAAAAAACCTGCGATGAGCAATCGATTGCAACGAATCGGCGAACTTCTGAAAAGGGAGATCAGTACGGTCGTGAAGCGGGATTTCGAATTCCCTGATCTGCTTGTGACCATTCAGCACGTCGATGTCGCGCCGGATTTGCGCACCGCAAAAGTTTTCGTCGGTGTTTTTGGTGATGTTGAAAAACGAACCGCAGTGATCTCGAAATTGAATAAGGCTCGTGGCCCGATTCAATCACAGATGATGAAACGAGTCGTGCTGCGAAATACGCCGCGCCTCTCGTTTGATCTTGATGATTCCATCGAACGAGGTGTCCGCATGGTCAATATCCTCGACGATTTGGGAGAAATTCCGGATTACGATGAAGATGGAAACAAGATCGAGCCTGAAGTTTCGGATGATACTCAATCCGAAACGTCTAAAGACTGATTAAACGATCACAGCATTTCGCCGCGATTGGTATTCAAACTGGCTGCTGACGGCAGATCAAGCCGCTTTTCGACGCCGTTTACATTCAAGATGTAAACTCCGGGAGTGAGACCAATTGTCTCGATCGGGATTTTTTGTTTGAATGGCTTGAGCGTTTCAGCAGAAACGCCAGCGCCACGCGGAGTTTGCTCACGGACTTCGATAAAAAGCCGATACCCTTCCCGACGCTGTTGTGCGTCGACCAGCTGGGCGTTTCCATTCGAAAGATTCCCTTCGACCAGGGCGTAGGCGTCGGGCCGACCGCCAAATTCGCGTATTTCCACATCTACGGTATGAACCTCAGCAGGTTTTGGCGGTGCGATGTAAGGACCAGTCCCTTTACCGCAGGCTGTTAACCAGAAGGTTCCAACACATAAAGTGAGAATCGACATGCATGTTTTGATTTTCACGATCTCTAGAATATTCACAAACTGGGATTTGTGAAATGATATTTCCCGAACCTACTGAATTCGAGCGTTGATTTCGCTTCCAATCGCCTGTACGATGAATTTTTAACGACTTTTTCATGGAATTCGATTGGCTGGATCCACATTTTGACCTCAAAAAAACGACTCCTCGTGAAATTTCGGAGGCGTTTGAGGATCCATTTGCCATTCGGCTTCTTCCTGATTCTGACAATGATGACGCCGAAGTCCGGTTTTTCGCTCTTGGAAAAACCGTCGCAAACCGCTTTATATTCTCCGTTTTTTGGACGGACGGAAAAAACTACCGTGTGATTCTTTCTCGTGACATGACGAAGGAAGAGAAGGGGCTTTACGAGCGAAAAAACGCTGAGTGGCTTTAATTTTCGTGTTCATTCAACCACCCATTTTTGATTGTGAAAAATATTGCCTCCTGGAAAGACATTCCTGAATTCGATGACGAACAAGAGGAAGCCGATTTTTGGGCTGAACACTCGATCGAGCCGCGTTTGATGAATGCTTCAATTCACCGACCAAATGTACGTGAATCGACCACCATTACCTTGCGATTTGATCCTCAAATGTTGAGCCGGATTAAGCGTGTTGCCCGAGTCCGTTATCTCAATTACCAAAGCATGATCAAGCAATGGTTGAGCGAACGCCTCGAAGACGAAGTGATGAAACGTGGGGAAGGAAACGGTCGGAATAAAGATGACTGAATGTTGGGAATATAAATCAGTGACTTTCAATACGGCTGGCTGGGTCAAGCGAGGCATTATCGATCAGGCTGAGATTGACCAACATCTAAATGATTCAGGAAAAGAAGCCTGGGAAGCCATTTCGACAACTCCGGTTAGCGATGGAT
>CALAHF010000045.1 GCA_937891465.1 uncultured Verrucomicrobiales bacterium | reverse complement strand
ACCAGCATCATGACATGAAACCGATCAAAGACTTTCACTGCATTGGGGAAATGCTTGGCGGCACCCTTCTTAAAGGCGGGGCGAATCGTCCCGATGAGCCGCGTGGTCCGAGGAAATAATGTCTAACCCAAACGCTTCGCCGCGAAGCTACACGGTGAATTCAGTGTCTTATCGGACAACGCGGCTCGTCAGGGACGACTCGCCCCACCTATAAAATCGCTACCCAAATTTTGGCTCGTTTGAACTTTTTTTACTTCTATCACTTGCTCAGCAACCAGTCTCTCACGGCTTCGACGTTTTCGAATTCGGGAATCCAGGCAAGCTCTTGAGGTGGATCGGTCGTGAATTCGCAGCGCAAGCGCACGGGGTGAGCTCCGGAGTCGATTGCAGCGTGTTGATTGTAGATTCGATCATCGACAAGGATGGTTTCCTTCGGCTTGAGCTGATATTTCTCATAGCAATCTCTCAGCCGATCAATCTTGGCGGTATCATGCATGAACTCGCCATGCTTCACGCATTCGATCGTCAAAAAGTCGGTGACCGGTGCGAGTATGTCATTGAGGTAGGCCATCTTAGCTTCGACATCGAAAGTCGCTGACATGGTGAACTGACGGTAACCCAACTCATCGAGCTCTTTGAGAACTTCGATCACATTGGGATAAAGCGGCCGATTTGTGAAATAGCTTTGGTCCGCACAAAAATCTCGATCCATTTCGGCCCCCAGTTCCGGGTGAGTTTTTAACTCTATCGCACCATACTCCGGAATGACCGGCAAGACGTCGGGGAGCTGCCCCCATTTTAGGTTTTGGTATCGATCCCGATAATTGGGATGCCCCGTTAAAAAATGGAAATACGCATAGTTGAGATCCGCTAATACCCCATCCACATCCCAGAATATATTTTTGATCTTGGTTCTGTCCATTGCAATTGAGTCTACTCGTTAAAGCAAGGAGGGCCGAC
This sequence comes from uncultured Verrucomicrobiales bacterium, assembly GCA_937891465.1. Lineage (GTDB taxonomy): Bacteria > Verrucomicrobiota > Verrucomicrobiia > Verrucomicrobiales > DEV007 > JABDJT01. The sequence goes on along the minus strand of CALAHF010000045.1, from coordinate 36,683 downwards.
ATTCATCGATCACTTTTCTTCAGGAGCTGAGACTAGCTCACCCTCCACGGAAATATCATCGACGTTGAGATGTCCCCAGCCACCTTCCAAGCGGTCGACAATTTCGAAGCGAACCGTTTGCCCTTTCCATTTCGAGACATCCCACTCGATCCGCCGCATTTTGTGATCTCGCGCTCCACCTTCCTTGATCAAGACACCTCCCGATTCCGCCTCAACCAACGCGACGTAGAGACCCCTCTCATTGAAGCCGCCGGAAACAAGAAACGATGCTTTTCCACCGACTAATTTGAATGACGGCGATTGCAGAACACCGGTCTGCAGGTCAGAAAGAGGTCCTCCATCACCTGGAACCAAAGTGGAAAGGTGGTGTCCGCCATGCCGCGCAAATGGCTCGCTCTTCCGACGAGTCAGCGAAGGAACTGCGGTTACCGCTTCACCAAATTTGCCTTCAGTGATCTTCCATTCATCGAGTGTGCCTGTTTCGAAGCTATAGCGAATATCTCCAACAGGCTCGAAGTCGTCGTATGTCGCGAGTCCAGGTCCTTTACCTTTTGCTCTGCCTGGCGCAGCCGCCTGCTCTCCAGGCTTTTGCTGACCGGCACCCGCTTCTTTTCTCGCCGCTTTGATCGCAGCATCCATTTCCTGAGTCACCTCAGGATGTTCGTAGTAGAGGTTTTGGGTCTGATTCCGATCAGCTTCGAGATCGTAGAGTTGCGCCGGTGCTGCTCCCGGTTTGAGCTTACCGTCTTCGATTTCGTTGTTGGGAGTGTTCACCAAATTTGCGACCGCGGCACCACCCCAGGCGTGTTGGCCCGGTTTCGAACCTCCAAATCCGCCATCACTTTTTGCCGGGATGTACATCCACTTTCCGCGACGCAGCGACATGTGAGATTGCTTATTGGGAGTCATGAACATCTCCGTGCGCAGTGGCTTGTCCAGATCTCCAGTGAGCGCTGGAAGCATATTGATACTGTCTTTTTGCTGGTCCGCGCTCAATTCCTGATCCGTGAGCGCGGCGAAAGAAGCCTTCAAATCGACACTGTTGATCAACTGATCTGAAACCGTTCCGGCCTCAATCTTCCCTGGCCACCAGGCGATGAACGGCACACGATGTCCGCCTTCCCAAATACCGAATTTTGAACCGAGCAAATCACCGTTGATCTTATGGCCCAGCTCGGCAGCCCGCCGACCTCCATGATTGAACATACCACCGTTGTCGCTGGTGAAAATGACCAGCGTATTGTCATCGACACCACTTTCTTCGAGGCTCTTCATCACCTCGCCGACAATCCAATCGAGCTCGTGGACAAAGTCTCCGTAGGGGCCACACTCGCTTGTTCCCTGAAATTGCTTCGCCGGGGTAAATGGGTGATGAACATTCGTCGTCGAGAAATAGAGAAAGAACGGATTCTCTCCGCGTTCCTTGATCCAGTCCGTCGCCTTCCCTGCCAGAGTCGTTCCAACTTCAAAATCATTGAATAACTTATGCGCCTCGACCGCCCCGCCAAACTGGTTCAGGCTGCGTTGCGCTGCTTCCGGCGGAATTGGCGTGATGGCCGTCGGCTTTTGCTTCGATCCTTTCGATAAATGCACAATCGGATCATCGGGATCACTCCCAACAATTCGATCATCCTCTACATAGACATAAGGCGGCGCGCTGTTTACCACCGGCATCCCGAAGTAATAATCAAAACCAAGATCCTGCGGCCCGGGGCGCAACGGTTCCTTCCACTCGTTTCTGTCTTCTCCGAAGCCCAAATGCCATTTCCCAAAAACAGCCGTGTCGTAGCCGCTGGATTTAAACACATCAGCAATCGTTTCGGTTTCGGTATCGATCAACAACGGAGACGAAACCGGAGCCGGCCCCCACAGCCCCTTTCCTCCATTTGCTTTAAAAGGATATTCCCCCGTCAACAAACCATAGCGGGAGGGCGTGCAAACCGCAGAAGCTGAATGCGCATCAGTGAACTTCCGGCCCTCCGCCGCCAACTTGTCGATATGCGGCGTCTTCAATTTAGTCGCTCCATAGCAACCAAGATCTCCGTAGCCGAGATCATCTGCGAAGATAAGAACGACATTGGGCAGCTTTTCTTCTGCGGCGGCACTGGTGCCAAAAACCAGAGAAAGGCTGAGGAACAGATTGAGACAAACTGATTTCATAAGAATATTTTCAGAGGAAGTGTGGCCGGACGAATCGATTCAAAATCCTTCGAACACACTCACATCTTGCCAGATGAGACGGGAAATTTCCATCGTTGAAATCCACATCGGGATTTAGAAATGCTTTCACGAACATACCCTGTTGGTTCGTCGAACATACCCTGTTGGTTCGTGAAACGCTATTAGATCAAATGCCTCGGGAAATCGGCGACTTTTTCGCACCCAATCTGTTCCATGACTTGCTGGATTTGTTTTTTCAGCATCGAAATCGTGTGATCGCCGCCGCTTTTCCCAAGGGCACCGACGCCATACATAAAGGAACGGCCCATAAAGGTGAATTTCGCTCCGCTGGCGAGGGCATTTGCAATGTCAGGACCACCACGGAGTCCGCTATCGATCATCATGGTGGTCTTGTCGCCGAACTCTTTGGCCAGCTCGGTCATGGGCTTGATGGTTGATTGACCGGCGTCGAGCTGCCGACCGCCGTGATTGGAAACGATCATTCCATCAACTCCGAGACTGATTGCTTTCTCCGCATCTTCAGGATTCACGATTCCTTTGATGACCAGCTTGCCTTTCCACCGATCGCGAAGCGCACCGATCTTGTCAGGATTAAGCCGACCGGAAAACGTTTTGTTCATGAACAACCCGAGGTGTTTCATGCTGAGCCCTTTCGGGAGGTATGGCGTCATCGTCTTGAATTCGGGAGCTCCAGCAAACAACTGACTGAAAGACCATGTCGGATGGGTCATCATTTGGATGACGTTGCTGAGCGACATCTGCGGTGGAATCGAGAGGCCGTTTTTGATTTCTTTGGGCCGATAAGCAAAGGTCGGTGTGTCGGCGAGGATCACCAAAACGGGTAGCCCGGCATCAGCGACGCGGTCCAGCAATTTGTCGCGAAGGTCGTCTTCGGCGGGATGATACAGCTGAAACCACGCATTGCCTTCGGTCAGCTCCGCAACGGTTTCGATACTAGCCGTTCCCACGGTGCTGAGAATGAAAGGGACATTATGTTTGTGAGCTGCTGCGGCCAGAATCTCCGTCGCCCCCGGCCACATCAAGCCTTGAAGTCCGATCGGTGAAATACCAAAGGGAGCGTCATAGGTTTTCCCGAAAATCTCAGTCGACTGATCGGAGCCGGGATAATCCCGGAGATACCATGGCTTCAGCTGGACGTCGCGAATCTCGCTGGTGTTCCGCTTGAGGTTGATCTCAGAATTGCAGCCACCTTCGAGATATTCGAACGCAAATCGCGGCATGCGCTGCCGCGCACGTTCCCGGAGATGCTCGATAGAAGGGTATTTAGGATTGATCGCGTCGCTCATGAATTTGAAATTTCGATTAGGGTAAGGAACGACCCGTTAAATCGCAATGGTTCAAATCCACATTTGTATTCCAGCGGAGGGGAATGATTCAAATCGGTCACTTCACCGTTTTCAGATAAGCAACGATTGAAGCCACCTGTTCAGCGGACATTCCTCCAGTCAGATCTGCCAGGGCGGACGAAATCGCCAGAAAGCAACCGGCGAGTATTTTTTTGGAGAGTCGTTTCGTGGATATCATTTAGTTCTTCCAGTGAAGGTTTCGAAAAGCGGGAGCCTTTCCATTCCAAGTCGCTCCTATCTTCCGATTCTTCTTAGTCTGCTTATCTCGTAAGTTTTCTTGGTCAGCGAACCGTAGTTCTTTGATGCCCTCCAGACTTGTCAATGCTTCCCGTGCAGAGTCCTGAAAGTCGGATGGTGAAAGAACGATCGACTGCCATTCGACGCCACCTTTCACCTCAACTTCCGCAACAAACTGATCAATTCCGATCACCATTTTATTCGGCTTCTCCGATTGAACTTCGATCGCCAGTTTCGCTCCTGCAGGCGCGGCCCATTGCGGATCGTAGACCTTGTGAGTTTTTCGCCCCCACTGATCCGGTTTGTAAGTGAACCATTCCTTTTCCCAATCTCCCTCGAAGCTTTCAATTACGGTCGAAGGTTGGCGGGTCGCTTTGACGCCAGCGGCTTTGAGATCGGCGGGGGATGCCATCGGCATCAGAGATGAGAGAGTGAACTCTTCAGCAGTGTAAACGCCGTAGTAATAACCGGCACCAGTGATCGGCGTTTCGAGATCGTATGTCACATTCGCATAAACCCAGAGCGGCTCGTCAGTGCTGAAGATGGGAACTTCGGCATTCCACTTGCCATTTTGCTTCGTTGCCGGCGCATGATGCCAGAAGCGAGCTTTTGTATTATTCATGTCATCTTTGGCCCCATCCATTTGGCCCTGTTGCGTATAGAAGACATCGACTGACACAATCGGCTTTGCTGAATCCGGACGAACCGTAAAGCTGGGAATTCCGTGGGCAGTTTTCAATTTCAATTCCGCGCCCGGAGTCTGAGGCGTCGTGAACGCTCCCTTCAAATGTTGATCAAACCATAGCTGCGTCGCGACTTCATACTCCGCCGTGTCCTGATGGTTGTGATGGGGCGAACAAGTCGCGCGCCATTCCCTGGTATCAATTTCGGTGACGGCAATTTGTAAATCGTTGATCCGTCCGTGAAAATCATTGGCGGGGCTGAGAAACATGATCGGGCAATCGATGCGCTTCAAATAAGGATCGTCGCCGATGGTTGCCCGGAACAAAGGATCCTCATTGGATCGGTCGCTAATTCCGCCACAAGAGGGCGCTGCTGCCTTGACGCGATCATCGGAACCCGTTGTCATCACGGTCAGCTTGCCACCCATCGAATGCCCATACACCCCCAGCTTTTCAGGGTCCACCTTCGGATTTTGTTCCAGCAACGTCAGCGCTCGGCGAGCTGCCATCGCAGCAAGAAACCAACTGTTGTTTCGCGGAGACGGAACTTGATCCAATGTCCAATCACCTACCTTGATTGCCGGGAAAACATTCCCTTTGTTTCGCGACGGCGCGTGATAGCCGTCGAGTGCTCCCCAATCCGTTGTGATTTTGTAATTGGGGTCATCCGTTTTTCCATCCCAGAAAAGCTGCACCACATTGGGCGAAACCGAATAGCCCAGCGCGCTGATTCGGCCTGCCCACGAAATCGAAATCGTGGCGTATCCCCGCTTTGCATTGGTCAACACCGCCTTGTGGTCCGCATACTGACCGCCACCATGAATCTGAACTAACCCCGGTAAACTCTCCCCTCCTTTCGGATAGCCAAAAACCGCAGCGACCATCGATTTCTGCCCTTTGAAAATTCCCACGCGATAGCGCAAAACCATCAGCACAACATCATCCTCTTCCCACGCCTTGAGCACTTCGATGTCCAGCGGCTCGGCTCGTGGATCGAATCCAGCCCACAATCCGTCAAGAGTTTGGGGTGCTTTTCCATCAGTCAACGGAGGCAACGTCTCTTTGAGTTGAGCAAAACCAACACCTCCTGACAAAACGATAATAGAAAAAACCAGACAGATACGAGGCATGCGAATCAACTTGAATGGATCGATCATTTTTTCTTCTTCGGTCTTTTTGCTTTCTTTCCAAACTTCATGTCCGGGTATCGTTTCTGACGTTCGTCGGAAATCCGTTTCGCCATGTCAGGATCTACAGTCCCCCAATCCTTCGCAGTTGGAATGATCGGTGCGTCCGCAATCGCGCTCCCGGTCGGGCGTTGTCCACTTCCGCGTTGTGAATATTCACCTAACTCACCACGCGTCTCATCGGCGAGTGCCTTCAGTTTGGAAACCATTTCAGGATTCTCATTTGCAACATCATTGCTCTCCGACGGATCCGTTTTCAAATCAAAGAGCACGGGCGATGTCAGTTTTAGAAACGCTTTGTTCTTTTCCCAAAACGGAAGCTGTTCCGCACTACGAGGTAAATGCAGTTTCCAGTCTCCCATGCGAACGGCCTGGAAGTTTTCGCAGTTGTAGTAGAAAAACGGCTCTTCCGACGCACGCGCCAAAGTTTCGCCGTTCAGCAGCGGCAACAAGCTAACCCCATCATAAACCCGACTTTCTGGCATTGGCGCGCCAATAACTTCCGAAAGCGTCGGGAACAAATCCATCGCCTGAATCGGCGTATCGATGACGTGCGCTTCTTTGATTTTTGCTGGCCAATGCAGAATGAACGGAACGCGATGCCCGCCCTCAAGTGTCACGTATTTCGTCCCGCGGTAAGGCAAGGCGTATTCATTTTTCGTAGGGCCATTGTCCGAGGTGAAAACCACCAGCGTATTTTCCGCCACGCCAGTTTCTTCCAACACCTTCATCATTTCCCCAATGCCCCAGTCCATTTCCTGCATGATATCACCTCGCACGCCGTCCTTCGACGAACCACGAAATTTTTCGCCCGCTTTATAGGGCGTATGCGGATAGTTGTGCGCGTAATAGAGAAAAAACGGCTTCTCGCCCTGCTCTCGGATAAACTTCGTAACTCGATCCGTATAAAGCTCCGTCAATTGGTCCAGCGGTGTCTTTTCAAACGTCACTGTTTCCCCATCGAGGAAACGCGGATCATGATCGAAATTACACGGCATCCCAAAATACTGATCAAACCCCTGCTTCAACATACTGAATTCCGGCTCCGTGCCGAGATGCCATTTCCCAACCATGCAGGTTTCGTAACCTTTTGATTTGAACTGCTCCGCGATAGTCACCTCATCCGGATTCAGACCAAGATACCAATGGGCGGTGCGCTTGGGATTGATTCCCATATAGAGCCCCGCCCGCTGGGGATAGGCACCCGTCAGAAATGCCGCGCGCGACGGCGAACAAATCGAAGCCGCCGTATGAAAGTGGGTAAATCGAAGCCCTTCGGCAGCAAGCCGATCCATATTCGGCGTCTTAACTTTCTTCGCTCCGTAACAGCCGATATCGGAATATCCGAGATCGTCCGTCAGAACAAAAATCACATTCGGCTGCCGATCTTCGGCATCGGATGCCTGCGATAAAAAAAACACTGTAACAAGAAACGCTAGGTATCTAAAAATTTTCATAGCTGGGCTTGTATGGGTTCGCTGCTCACTCAGGCATGTTGAAGTCGAACACAACAACGCGCTCCAAATTCGGAACCACGATTTCTTTCACTTTTTCGTGATGCGGAAGCGGCAGGTATTCGTCGCGCGATTGAGGGCTGTCGAACGTCATGATAAATCCATGCGTGTATCCCTCGTTCAATCCCTCAGCAGAATCGTAGGGGCCGTAATTAAAATCGAGCAAGCCGGGAATTGATCCGACCATTCCTTCCATTGCCGAAAAGCATTCGGTGATTGTTTCTTCAGTAGTGCCTTCATTGAACTGAAAACATCCGTAGTGTTTGACTTGTGGCATAATTGTTAGGTTTTAAAATTTTCGATCCAATAGGGTCTGCTTAACGAATCAATAGGGTCTGTTCGAAAAGCATTTTCGAACCAATAGGGTTGGTTCGTCCAACTTACCCTGTTGGATCGTAAAACTGATTTTTCAGCCAGCGAGATTTTTAAGAAGCGCTTCGGCGCAGGCGTTTGAAAATTCTGGCGCGTTGATTTCTGCATCGACTTCGATGAGTTCGACCGAATCGAACAGGTTTTCTTTGATCGCGGAAAATAACGCCGCATCTGCTTCTGCATCGTAAAACGGTTGACCTTCGGCGCTAATGATACTGATCGCCTTTGCCGGCAAGAGAACCGTGACCGGCGCGGTGTAGGCATTCACTTTTTCTGCCAGAATCTTCCCGAGCTGAGAACATTCTTCTGCATTCGTCCGCATCAGGGTGACCTGCGGATTGTGGTGATAAAAATTCCGCCCTTCGTATTTTTCAGGAACGGTATCCGGCTCGCCAAAATTCGCCATGTCGAGACAACCCGGTGTAACGATCGCGGGAATCCCAGCTTTCCCAGTCGCTTCCAGTCGAGCTGGCCCTGCGCTCAACGTTGCGCCGGTTAATTCATCAGCCCACTCCGTTGTCGTGATATCAAGAACGCCTTTGACCATACCGCTTTCGATGAGCGATTCCATCGTCTTGCCGCCAGTTCCGGTCGCGGGAAAAACGAGCACTTCGTAGCCTTTCTCTTCGAGAATCTTGCGAGCGTGATCGACACACTCGGTCGTGTTCCCGAACATGCTGGCGACAATGATCGGCTTTTCTTCGACAATCGATGTCTTTGCCTTCGCCATGCCGCAAATGGCACCCGCTGCGCGCGCAAAAATCGTTTTTGAAATCTGATTCAGACCGGCCACGTCCACGATGCTTGGAAACATGACGATGTCATTCGTGCCAACGTAATGAGCTGTGTTTCCACTCGCCAGTGTGCTGACCATCAGCTTCGGAAAACCGATCGGAAGCGCCCGCATTCCTGCTGTAGAAATGGCCGTTCCGCCTCCGCCACCGAGCGAAATCACTCCGTCGATCTTTCCATCTTCGACTAGCTTATTGAGATAGATCGGCAAGGCCTTCGCCATAACTCCGACTCGCTCTCCACGGTCCTCCGCTTCACCGAATTTCAATCCGGCCACTTCAAGAATTTCGTCACGCTTGATGTCTGGTGCGACCTGAGTTTCGCCCAATGTTCCCACATCAACCAAAAGGGCAGAATGCCCTGCCGAGCGGATTTGGTCTGCTACAAATTGATGCTCGTGACCTTTGGAGTCGAGCGTTCCGATGACTGCAATGGTTGCCATAGTAGAAATATTTTAAGAGCGCTTAACAGGAATTGATTTGAATTCCTTCGTTAGATTTGTGAGGGACTCTTCAACAGCCATCCGCTCAAGGCTGGAAGCGCCAACGAAACCTGACGCATCGGTTTTCTCATTGATAAAAGCCGCATTCGCAGGTGTCAAAATTGGTCCGCCGTGAGAAAGATAAATGACATCTTTTCTCACCGAATTTCCGGCATCAATGATCGCCTGAGTTGCAACTGCTGCATCATCCAATGACATCGCAGCATCCGTGACTCCGATCGAACCGCCGACTGTGCAGCCCACATGCGCTATGATCACATCGGCTCCGGCTTCAGCCATCGCTTTGGCTTCCGCTGGAGAGGCCACGTAAACAATCGAGAAAATATCCATCTTCCGAGAAAGCGCGACGGTCTCGACTTCTTTGTCGGTTCCCATTCCGGTCTCTTCGAGCTGCTGGCGGAAATCGCCATCAATAATCGAGTGAGTCGGGAAATTGTTCATTCCTGAAAAACCCATGTCTTTCACCTTCTGTAGCCAGTGCCACATGCGACGTCGCGGGTCGGTACAATGAACACCGCAAATCACAGGAATTTCTTTCACGACTGGAAGCACTTCGAATTCGCCGATTTCCATCGCAACAGCGTTCGCATCTCCATAGCCCATCATGCCAGCAATCGAGCCATGGCCCATCATGCGGTAGCGACCTGAGTTATAAATAATGATCAGATCCGCGCCGCCTTTTTCAATAAACTTGGCACTGATTCCAGTGCCCGCTCCGGCAGCGATGATGGGCTCCCCTTTTGCCAGCGTATCGCGGAGGCGCTCAATGACTTCAGTTCTCGTGTAAGGGTTTCCCACCCCAGTCCATGGATTCGGCATGCGTGCATTGAAGCTGGCCGAATCGATTTCTGCAACCTTTTCTGCATCGCCGGAACGCACTAGAAAATATCACGAATCCACATCTGCGTTTGTCGGCAAAAATATGAAACTCATTCACTGACCAACTGTTTCAACTGACAGTTCCTGAAACGCCGTATTCTCGCCAAGCTTTGTTACCGGTGAAACCTGCCACACGATCCAACGGAATTTTCCGAGCGTTTTTCCATCTGCCGAACGCCGTGATAAAGCCGTGAATTCACCGAGCTTTTGACCGTCAGTCCCGATAACGCCGAGCGGCTTGAATTTCGAGGCGTCGGTTACGTCCCAACCTGGATCACTTTCAACGCTGCTTCCGAATAGGCTGATTTTCTGCCCGCCGCGTTTGCCGGATTTATTGAAAGCCCAACTCGTGATCGATTTCACGGACTGTGATTTTCCAAGATCCATTTTATAACTTCCGTTAGTGACACCGTTGCCAAAAATAGGCCCAAACCCCTCGACCAATTTTCCATCAGTGAGCGTCGCAATTGGATCGTTATTGGTCTTTGTGTTAGCCGTGCTCTTTCGAGGATTCTTCGTGGCTGGCAAAAGCTTGTTAAAGCCATCTGCCGACGAAGCTGTTTCAAAAACTACGCCGTCTCCGATCTTCACCGTCACCGCTTTGGCGACGTTCTTAGGTTTCGCTTTCCGCTTAGGTTCGTCCATCACCTTTGCCGCTTGTTTTTTCACAACCAGCACACCCTGCATGATGCGCCAGTGACCGGGAAATGTGCAAATGTAAGGGTAATCACCGGGATCTTCCGGCGCAGTGAAAACGAGTTCTTCACTGTCATTTGGGCCGAGCAATTTTGAAGCGACGAGGATTTTGTCTGACTCCGGGACGTAAGCTTTTTTGATCGCGTCTGGATCACCTGCCATTTGATCAGCGAGGACTCCGATTTCATCCACGCTGCCCGGCTTCAACAGAAGAAAGTTGTGCTGCATGATGTCGGGATTCCTAAAAACGAGACGGACTTTGACGCCGGGGCTGACTCTCAATTCTTTTGGTGCAAACTGAAGTCCCGGAGCTGCTTGAACTCGCAAGACAAGCCCGCGTTCTTTGAGCCTTTTTTCGTGAGCAGTCGCGAAATTTTGAAGCCGATCGCTGTCGGCGAGGTAGTCGACTCCAGTGAGCGGTTGGCCGACGGAATCGTAGAGATACACCCTAGGGAGCGAGCCTGATCCCCGCCCGAGTTTTGGCTTCATCAATTCGATTTCGATAACGTTTTGTCCGGCTTCGAGATCGATGTGAATTTGCTGATCGCTACTCCAATTCGAGTTCTGACTGAACTTCAAAATGTCGTTCACTTTGACGTCGAGACATTTGTGATTGAGCGCGAGCGTCGCTGGCCGGGCGGTTTCCGAAGTGACAAATGTCCGAAACGTATGCAACGTGCCGCCGGAGGGTTTCTTCGTGGTGTGAATCACAGGATTCCCGCCACCGTTCGAATCGTAGCGCATCCAGTGCGTGACTTCGGAATCGGGAGCGACTTCGAGAACGGGAACGCTACGGCCTTTTTTCGGCTCCGTTCCTAAAGTCATTGTGGCGAGAGAATCCTGAATTGATTTTTCCTCGGAAGTAATTGCTGCGAGCACAGACTCCATCGACGCGTCGGTCTGACGAAGATGGGCGATAGCTCCGATGACTTTCAGCTGAACTCGTGGGTGAGGATCGGCCGCCATCGTCGTGAGCTTCTCTTTCACGTTCTCGAGTTTGTCGGCGAGCAATCGAATGGCATCGACAGCAGCTCCGCGAAACATGGGATCGTCAGATTTGAGGAGTGTATCGATAAGCTCAGGTCGAGCTTCCCCAAGCCCACCGTTTACGAAAATCGCTTCAAGAACAGCTTGATCAAAACTTTCGTCGCTTTGGTCGAAATCAGCGATCCACCGATCGACCGCCTTGATTCCTTCTTCGCCTTTTTTGCGAAGCTCGATCCTCGCATGCTTCCGAACGAGGTCTTGGGAATGCGTCAGGAGCTCGCAAAGTTTGGTCGTTTCAGCGCCTTCAATCGTTGGCCAATCTTTTACAAGAGGTTTTTCGGTGTGAACAACTCGCCAAATTCGACCGTAGTCATGATCCCAGTGCGGCGAACGCATCGGATGCTGAGCGTGGCCGATGATTGGGCTGCAGAAATCAGAAACGTAGAGCGCTCCGTCCAATCCGAATTCAACATCCGCTGGGCGAAACGCTGCATTCGGCGATGAGAGAATTGTCAGCGGGCCTTCGTGTTTGATCAATCCGTGGCTGTAATCGAACTTCGTGAGATTTACCGCGTAGCGACCTAGAAGCGACGCTGACGCGATTCCCGCTTGATATTCATCGGGGAAATTCGGGCTGGAGATCGCGGCAAAACCGGAGCCTTTTCCATACTTGCCGATCTCCGCGTAGTTGTAAGGATGGTAACTCCCAAACGGCGTCCAGATCAGAGCGGCACCATCGTGACTACCGCCGTCGCCATACATTTGGAAAATATTCCCCCAACGATCAAAAGTGACGTTCCAGGGATTCGGCGTGTTGTGTTGCCACTCGGTATTGATTCGTCCCGTGTTCGGATCGAGGCGATAGGTCGTAGCATCGATGCCGCGATGGACTCCGAAGGGCGTTTCCAGTTGTGATCGATGAAACACGCCGTCGCAAAAAATTACGTCACCGAACGGATTGGTCGCAATCATTCCGCCGTGATGGGAATCGGTCACATCAATGCCGCGAAGCAATTCTTCTTTGGCGTCAGTGCGATCGTCGCCGTCCGAATCATGCGTCATCCAGAGCCGAGGCTGCTCCGAAATGATCACGCCCTTGTGGTGAAACGCGATGCCGTCGAGCGCGTCGAGGCCTTCCATGTAAGTCGTCACTTTGTCGGCTTTCCCATCGTGATCCGTATCTTCGAGAATTAGAATTTTATCCGGCGGCGTCAGGCCGGGAACGGTGTGCGGAAACGACGGCATGGTCACAACCCACAATCGCCCGCGCCCATCAAAAGCAATCTGAACCGGATTTCTCAACTCGGGAAATTGCTCTTCGGATGCGAAAAGATTCACTTCGTATCCGTCAGCCACTTTGAACTCGGCTTGCTGCTCAGCAACACTTTTGATAATGCCTGTCCGGTCCCCGTCATCCCGGCCTGGTTTTTCTGCCATCGGCGGAAGTGAAGGTTTTTCCTGTGCCGCAAATTTTGACTGAGGGTTTTTGGCGAGATCATGAACGATAGCTTCAGCCAGACGAATCATTTCGTGGTAGCGCGGCATTTCATCGGCGTATTCCTCAGGACGAGCGCGCACACCGAAATAGACGACGCCGTTTTTTGGCCGAACCACTTCGGCGACTCGTTGGTGTTTCGCGGCAGAGGCGAGCTTGACTTCCCGGAGGTGCGCGGCGTCCGGTTCGGAAGTGCCGCCGAGAGCCACTGCGACGATCTTCGCGATGATTTCATTTCCCGCGTCGTTCAGATGAATTCCCTGCGCGGTCAGTTTCGCATCAGATTTCTCATAGGCCTCCAGCGTTGGTGAAAATAAATCCACAAAATCAGCTTTATTCTCGGCCGCCAGCTTCGCGACCACATCGCTATAACGCTTTACGTTTTCATTCTGCTCATCGGTGCCGCCTTCGATTGCGATTGGCGAAAGGAAGGCAACCCGTGAGCCCGGGTGCGTCAAAGAAAGCTGTTTCAGATGCTGACGGTATTGCTGTTCAAAATCCGCGAGCCCCTCTTTTCCAGCAAAAGATTCGTTCAACCCGTAGCCTAGCACGACCGTTTCAGCCGGCCACTTTGCGAGCAGATTTTTCATGTGCTGGGCATAGCCCTCGAGGCGCAGGCGATTACCCACCTCGTCTCCGGTCCAGGCAAGACTGCGAATTTTCAGTCGCTCATCAGGGTGGGCGATTTGAAGCCGCGCTTCCATTTCCCCGTCTTCCAACAGACGTTCCACCATCGAGTTTCCGTAGAACAGCGTAACCTTTTCTGCCAGCTCAGCCTTCGGTTCAACGCTCGCTTTTTTTGCAGGAGCAGCTTTTCGCTTCGGCTTTGCGGCTGCTTGAGAACCGAAAGTCCGCACCTCGATTTTCGAATCAGGAACTTTTTCTCCCGCTGCCCAGAAAACGCCATTCACCATCACCCGCATCGATTCAGGGACCGCAAAATCTCCCGTGTGTCCCAATGAAGTGCCAAAAACTCGACCACCCCACTGATTTTCCCACGTCCACGCAATCGTGTCCGTCATTTCCGCTTTCAGATCGTGCGTGCCGAACTGATTTGTCCGAACTCCGGCTTTGCCCGATTTTCCAGTGCCCATCAGAAGCGGTTTGGCTCCGTCTTCCAATTTTGTGAGGTAAAGCGTTCCCGGCGACGCCCAATTGGTCGTTTTCACACCGGTCAAAACGGGATGTTCGCCGGCTTTCTCAGCTGGCTTGACCTGTGTCTTACCAGCCAGATGAATCAGATACGGCGTACCGAAAGCTTCGCGCCCGAACGACATATTAAGCCCAACATTCGGATGGTCTTCCGGATAATTAAACGCATGCGTGCTCGTTCGGAAACACACGACGGGTTTTCCCGATTCAAGGAATTTCGTGATGTGCTTGAGCTGATCGTCTTCCAGTTTCAAAAATCGAACGAAGAAAATTCCCACATCCGCTTTCTCCAAAGCTTCCAGCCCCGGCAAACCGCGCTTGTCCTTCTCGGGATCCCAATCAGGATTAATAACAGTTGTTTGAAAACCAAGCCGCTCCAACTCAGCCGCAAACTCCGGCATCGATTTCTCCGGCGAATAGTGATGCGTTCCCACGACGATGACGGCATGAGGTTTGTCGTCCGCCCGAACGAAGTTGCCGGTGAACAGAACGAGGAAAATAATAGTTAGGACAGAAAATGTTTTCATCGGGAATGGATTTGAATTTGGACTATATCGAGAAGGAAAAATGCAATTGCGAAATGTGCTCTCATCGATCGGACCTGGAATTCATTCTATGAATCGAGTTCTTTCGCTATATTTGTAATCACTCACTTCGTTCGCCGTTATTCGGCGAACGGAGCCCACGGTTTTTTGCCGTCTTTTTCCTGGTGGAATTGTGCGTCGACTTCTTTATACCAATCATAGAGACGTTTGTGCATTTCTTGAACACGCTCCGGGTGTTTGCTAGCGAGGTCGTTCTGCTCTCCGATATCGGCTTTCAAATCATAGAGATGAACCCGGCCATCCTCGTATCTTTCGAAAAGCTTGAAATTCCCTTCACGGATCGCCCCTCCGGGGATTCCGCCCTAATTGCTGTAGTGGGGATAGTGCCAAAACAAAGACTGACGATCCAGCTTTTCGCCCTTTAGCGCCGGCATCAGATTAATCCCGTCGATAGGGTGATCGACCGAAATGCCTGCCGCCGCAGCCACAGTCGGATACAGATCGATTGAACAAATCAATTCATCACTAAGGGAACCGGCCTTAGTCACTCCGGGATAGCGGATAATCCATGGCTCGCGAATGCCGCCTTCATATACCCAGCCTTTTCCGCCACGCAGCGGGAGGTTGCTTGTCGGGGAGCCTTCGGAAGTCGAAAGCCCTCCGTTATCGGAAGTGAAAATCACGACCGTGTTATCGGCGACTCCTGATTGTTCGAGCTGATCAAGAACGGTGCCAACGGCCTCATCCATGGCTTCAACCATCGCGGCGTAGACGGCGTGTTTTTGGAGGACTCTAGCTTCACGGGGTTTGTTCCCAAATACTTGTTCTTCCTGAGCGAATTCTTTTCCAGCAATTGAGGCCGCCTTTTCTTTATACTTTTTGACCAAGTCGGGACGCCCCATCAATGGAGTGTGGACTGAGTAAAACGAAAGGTAATTGAGAAACGGTTCTGCTTTATGCTCCTCAATAAATGAGGCGGTATCGCGTGCGAGCCGTGCAGGCAAATGGTCGCCCTCGGGGCTTTCTTCCTTCATTTGCGGATTTTTGAACGGCGCAAAATATTTCTTCCCGGTATAGGGACCTCCTCTGGTCCAACCTCCGATATTGACATCAAAGCCACGATTCTGAGGGAAGTATTCTTCACTGTGACCAAGGTGCCATTTCCCGGCGAAAAAGGTATGATACCCCTTTCCTTTGAGAGCCTGAGCGATGGTGATTTCATCCAACGGCATCACATCATTCAAAGGAGCCGGATTAAATGTTCCGGACCGCTTACCTGAAAAGAAATTGGTCGCCCGGGCACGAGTTGGATATTTTCCCGTGAGCAAGCTGTATCGAGTTGGTGAACAAACCGGATTGGCCGCATAGCCATCGGTGAATCGCATTCCCGACTTGGCGAGCCGATCAATATTCGGAGTATCGTAAAAGCAATCTGGATTATTCGCTCCGATGTCCATGTAGCCGAGGTCATCGCCCAAAAGGACAACGACATTTGGAGTTTTTGCCTTCAATCCTGCGCTAAACGCGAAGATTACAGCCAGAATGAGCTTCACAAGGTGGTTTTCCATTTTCTAATTCGAATTGATTGTAGGATTAACTGAGAGGATTGCAGAATCGATTTCGGATCACATTCCGCCTTCTGGCTGATACTTTGCAGGAGAACCTGCCGTTGATTTAAGTTCGACGCGAAGTCCTTTTTCACCGCGACTGGTCCGATCAATTGCAAAGGTCAGCGTCGCCTTTCCTTTGGCAAAATCAATCGGTGCGCTAAGATCTTTGATCTCGGTATCGTTGTTCCAAACACGAATCCCAGTCGTGCTTTCGATATCTAAAGTAACTGGACCTGCGACGAGAATATCGACCACGCTGCGAACAAAGACATGATCGCCAAGAGGGTTCAGTTCGACGTCAGGCAAACTTCCGTCCACTTTGCTATAGGCTGGCATCCACGTGGCGATCTCTTTTACGTCCGCGTCGACAGCTCCGCCCGCGATTCGCCATTTGCGAAGAACTGGACTTTCATCATTCGCGAAATCACCGGGACGACCTAACACGGATAGAAACTTCGACAAATCGAGAAACTCCTGACGGCTCTTTAGTTGATCAGCAAGGCCTGCAGGCATGAGCGAAGGAACGACCTGCTCGCGCGCAATGTCTGCGGCTGGAATTCTCACTTCCTTGCCACCCTGAGCTGAATCGCGAACTACGATTTCTTTCTCGCTCTTGAACGTGATGACGCCCATCTGAACCGTGCCATCTGCCAAGGTGAAGAGTCGGTTCTCATAGTGTTCGGCAATGGCCGCGTTTGGTTTCAGAATCGATTCGACCATATATTCGGCTGACGCCGCAGCACCAACGGCAACAAGGTTCGGGCCGATGGCTGGGCCTGCAAGCCCGACCGCATGACAAGCGGTGCAGGCAAGCGCTTTGCGACGATAGATCATTTCTCCGCGATGTGGGTCGCCAAGCTTTTCGACATCCGCAGTAAGTTTGTCCTGATCTTCGGCGATGAGTTTTGCGGAGAGAGAGCCAGCGCTCGCATCGCTGGATGCGAAAAACGGCACCAGAGATTTCGGAAACTGCCCTGTGGTTCGGTGAAATTCACTTACGCGGGAAGCAACCTCAGGATGAATCGCTGCGCCCTTGAGCACGGCAGAAAGTTTCCGGTCCGCCCTCCGGTTTTTTAGAATTGCTTGAAGCAGCGGAACCGGATTCATTTCACCGGGATCTTCACTCAACAATTTTACAGTGGAAGTCATCCCTTCATCCAGATCGCCGAGAATGAAGCCGGGCATCGCAGCATAGCGACTTGGGATGTCAGTTCCGTTAACGAGAGCATTCAGCGCGTCGACATTTCCTCCCAATTTGGCCAGCGCAATTCCGGCAGATTGTCTCACTGAAATTGGCTTGGTATCAGACTTCAAAAGCCCCAGTAACTGCGGACTCACTTCGGGTGCCTTCCATGCACCGAGGTTTTCTACAGCGAGACTCGCGACGGCCTCATTCTTGTGATTGAGGAGTCGCTTCAAGCCACCTATAGCGCGATTCATTCCTCTAGAAGGTTTAGCACTGGCCTTATTTTTTAGTGCATCAAGGAGAGCAATCGAAATCTCGTCTGCCGGCGGGCCTTTCTTATTGCCCAGTGCACCGACGGCCATCCGAAGCTCACGTTTGGTGGCAACCGTCGAAAATTGTTTCATCACATCAGCGATCTCATTGCTATAAGGCGACGAATTTTTGAGGAAATCAGCAAAGCGTTTTTCAAAGCCAATTCCCGCTTTCGCTTCGATGTATTCCCGGTGTGAGTCTTTAGCGAATTTCAGCGTCCCGGCTTCCATTGCCGGACGCCAATATTTTTCGAGCGCAGCAGTGGTTTGCGGCAGGGCCTGATCAAGCACGAGATCACTCGGATGATCGGTCACATGAAGCGCTGCGGCGAAAGCCTCAGCCTTCGGGATAAATCCGGCGGACAAGACAGCTTCCATCCGGGTGCGGGGAAATGAATCGCCAGCAGCTTTGGCAACCATCCCAATCGGGTCGGACATATCCTGATGCCAATATCGCAAGATGCGCGCACCAGCCGATCGAGCATTTCCATCTTTCGCGTCGAGAACTTTTGTGAGGATTTTTTCGCTGGAGCGCTCCACATTCTGACACGCCCACATTGCCTCCACCAGATGATGGTCGTAATCAGGAAGAGCTGGATCAAGTTTTTCAACCCACGCTTCCAAAGCCGAGACAACTTCATCAGGATCGCGCTCGCTCAGCACATTTTTGGCCTGGTGACGTGTCCAGTCCTGCGGGCTTTTGAGCTGATCGACCAACTCCGGAATTTCGGTGCCGTGGAGTTTGGGTTTTTCGATCAGCGGACGCTCTTTATGAGTGATCCTCCAAATCCGACCATGGTCGTGATCGCGGCGCTGATCACGGAAATCGTGCTGGGCGTGATTGATGATCGAGTTATACCAATCAGCAACGTAGACCGCTCCGTCCGGCCCCATTTTGACATCAACGGGACGAAAGTTTGGATGCTTAGAGGTCATAAGCGGAGCGAGCACCTTTGCCTTGTAGCCCGCCCCATCCTCGATGAACTCGTAGCGAATCACGGCTCGGCTTTTAAAGCGTCCGCTCATCAATTGTCCGCGCAAGTCATCACCCACATGGGTCCCGGTCGCCAAGTCACCTCCGCATTGCTTTTCGGTGCTGATGAGAGATTTGACCTGCAACTTCTCGCCGCTGTTTCCGCTGGCCGGAGAGAGATACATAATTCTCGGATTGTTCACCATGAAGGATTGCCCCCACCGATTGAAGACGTGGCCCCAGGGATTTCCGCCGGTTCCTGTGCAGAAAACCCGCAACTCCTGAGTTCGCGGATTGAATTGGAAAACGCCGCCGTCGAAATTCCTAACAACACCATATTGCGTCTCAACCTGAGCGTGTAAAAAGATGCCCTCCTGGAAATAGATCCATCCGCCAGGCCCCCGACGCCACGCGCTAATCGAGTGGTGACTGTCTTCGATACCGAATCCGGTTAAAGCCAATTGTTTTACATCAGCAACATCGTCACCGTCTGTATCTTTCAGGAAAAACACGTCCGGAGATTGGCCAACATAGCAGCCTCCATTGGCGAGTTCGATCCCGGTTGGTAAATAGAGTCCGTCAGCGAACACTGTGGATTTATCAGCTTTCCCGTCGTTGTCGGTATCTTCGAGAATGATGATTTTGTCATTCGCAACGTCACCGGGCTTTAGCTGCGGATAGCTCCACGAACACGCAACCCACAGGCGTCCTCTCGCATCCCAGTGCATGTGGACCGGATTTGCCAGCATTGGGTCCGAGGCAAAAAGATTGGCCTGATATCCGGGAAGAAACTCGAAGTTTTCGAGTTCAGCAGCCGGATCATGATTGTTCATCAAATCAATATCCGCGCCTTTTAGATTGGCGGTTTTGATTCCGGTGACATCGGCTGCCATCGCACTGCCAGTCATGATCACAGCGGCAACAAGAAGAATAGATTTCATATCAGTCTGTATTGTAAAAGTGGTTACCTGGCAGTTGGAGTCAGCTTCCATTCCCGCGTCTTTAGCTCGATCCCTTTTTGCAGGGCTTTATCGCGCTCTTTCGTGATTTCGTTGAACTTGATCACTTCGGCAGGTAGCGCCTTTCCGCTTGCCGAACTCTTTCGCTCGCCCACGATGTGAACCTGATTGAGAGCTTTCCAGCTGTATACAAACTGGAGGTTTTTATCATTTACCAATTCTCGATAAGCTTCGGCTTCCAGATGAGCCGGCGACGAATCAATCGGCACGCCAACCTCCCACTCAGCGTGGCTCGCAGACACGACTTCTTTGCCGTCGACTGTCAGGGTATAGGAACCTGCTTTCAGATTTTTCACAGCCAGGGTATCGCGCCGAATTGAGAGCTGAGGCGGCAACGTTTCATCCGTTGGCGGACGCAGTGACGGCGCGGAGAGCTCCTTCACTTTCAGATTCAATGAACCATCTTTCGATTCGATTTTCGCAAGCTCAACCCCGCTCGCTTCCCCGCTCGCCGTTTTCGCATCCAGCGTGACTTGCCAAGGCTCCTTTGACTCAGCTTTTAGAAGTTGGTTCGCAAATGCGTTGCTGATCGCCCAATAGCCGTAGGTGTTTAGATGGACGCCGTTGGTGGTCAAGTCGGGGCCGGGCTCGCTCATCAGGTAGCGTGATTGTTCAAAAAGATCGACGAACGGAAGGTTCGCTGCCTTTGCAACATCGCCGATCGCCTGGGAATACGCCTGTAATTCACCGTTTCGCTTTTCCGTGTTCGGAGTGAGCTCACCCAAATCCTCGTAGCCGATTGGGGAAACCAGAATGAGGCGAACCTCGGATTTCCCGTTGTATTTCTTTCCTGCGTGAGAAGCAATAAGAGCTTCGAGATCACTTTTAAAATCAGTCAGCCCCTCAGTTCCTGCAAACGATTCTCCAAAACCAAAGCAGGCGACAATCACATCCGTTCGGTGATCGATAAGTGTCGATGCCTCACTCGGAAAATTGGTCGGGCGATCCCGTGCCGTTAACATGTCCCCTCCCCAGCCGAGATTGCGGATTGAAACGGGTTTTGCTCCGGAATTCTGCAACAGCAACTTTTCCAAATAGCCATGAACCCTAAGCTGGTCAGCAAAAGTATTACCCACAATTGCAACACGATCTCCGGGACGAATGGGCGACTCGGCTGAAGCCTTAATACCCACAAAGAGAAACGAGGCAAAAGCGATAAGACGGTAAATTTTCATTGGTATCAAAAGAGGGGTTTACGAACCAACAGGGTCTGTTCATCGAACGTACCCTATTGCATCGAAAATTTTTACTTCTTTGGTTTCTTCGGCTTTTTATCGACACGCTCGATCTGCCAGGTCGTGACTTCTTCATCAGCTCCAGGCACAGGCTTGTCGACTGCCCAGCACGCTGCATTGATCGACATGCGCACAAACGCTTCTTCAGCGAAATCTCCCGGGTGTCCCAACGAAGTGAAAAAGGACTTGCCGCCCCACTCGTTTTTCCAAGCCCAGGCAACCGGTGCCGTTTCAAATTTCTTCACTTGAATCTCACCAAACGCTTTCTTTAAAAGTCGTTCCCTACCCGTTCCGCTTCCTGTGATGAGAACTTCGCATCCCAGTTCGAGTTTCGCCAAATAGAGCGTTCCCGGCGAAGTCCATTCGCGTTTGGTCACGTGTGTCATGATCGGATGGGTCGCGTTCTTTTCATCGACTTTGATCTCCGTTGCGCTGCTTTGATGCACGATGTAAGGCGTTCCGAGAGCACGACGACCGAAGTCATCATTCCAATTGAATCGCGGATGGCCTTTGGGGTATTTGAAAGCGTGATTCGCGGTTCGCATTCCCATGACCGGTTTACCCGATTTCAAATAATCCTCAATCGGCTGCCACTCAACATCCGGCAATTTCAGAAACCGCGTGAAGAAGATTACGACGTCGGCATCCCCCAGCACTTCAAGGCCGGGAAGAACGTTTTCTGTTTTCTTTTCAGGATCTCCTTCGCCCATCACGACGGTCGTGCGAAAGCCGAATCGCTCCAATTCCTCCGCAAATACCGGCATGGTTAGCTCCGGTGAATAATGGAGTGTTCCCACAACAATGACCGCGTGTGGCTTTTTATTTTCCTGAGCCGTCAGCGAGGCTGCGCAAAAAAGGAATCCAGTTAGAATGGTGAATAATTTCTTCATTTTTGTGAAATTGTTAGTCTCCCTCAAAATTCTGCAATGCGTTGTCGAGTTCATTCCGAAGGTATTTCGATGCAAACGATCTCTTTCATGGTGTGCGCGTAGAGGCGGCCCTTAGCGTATGTCAGTGATGCAAGCGTCCAGGTTTCTCCACCAAGGCCGAGATCATTCACCGCAACAAGCGACTCAGGCGATAATTGCTCAACCTTCGTGTCGATCACATAGACCGTACCCGTAACCACAGGCAGAAAGAGATATCGTCCAACCAAGGTTGGGCTAGCCGCCGAAATATGCCCCCAGCCTGTTTTATTGTGCCCCTTATTTCCCACGGCAAACCCGCCTGCATTGAGAGGTAAATTCTTTGGATTCCCTTTCTTCCAAAGCCGAAGATCTGCTTCCCGATTTTCCGTGCTCGCCATCAGCTGCGCAGGTAACTCAAGGTATTCCACTGCTCCCGTTTCGACGTTCACTCGTCCCAAATAATGTACATTGTGAGATAAAAACCAATGCCAATCACCGGTCGCAAGGTTGGCTTGATTCGTGTTCGGATGGCCCTTTCCTGCTTTGATTGCAACCCCGGTTTGCTTCTCCCAATCTTTTTTTCCGGGCTCAAACTTCCACAGCGTTGCGCTCTGATAAAGTGGTTGCTCACGCAGTAATTTTCCTGACGCAGCATCAAGCACGAGATGATTTCCCGCTTGAAAACCAAAGACATATTTCTCGTTCCAATGACAACTGAATGAGGGGTCGTATCCCTTCAAATCCTGCTGCCAAAGCGTCTTTCCCTCTTCGCCTGGGGCCAGGCTCGTGAGGCTCTGACCGTATGGTTTCTCGAGCGCTCCGTGTGGACCACCACGCGCGTGCGAAACGGCCATTTTCCCGGATGCAGTCATTCCAACAACAGGAGTGTTGTGCACCGAAGTCCCCAACTCCTCACGCCAAAGCACTTCGCCTGTTCGCTTGTCGATCCCATGGATATACGTCCATACTTCCTTCGGGTCGATATCCTCCGGCACCTTCGTCCCGTCCTTCGACTTCTTTCCGGGCGAAGCCCACTTTTGGATCTTCGCTCCAAGCTCTTTATTGGCTACTTCGACATAGAGAATCGAATCACCGACGAGAAAAGGTTCCGCTTGCCGGTTGTTATGCTTAAATCGCGGCGTCCACTCCCGTATCCAGACTTCGTTGCCGTCATAATCGTAACAAGCCATCGAACCGCAGCGATTGAAAAACCAAACATGTTCCCCGTCCGTGATCGGTGCAAAAACCGTTCCATCAGTAAACCCACCCGCCAGGGAAATGTATAAACTACCCGGCAACGTCACCTGCCAGAGTATATCGCCTGTGTTGGAATCAAGGCAAAACCCAATGATATCCTTCACTGCCTCTTTCTCTTTAAGCGTTTTGATCGGGACATGAGTTGTCACGAAAACCCGGTCACCCCAAATTGTGACATTGCTCATTCCTGCCTCCGGCATCGGTGTGCGCCAACGGATGTTTTCATCACGGGTCACACTCCACTCGATTGGCGGCTTCCCCTCGACCTGCCAATTGCTATTCGGTCCCGCTGCCTGATGCCAGTTATCCTGCGCCCCCACATGGATACTATACAGGCAAAGAACAGCGCCTAAAAAAGATTGGAGATAGGAGTTCACTGTTTTTTTTGGGGGAAAGGGGTTTGTGAAATCACGCGGTTCATTCTCTGGGGAACAACGTCGCTGCATGGTTTCCTAAATAGGAGTAATTACCTTCGCTCTCCGGGTTCGTTACAAAAATCTGAATCAGTCGCCCACTTTTGCAGGGGCCCATTCCGGGATGCCTTTTTCTTTCAACTGCTTCTCATAACGCAACGCCAGTGGCTGTTCCTCAGGTCCAACCCGGGGCAAGCCTTCATTCACCATCAGCGGAACGGCTGAATCCCACCAGGCGTCATAGGCTTTTCTCAAGCGGGCTACGTCCTTGGGGTTTTCGGCTGCGACATCCGTAATTTCCGAAGGATCTTTCGGGATGTTATAGAGTTCTTTGTTGTTCACAAATCGCCAATTGGGGGTTCGAACGGCACACTTTTTGAATTTGTGGTCCTCCCATTTCCCTGCATCCCAGCGACCGCAATGAACGAAGAGTTCTCGATGATCCCATTCTGCGTCGGGATTTTCCACGAGCGGCAGGAGCGAACGTCCATCGAGTTTCTGCATGTCCTCAGGAAGCTTGGCGCCAGCCAATTCGGCGAAGGTCGGGAACAGATCGAGGTGCGCCGTCAGCTGATTAATATCCACGCTTTCACCGAGAACACCTTTCCACTGCCAGAACATCGGGACGTGAGTTCCGCCCTCGAAAGGACTGTTTTTTCCACCTTTGAGATTCGCATTGAAGTGACGGACCTTTTTGCCATTCAACTTTCCACTAAGATGGGTGGCTCCGTTGTCAGTCATGAAAATGACGAGGGTGTTTTCCAAAGCTTCCCAATCATTGAGCTGACTAAGCAGCTTCCCAAAATTGTCATCAATGTTTGCAATCATGCCGCAGCGGCCGGCAGTTCCCTGATCGTATCCCAAGTCGAGAAATCGCTTTTTGTAAGACTCAGCCACAAACATTGGGGCATGAGGAGCATTCAGCGAGATGTAGGAAAAATAAGGCACCTCAGCTTTCCTCTGTTCCGCGATCCACGCAGTGGCAGACTCGAAGAACAGGTCCGTGCAGTAACCTTTCGTCTGAACGATCGTGTCGTTGTGCAGCAGCACATTATCAAAATAAGGATTCTCTCCGTTTGGTGGAAAGTCTCCGAGGCTGACCTGTCCAATCCCGCCCGCGCCATGCATCAGCACTTCATCGAAGCCGCGATTTTGGGGTAGATATTCTTCCTCATCTCCCAGGTGCCATTTACCGAACAATCCGGTTTTGTATCCGGCGCTTTGCAACGCCTGCGGCAAGGTGAAGACATCGAGCGCCATACGCTCTCGTTGCATGATCGTATGGGTTACCCCGACTTTGAAAGGCGGCCGACCGCTCATGATGGCAGCACGAGTCGGAGCGCAGGTCGGGCTGACGTGGAAGTCGGTGAAGCGAGTCGATTTCTCGTAGAATGCATCGATATGAGGCGTCTTCACGACTTCATTGCCCATGCAGGAGAGATCGCCCATTCCCTGATCGTCGGTCATCACCACAATAATATTGGGACGACTGCCAGCGAGCGGTTTTGCAATTCCGACGCTCGTTAGGAGGCACGATGCGATCGAAAGAAGAAGGTAATTCAGTTTCATTTTGTCGGTAAAATTCTTCGTATGCTCACTTGGGAGTCATCTCACTCTGCCGCGAGTCCCATTATAGTGCCATCCTTTAGGCTCAAGACGCACATTTCAGAGGCTATGGCGATGCTGTCCCAACCCGGTGCTGCGGGAAGGTTAAATTCCTGCAGTCGGTCCCCGGACGCCTTGTCAATCATCCACAGAACGCCGCCTTTTTTCCCCTGGAACGCGTCATTCGTATCCTCCTGAGAAAAGCCCTCCGTCATAGGAACGCCGGCCACCACGACCGCATTTTCGCAGACCGAAATCGCATGTCCGGCAAAGGGAGTCGAGACCGACCAGTTCTTTTCCCAAGTTCCAACCTCGGGAATTGTTTTGCCTTTTCGACTGATCCAGACGTCGCCTTTTTTGGCTGCCGTCAATTTGCCTGCGAAAACGGAATGCGTATTGAAGGGCGTCAGGTCGGCGCCACGCTTGGGAAGATTTCGACCGGGAGAGTAACCCCGAACTTCAAAAAACTCTCCATCAGCAAAGGCTGTCGTATCGCCCAACGGTCCATAGCCGGTGATGGACGTAGGACCTCCATAACACAAGTCTATGTCGACGGTCCAGTAGGTTCGGTGCTGCGGAACCGAGTCCAAAAAGCCATGGGACGGGATCAAGTGTGGCTCAGTGATTTTGTCCATACTCACCGGTGTGAGATCCGGTTGAAAAGCCTGTTGCCTGAGAAACAGTTTGCCGTCAGATACCGAAAAGATGCCGGACTTGAATCCACCGAGGCGAAAGGTTCTCTCGCCCCGAGTGGGGAAATTTTCGTTATCCTCCTCGTAAGGCCCTGCCACGACTTTATTGTGAATCATTTCACCGGTTTCCGGATTCAATCCGAACACCGAGACGCCACCGTCGAGGTAGCTGCTGCGTCCGGCGGCAAAGTAGGCGATGCCTTGCTCAACCAGCACACTGCCGTTCACGGGCCAAGCCGATTCCAATTGTCCGCGGTCGACGATCAAGCTCTGAACCGGGAGGGCATTGAATCGCCAGCGAAGTGATCCGTCGCTTGCATCAAGGCAGTAAACCCAGCCATCGCGGCAGCCAGTCAGAAGCAGCCCTTTGTAGTAGGTTGGAGGCGAATCAATAGGACCACCGGCGGTGAATTTCCACGCGGTTTCCCCCGTCTTTTTTTCGAGGCAATATAACGTGTGCCGATCTCTCGCGGCGACAAAGATGTGTTCACCAACCGCTACCGGCGCAGTTGGATTTGGCCCGACATTCACCTGCCACTTTGTCGCCAGCTTCGCAGGGAGGCTCGCCTTGCCGATGCCAGATCGTGCACCGGACTGTCGATACGTAGGCCAATCGAAATCCGCAGCCGCTTCACCAAGCGGACGAGTGAAAGCAGGCCCTTTCACGAGTCTGGGCGTGTGCGATATTTTAAAGCGACCGGACGTTTCGTTATAGAGTCCGTTGAACCCAGTCAGCATCGATCCGATGGCGCATTGGCAGACAAAGGGACCGTTGTAGATCATCCCGTTGGCGGGCATTGCTGAAAGTCCACAGGTCGAACGCACCCAGGGGTTCGGATATTCCGAATTTCCATCAAGCCCGACGAAATCAACGCCGCCAGACCCACTGTTGAGGTAATATTGGTAGGTGACCCGATTTCGGTAGCAGCGATCGTGCGACATCGGCCCGAGCATTTCCTGATTCAGCCCCTTCACAACTTCCCCGGTTTTGGGATTGATCCCTTTGAGTTGCTTGCTCCAGAGCAAACCTTGAGCAATGAAAAGCTCAGGACTTTTCATGTAATTTTCTCCGTTCGGACAAGTCCACAGCTTCTCCCCATTCGTGAGCGCATAAGCAGCAATCTCGTTGCCGTAGGCACAAAAGGCTTTGTTTGGGGCCAGGACCAGAGTTGGGTGAATATTGTAATCTTCGCCCGGCTCACCTTTGGGACTTGGTGCGGCTTTCGATTTTTTCTCGTTCGTTTTCCCCTTCTTCTTTTTGGCTTTTTTGGGTTCACCTCCGGAAAGTTCAACCGCAGATTCCCACGCAATCGCCCCCGTCTCCTTATCCAGACAGACCAATTCATTTTTCGCAAGATAGGCAACGACAGCTTTGTTCGCACAAACACTGGCACCGATGTAGCCGCTCTTGAGAGGAACGGTCCACTGCATTTTGTTGGCATTCAAATCGTAGGCATACAGCGAGATTTCTTTTTCGACCGCAGGTTCAGTTCCAGTGCGGCGTTTTTCCCGTGCAGCTTCTTCAGTGACCAGGCCATATCCGGGGCCTTGAATTCCATACAAAATGCCGCCTTCTACTGCGACTTCGCGAGTCGACTCGGTACCCGCCAAAAGTTCGATCTCCTCTCCGCTTCTGCCATCAAATTTGGAAATCGGTTCATCGAATCCCATGGTGAAATAGACATGATCTTCAATCGCCACGAGGCGGCGTTGCAGTTGCGATGAGACACTCTTGATACTTGTGGTGCCACTTCCAATTGCCCATTCCTTGACCGGACGTTTCCAAAGTTCGATTCCGTTGAAGGCATCACGCGCGACCAGGTGATAATCAAAAGGAGCATGGACATCCTCCGGCGTTGCGCGGTCCTCGACGGTAAAAAGCACTCCGTTGGCGGTAACCATACAAGTGACCGAAGGCATCAGGGCTTTTGCCCGACCGGTCTCAGGCGTATTGTGCCAGCGCATCCGTTGAGGTGGGCCAACGTCATCGCGAGACACACCGTTGTTGGCCGCATTGTGGAGATACTGGTTCCACTCATCCATGCCCTTGGGCACAGGTTTCACAATCCGATCATACCCGTCTTTAGTTTTCGCATACAGCACGCCTTGCGGAGCCAGGACACGCATGATTTCATCTCTGGGAACTTTTGTGCTCTCATTGCAAATCACGAGATTTACCAAATTATCGATGTAAGGCAGATCCGAGCCGTTGTGAAGGTTGACTGAGACTTGACCATAATTCCCAGCCTCATGAATCGATTTCCGAATGGGTTCAATTGCTTCTTCTCGCTCCAGCAGCGCCTGAACTTGCAAGGACGGCTTCGACGCCAATTTCTTAAGCTGCGCCGCATCATTTAAATCGAGAGTGACAATGATGCCGCCATTCAACAATGCGGCATCTTTTACCGGATTTGATTCTTCTCCGAAGAGTGCAAAAACAAATGCGAATGCTCCAAGAAATGAGCATGAAAATAATTTTTTTTTCATGATGTTTTTCTCCTACTTCAATTGATCAACAAAAAATTTGGCACTCGCCGCTACGATCTCGTCACGTGTGGGACTGATATCGGCACCTACTTTCCGCCAGTTATGACCTGAGTTTTTAACAATCAAAATTTGCACCGAAGCATCCAACTCCTTCGCTTTTTTCTCCAAGTAGTAGGCGTGTTTCACCGGAATGGTGGTGTCACTGTCGCCTTGAATCATGAACAACGGGGGACTGTCCTTTTTTAGATAAGTGACCGGACTCATCTCACGATAGAGGCGGAGCTTTTCCTCCGATGAATCGTCCGCGTCCACGATTCGAGAACCAAATCGATCACGAAAATCAGGTCTATCATCATGATTAAAAAGGTCCACCTTCTCGAAATCGCACGGCCCATACCAGGAAAGTCCCGCGACGACCTTGTAATCGACATCGGCAAGATCCGGATCACCGGGCAGTGACCGGGGCGGAGAAAGGAGAAGCATTTGAGCAATTTGCCCACCCGCAGAATCGCCAAAAACAAAAAGCCTTTCGGGATCAACCGCCAACTCTGCACTGTTTTTGACCAAATAACGAACCGCGTCTTTGCAGTCGATCACACAGTCACGCATCCGAATGGCTCCATCCTTTTTATACAGACGATAGTCCACCGAAACAACGCAGAACCCACGTGCGGTCAGGTCCTTGAAGAGAGGAGCAAAACCACCACTTGAAGCTCCAAACCGGCTCCCTGCAGCCCATCCGCCGCCGTGCGTATAAACGATCACCGAGCACGGTTTCGCCGTTTCTTCAGCGGGATAATACATATCAAACGGGAGTTCCCTCTTTCCCACGGTTTTGTAGACAACTTCCAGTTTCCTCGGGTAGCCGGTTTCGAGCGCCTTCAGAATTCTCTTCGGCCGTTGTGCGACAACTGTAGCAAGCGTACAGATCAACGTGAAAATGGTAATGAATAATATTTTCATTGGCTGAGGGAAGTTGAAAAGTTGGGACGTGGAGTTGAAACGGATTGGATCGAAAATCAGTAGCTCAATTTTGCACCTTTCATCGGCTTGTTTCGCTCTTCGAGCCACCATTCTTTGGGACCTTCAGCTACGATCCCTTCCCATACCTTAAACAATTCCTTCTTCATTTCTTCAGTCTTTTCAGGCATCGCAGCAGCAAGATCATTTTCCTCTTTCCAGTCTTCCTGAATATTGAAAAGCAGGAATTTGGTCATCTCGTCATTGCTCACGATTTTCCAGTCCCCGATGCGAAGAGCGGATCGATCGCCGACAGGAGACACGTGGGTTCGCCAGTAGAGCGGGACGCTTCGGGTAACAGCTTTCCCATTGAAAGCCGGCAGCATGCTGGTTCCGTCAATCGTGCGATCACCCGGAAGTGGTATCCCAACGATATCCAGGATTGTGGAAAAGATATCGGAGCCGATCACCGGAATATCACTCACGGTTCCGGCCTCGATGTGTCCTGGCCAGCGAGCAACTCCCGGCACTCGAATGCCGCCTTCGTGGCTGCTTCGCTTGACGCCTCGCAAGCCTCCCGCTGTGCCGCCGTAATTTGGGACTGGACCGTTGTCTGAGGTAAAAAACAAAAGGGTGTCGTCGCTGACGCCAGCTTTATCAAGTGCCTCCATCACCTGACCGAGAGCGTGATCCAATTGCGTAATGTTTCCCATATACTTGCTGTTCTCATGGCCACCATAGAGCTCTGAAAATTGACGGTCCGTCGCAATCGGCGAGTGCGGTTCGTGAACCCAAACTGACATGGAAAACGGCTTCTCCGTATCACGAACTTCTTCCAGCCAATGAGCGGCTTCGGCAGCAACCAACTGAGCCGAGTAACCCTCCATTTTTCCAACAGGGACTCCGTTGCGCACGAAATTTTTGGGATTTTTGTGGCTTGGTTCGGCGTTGTTGTGCGAGTACATCCAATAGTCGAAACCATGATCTCCAGGCTGTGGAAACTCCGGCGTGTTAAATTGTTGTTTCGAGTTGAGATGCCATTTTCCAACGTGACAATTTTCATAACCAATCTCCTTGAGAAGTTCCGGATAGGTTATTTCACTCGCCCGCAAATGAGCTTCGTGATTTCCCGAAAGATGGCGCCAGACTCCATTACGATAAGGGGTGCGTCCCGTCAAAATCGCCGAGCGTGACGGCGAACACACTCCACAGGCCGAATAACATTGAGTGAATTTTACACCCTGTGAAGCCAGCTTGTCCAGATTGGGCGTCTTGATAAGCGGATGACCGTAAGTGCCGGAATCTCCCCACCCCATGTCGTCAGCGACGAAAATCACAAAGTTGGGAGTTGCCTTCTCTTCAGCATGAGTTGGGGCTAATGCCGCTAAAGACAGCAACAGAATGGAAGTAAATGTCGTTTTATTCATCGTCAAATTGAGGGGAAGTCTTGCAGTAAATTTTTAATGGTTCGCCCGCCCGTCGAGAAGCGCCTTTTCCAACTTCAACATGGACCGAAGACAGGAAAACCGAAAAATAGTCGAACCAATCAGTTCAACTTTATAGGAAAGTCGAAAAGGCAAAAACCTTCATAGCTTTTACCAATTAGAGCGGAAGCGTTACAGCTTTTTCGCTTCGAAAAAAGAGATCCACCGAAGTTTTGCCCGCCTGCAACTTTTAATCCTGCGAAACACCTCCAATTTCAGAAATCAAAGCGCGCCATGCCTCCTTTTCAAATTTGGGGTGGAACAGCGGCTTTAGGAGTTCGCTCCTCGTTTTCAATTGTTGATAAAATTCCGGACCGCCCTCCAGCCGGACCATAAGGGAACTCAATTCATGAGATTCTCCCGGCTTGAAAAAAGCAGGATAATCAGCCCCCAATAGTCCAACCGCAGCATCGATTTCCGTCGAGATGACAATGGACCGATGAACAATCGCTTCACCGATCACCCTCGCTCCCCCCTCCGCAAAAGAGGACAAAACCATCGCACGTGAGTTCGACAACAGTTCGGCGACCGCCGTTTCGTCGAGTTCTCCAAGCCATTCATACCGTGGGTTTCCGGCCATTTCAGCTTCGATGAGGCGCTCAAATTTTACGTCGAGAATTCCCCCGGCATGACGAATCCGAATGCGTGACGTTTCAGGCAATAACTGGGAAGCCGCGGCAGCCCGCAACGGGTCTTTCACATCCCGAAAATGCCCGACCACACAGATGTCAAAAAAATCGGGGTCAAACTTGGAGTTTTCAAACCGGACTGCTGCCGACTGGACAATCACCCTGCATTTTTTTTGAAATTCGACGGGAATTTTCTCAAGCGCCTTTACCTGCAGAACCACAATTCGATCGGAAAGCTCCATCGATTTTATGACTTTTTCAGAGGGTTCCGGGTAAATATCCGTCCCCGTCATCGCCAGGACAATTTTTCCACCCCGTCGCTCGTTCCGAAATCGAACGATTGAATCATGACTTCGCTCGCCGTGAAGGGCGATCAGGATTTCAGAATCAATGGGTTGGTCCGGTCCACAAATGGAAACCTTGCAGCCAATTTCACCCAGCAAATCAGCCCACTGCTGCGCGGTGCACCGATTTCCGGTCCGAAGCACGCTGGCATCCGGCGTCACGAGGTGAATTTTAATCTGATCAATCACGTGAAAACTTTACCACGATTTTTCGATCCAACAGTATCTGTTCGATGAACAAACCCTGTTGATTCGTTTTCGCCCTCCGCGTAACTTTTCACTGATGTCCGACAATCCTTTTGCCAAAATCCCTGCGGTCGAAAAAGTTCTCCACGCCCTCGAAACGGGAACTGATCCCCTGCCCCCGATCCCGCGCCCATTGATTGCGGAAACCGTTCGCGAGGAAGTGGATTCGCTCCGGGCCGAGGTCAAAGGCGGAAAGACTGACGTGGCAGACTTCGAAATCATCGTCGAAGGAATTCGAAAGACGCTGGTGTCACTGCATCGCTCACGGATTCATACCGTCATCAACGGAACCGGAATCATCATTCACACCAATCTCGGGCGGTCACCGATGAGCGCCGAAACAGTAGAGCTAATCTCGGCATCCGCTCGTTATTACAATAACATCGAGCTTGATTTAGAAACCGGTGAGCGCGGGCCACGGGGCGGGTATCTCGAGCGCAGTCTGCGGCTTTTGTGTGAAGCCGAGTCTGCCACGATCGTTAATAATTGCGCAGCAGCCCTGATTCTGATTCTCCGCTATTTGGCAAATGGTGAAAAAAACGAAGTGATTATTTCGCGCGGCGAACTGGTTGAAATCGGTGGCGGATTTCGCGTTCCTGAAATCATGGAAACGAGCGGCGCGAAGCTGCGCGAGGTCGGCGCGACGAATAAAACCTCGCTGGCAGATTACGAAAAAGCGATCACTCCGAATACGGGAATGTTACTGAAAGTGCATCGCTCCAATTTCTGGATGGATGGATTTATTGGCGAACCAACCACTGAAGAGCTCGTCGAGTTGGGCAAAAAGCACGGCATCCCCGTGGTCGAAGATTTGGGAAGTGGCGCGATGATTCAGACCGATTCACTGGCCCCAATTCCTCATGAACCAACGGCCGCGGAAGTTCTCAAGCGAGGCGTCGATTTGGTGTGTGTTAGTGGCGACAAGCTGTTCGGCGGCGCGCAGGCAGGAATCATTGCCGGTCGCGCGGACTTGGTTGCCGGGCTGAAAAAAGAGCCGTTTTTCAGGGCGCTGCGATGCGATAAAATGATTCTCACGGCCATGCAGACGGTCGTTTCGGAATACCTGGCTGCGACAGACAAACCAAACCTCCCCTTGCCGACGATGCTTTCTTTAAAGCCGGAAGATTTACAACCCCGTGCTGAAAAAATCATCGCAGAACTGGGATCCGACATCCCGGTTTGGATCGGCGAAGGGATCGCACGGTGCGGAGGCGGCACGATGCCAAAAGCGGAAATCCCATCGCTCACTCTCGATTTTCGGCCCGAAAATATGAGTCTCGATAAACTCGCTAAACGACTCCGCGAAGGCAACACGCCGGTGATGGGCTACAAATCTGACGACGCTTATCGAATCGATTTGCGAACCATTTTTCCAGAGCAAGACGCGGATTTGATCGAAAATTTGAAAGCCGCGTTTGCCTGAGTTCAGTTCCGATAGGCGTTACTTTTTTGAAACTCCCCAGGCTTTTTCAATCGCAGCGAATCCAGCCGGATCATGCACCTTCAGTTCTGCGTTGGTGAAAGGAAAAAAGTCGTTTTTCCCAAAATATGCTTCCGTCAGTTCAGCGAAGTATTCTTTGTGGTTCGACATTGCATACGCTTTGTCCGTTATGATTTTGTTTCCGGTGAAGCGCTTTACGTTGTCGTAGCTTCCAGAAGCCGCTGCCTTTTTGAAGGCTGTAGTGATTTCCTTTTGATCAAATCCCAAAATGCGATCGTGATACGCATGCGATAATTCATGCAAGAGCAAATAGGGCATGCGACGGTCCTCGAGTGCAAACTTCATGACGTTGGTAATTTCGATCGCTTTCCCCATCGCGGGATTGCGACCGTTCTTCTTTAGCCAGCCAACTCCGCCATGATATTCAGCTGTCGGCCGAACGCCTTCGTAAACCGGATTGATCCAAATGGGAACTTCACGAAGCCGCCCCAACGCCTTTTTAGAAACCACTTTAACGACCCGCTCCAATTGAACCGCGAGCAAGTCCAGCATCGTTGAGGTGAAGACCGGCTCCGTTTGCCACAATTTGTCGCTGAGATGAACGGTCCAGCCTCTCACGTCGAAACTCGCATGATGGGGCAGAGCAAATCGCGGGTCGCCGCCGGCTCGCAGCTCGGCGGTCAATTGATTCAAAAGTTGGTTCCGCGTGTCACGAAACGCTTTGTCATCAGCCACATTGTTGAGCTGGTCCGGATCGCTTTTCAAATCATATAATTCCTCATTGGCTCGCTGCCCGAAAGCGAGGCGATGCAGCTCGGCGTGTTCGCCCGTCGTCGCGTTTTCCCGCATCCATTGTTTTGTCGGACCGGGATCGACATTGTAAGAAAAGGCTCCGGGAACAGTCGGCCACGGAGTTTTCTTAAAATCGAAATGAAGCGGCTCGCCCTTTGTTTTCCCAGTCGGCCAGGCAGCCGGAGCAAAATTTCGAACGTAAAGAAAATCAGCAGTGCGAATGGCGCGCGACGAATTGGGGTAAACATGCCTCTCCATTCCGGTGAGCACCGATTTTCGAAACTCAGTCGTTTCGCCGGAAAGAACCGGAATCAGCGACTGTCCCGTCATCGTACCGGGAACGTCCAATCCACATGCTTCGAGAAAGGTTGGGGCCAAGTCAGTCAGGCTCACGAAATCAGAAATCGTGCGACCACCTTTCACATTTTTTCCCCAGCGAATTGCCAGGGGAACTCGCGTCCCGGAATCATAAAGCGTTGCTTTGGCGCGCGGAAAAGGCATCCCGTTATCCCCTGCCATCACCACAATCGTATTTTCCAATTCACCCGCAGTTTCGAGGGTTTCGATGATCTCGCGAGCAAAGCGGTCCAGTTGTTCGACTTTCAAATAATAGTCGCCCAGGTCGGTGCGAGTCGTTTCGTTGTCAGGAAGATAAGGTGGAACCTGAATAGCCTTCAAATCGAGATCACTCTTCAAGCTGGCTTGCCAATCGTAGGCCCGATGCGGCTCACCCGCGCCATACCAAAAACAAAAGGGCATCTTTTTATCGTGAGCAGTGAAGAATTCGGGAAAGTTTTTGAACCTTGCGCCAAACGGATCATTCCCCCGAAATTCATATTTGCTCGGGCTCGCCCCTTTGCGACAAAATCCCGTCCGGTAACCAACGCTCGCAAACAAATCTGGATACACCGGAACGTCTGACTTGAGGGAACCTCCCAAATTCGCTCCGCTCTCCAACCGCCAATGATACTGCCCGGATACGATGGCAAAACGCGACGGCGTGCACGATGGAGCCGAAACATACGCATTTTCGAAAAGCACACCCTCACGGGCAATTCGATCAAACGTCGGCGTTTTCACAACAGGATCTCCCAGAATTCCTGCGTGCGGCCACGACCAATCATCCCCCATGATAACAACAATATTTGGTTTTTCGCCGGCCGAAATGACCTGACCAACCAGGATAAATGCGATTATCAAAAATCGGTTCACAAAAGTCATATGCCGCAGACTACCACGCTGAACATGCGATTGCAGGACCCTTGGTGTGTCATAGAATCCCATCGCAATGAAACTCCCACTCGCCGCCCTTCTTTGTCTCAGCACGTTCACTTTCGCTGCTGACGCCCCTCGTCCCAATATTCTTTATTTTTACGTCGACGACATGGGATGGGGATCGATTGGGCCGAATGGCCAGGCCGAGCGTCGCGCCAAAGGTCTGCCGTCAGTGAAAACTCCGAACCTCGATAAACTCGCCGCCGAAGGCATGAATTTCACCCATGCTTATGGATGCACGGTTTGTTCGCCGGCTCGTTCGTCGCAGCAAACCGGATTTCATCAGGGGCACACGTTTGCGGATCGAAATGATCCAGACAACGCCAAGAAAGCGATTCGCACCGATGATGTGACCATGGGTGATGCGCTTTCGGCTGCCTCTTACGCTACTGGATATTGGGGGAAATGGGGATACGGCGGATCGAAAGAGCAAAAAAATCCCGTCATCCAAAACGTGCAAACCCTGCCAACTTCGCATGGCTACACGCATGTTTTGACGGAGCTGCATCACGTTCGGGCGCACACATTTTTTCAACCCACGCTGTGGAGTGCTCCGGCAAAAGGAAATGCAAAAGGTGGACTGGAACTCGCTCCGAATACGATGTTGAAATACCTTGGTGACGCAAAATTTCCCGCGCAACCGTCGAATCACGCGCACCCGAAATACCCGACAATCAGTTACTGCGACGACGCTTATGCCTTTGCAGCGCTCGAATTTGTTCGCTCCCAGTCAGAAAATTACAACGCAACGAAACAGCCATTTTTTGGCCTACTTGCCGTGCAAATCCCGCATGGTCCGTTTGATGAAGTTGCCAAGCTTCCCGGTTGGGATTCGGCCTACGCGGATGATCCCCATTTTTCAAAACTCGCAAAGCAAACTCAGCAATGGGCTGCGATGGTGACTCGGATTGATGCGCATTTTGGAAACATTCTTGGAGCGCTCGCCGATCCGAATGGCGATGGCAAAACAGATGATTCTGTCGTGGACAATACCCTCGTCATTTTCATGTCCGACAACGGCGGCCCCGGGGGCAAAAATAATCAGCAACTTGATGCGAACGGCGGCCTCCGTGGCAACAAAGGGATGATTTACGAAGGCGGCATTCGCGTTCCAACGATCATGCGCTGGCCATGCAAAATCCAGGCGGGTTCGGAATATGATCTGCCAGTCGACGTCACTGATTTGCTCCCGACTTTCTGTGATCTAGCCGGTGTCGAAACTCCTCT